>JBDTZO010000153.1:0-9410 GCA_040005135.1 Acidobacteriota bacterium | reverse complement strand
GCAACCCTAGCGCCGCAAGGATACCGCGACGTGGTGGAGCAGTTCTTTGCGCCATCCGGGATGATCGAGACGTCGGAAAATCATTGGCGGCATTTTGGCGGCAAGCAGCCCGAGTTTGTGGAGAAATCCCCGCGCAACATCACTATTGATTCAGTAGCCGCGTTCGTACAGCGAATAATCGAAGGCAAGCCGGAGAACACGGGGGTGCGTAGCGCGGAGAGTACGCTGACCGCCATCCTGGGACGCATGGCGATTGAGACGACGAGCAGCGTAGAACGCTTTGGCCTGAGCTTTTCTGGTCCGATCGGGATGGCCGCCGGATTTGATAAAAATGGATTGGTCGTCGAACGCCTTGCCGAGTTCGGATTCGGTTTTGTTGAGGTGGGAACGGTGACGTTCAACCCTCAGCCGGGAAATCCGAAGCCGCGTCTTTTTCGACTGCCCGCTGATGAAGCATTGATCAACCGTCTGGGTTTTAACAACGACGGAGCCGTAGCGGTCGCTGAGCGACTGCGGAACCTAAAACAGCGAACCTGCGTCGTCGGCGTCAATATTGGAAAGAATAAGCAAGTACCGATCGATCAGGCGGTTGAGAATTATTTGAAGTGCTTCGAGATAATGCATCCGGTCGCTGATTACATCGCCGTAAATATTTCGTCGCCGAACACGCCCGAACTCCGACGGCTGCAGGATGCCGATCATCTCGAGACACTCGTTGCCAGCCTGCAGAAAAGGAATCGTGAAATGGGAGCAAAACCACTGCTCATTAAGATCGCTCCCGACCTGTCTGAAAACCAGATCGAAGCTGTCGTGGATACGTGCATGCAAAAGGGCGTCGCCGGACTTATTGCCACGAATACCACAGTTTCCCGCGAAGGCCTGGTTACGCCTCACGTCAGCCGATTTGGCGAAGGCGGCGTAAGCGGACGGCCGCTGACAGCGAGCTCGACTGCGGTAATATCAACGATCCATCGACACTCAAAAGGGAAACTGCCAGTCATCGGCGTCGGCGGAATATTCGGTGCCCAGGACGCGTTCGACAAGATCGCGGCCGGAGCGAGCTTGGTGCAGGTATACACAGGATTCGTTTACCGCGGCCCTTCGTTTGCGAGAGATATTAATGCCGGTCTCGCCGAGATATTACGCGAACGTGGATTCAACGGCGTCGACGAGGCCGTCGGGTCGGCAGCTTTGTGAGCCCTATTTGTTTGACACACAAGCCTGAGAGGCTATAATAAACGTTTTGCTTTCGGCTCGGCCGATCGCAATACGTGCACTATTGACAATGATCATCGAATTGGCAAACGTTGTGATCCGGCCGAAAGCGATCAAACTGACGTTGGAGCCCGGCGAGATGGAGCTCGATGTCGACGGCGTCGAACTAAAAAGCGCTGTTGATCTCAAAGGCGAGACAGAGATAGTGGACGACAAGGTCCACGTCCGCGGCACAATAACCGCCGAGACTGAGATCGCCTGCATTCGATGTCTCGTTCCGGTCGAGTATCCGCTGGACATTACGTTCGATGATATTTTCGTCGACCCTTCGGACGCTCCTTCAGATGCCGAGCTTGCTCTCGAAGCCGAAGATCTCGACGTCGCTGTTGCGATAGATGGCCGTATCGATCTCGCTGAGGTCATAAGAGAACAGATACTCCTAGCGTTGCCGGACCAGCTGTTTTGCACCGCAGATTGTAAGGGTTTGTGTCCAAAGTGCGGATCAAACCGGAATTTGTTAGATTGTAAGTGTATTGAGAACGAGATCGATCCGAGATGGTCGGCCCTAAAAGATTTTAGATAGCCGCATGAGGCACGCTATGTCTCCTTTGCGGCAAATTAATTTGAGGTACTAATGCCAAATCCAAAACGACGACATTCACACTCGCGCACCCGCACCCGACGTGCTCATGATGCCCTGAAAGCTCCGCAATTCTATCTTGATAAAGATTCCGGCGAAGCCAAGGTGCCGCATCGCATCGACGCTAAGACCGGTATGTTCAAGGGCCGTAAAATAATCGACGTCAAAGAAACTGAATAGAGTTTTGAAATTTTAGAAATTTTGAGTTCTAATTCAAACTTAATGACAGGACAGAATGCGGGAATCATCGGGATGGGGCACGCTTATCCGGCAGGTATTCTTTCGAATGCCGATCTGGAGAAGATGGTCGATACCAACGATGAATGGATAACTTCGCGTACTGGTATCAAGCGGCGCCATAAGGCTGCTGACGACGAATACACATCGCAATTCGGATCGAAAGCCGCGTTGCAGGCCTTGGAGCGCTCGGGGCTGGAGCCGACCGATATTGACCTTATCGTTTGTGCGACCACCACGCCGGACCAGATCATGCCGTCGACGGGAGCATTGATCCAGGCTCAGATCGGCGCGACGAACGCCGCCGGAATGGATATTTTCGCCGCGTGCTCCGGATTTCTTTACGGTCTGACGATGGTCGAATCGATGATCCGCACGGGCCAGATCCGTTATGCGCTCGTCATCGGTGCCGAGGTATTGACCAAATACGTCGATTACACGGACCGCGGGACTTGCGTAATATTCGGCGACGGAGCGGGAGCCGCCGTGATCGGGCCCGTACCGGAAGGAAAGGGAATACTCGCGACCAAGATCAAGTCGGACGGCCGCTACGAGGAGCAGCTGTATGCCCCGGGCGGCGGGACCAAGCTTGGTACGACGCACAAAACCATAGACGACCGCGAGCATTTCTTTAAGATGAAGGGCAATGAGCTTTTCAAGGTTGCGGTCCGGTCGATGGCGGACATCTCTGCCGAGATGGTCGAAAAGGCGGGATACAAGGTCGAGGATATCGATATCGTTATCCCGCATCAGGCAAATCAGCGTATAACGGATGCGGTAGCTTCGAGACTCGGCGTTCCAGAAGAAAAGGTTTATTCCAATATTGCTGAAATGGGCAATACATCGTCGGCCTCGATCCCGATCGCAATGGATGAATGCATTCAGTCGGGAAGGATCAAAGAGGGTACCCTCGTCCTGCTGACCGCTTTCGGCGGCGGCGTAACGTGGGGCGGAACGGTAATTAGATTTTAGATGGGCAAGACGGCGTACATATTTCCCGGCCAGGGCAGCCAGGCGATAGGAATGGGAAAGGACCTTTTTGACAATTTTGCAGCGGCACGCGAGGTTTTCGAGGCGGCTGACGAGGCTCTCGGATTTTCGCTTTCGGACATGTGTTTTTCGGGCGACGAGGCCGATCTGCAGCTAACGGCAAACACCCAGCCGGCGATCTTAACGGCGTCGGTCGCGGCCTACTTTGCCGCACGCGGCGAAGGGCTTCCAGATCCCGACTTTGTCGCGGGCCATAGCCTGGGCGAATATTCAGCGTTAGTTGCAGCAGGCGTGCTTGATTTTGCCGATGCGGTCACGACCGTCCGCAAACGCGGTACGTACATGCAGGAAGCGGTGCCGGTCGGCGTGGGTGCGATGGCAGCGATCCTCGGACTAGACGTCGCCACGATCGAAGCAGGATGTGCCGAGGCGGCATACGGGCAGGTTTGCAGTCCGGCGAATATCAATTCGCCCTCGCAGGTCGTGATAGCCGGAAATGCCGAGGCCATCGATCGAGCCTGTGAAATATTGAAAGCAAAAGGCGCAAAGCGAGCGATTAAACTTAACGTCTCGGCACCTTTTCATTGTGCCCTGATGATGCCGGCCCAGGAGCGGCTCGCGTCTGACCTTGCTGGACTCAGTTACGGGGACTTTGAGTTTCCGATAGCTCACAATTTTGACGGGCTTATAAGCGAAGCGTCTGCCGAGGTCTGCGAAAAGCTTACGAGGCAGGTCTCATCACCCGTCAGATGGCTGCCGTCGATCGAGATGCTGATCGCGAATGGTGTCAACAAGTTTGTCGAGATCGGTCCGGGCAAAGTATTATCGGGGCTCGTGAGACAGATCGATCGGGAAACCGAACAGCTTAATATCGAAGATTCTGTTAGTTTGAAGAATACATTGGAAACTCTATAAACTTAGGAGAAATTATGTCAGAAGTACAAGATAAGATTAAACAGATCATCGTCGACGAACTCGGGGTCGACGAAGCAGAAGTTACCGAAAATGCACGTTTCATCGAGGACCTCGGGGCCGATTCACTTGATCTGGTCGAACTCGTAATGCGTTTCGAAGAGGAATTCGATATCGAGATCCCCGACGAAGATGCTGAAAAGATCCAAGGTGTCCGCGATGCGTATGCCTATGTCGAACAGCATAAAGCCGCTTAGTTCGTTGATCGTGAATCGCAGTACGTTTGCAGAACGGCTCTCGGTTCACGATCAACTTTTTTAGGATCAACCCGTATGAAACGTCGAGTAGTTGTTACAGGACTCGGATTGGTGACGCCCGTCGGAAACGACGTGCCGTCGACCTGGAGCGCTTTGATGAACGGCGAGAGCGGAGCGGACTATATTAAGAAGTTCGACGCCTCCGCTTACTCGGCAAAGTTCGCTTGTGAGGTCAAAAACTTTGATCCGCTAAGCTTCCTGGACAAAAAAGAGGCTCGGCGAATGGGTGCGTTCACGCATTTCGCGTTGGCCGCATCGGATGAGGCGGTGAGGAACAGCGGCCTCGTCATTGACGAATCGAACGCCGAAATGGTCGGAACCTATATCAGCTCCGGCATCGGCGATTTCTGGGCGATCGAACGCGAGCACGAAAAGCTTCTCAAGTCGGGTCCAGATCGGGTGTCGCCATTCTTTATCGTTTCGGCGATCGTGAACCTGGCATCCGGAAACGTTTCGATCCGTCATGGAGCCAAAGGCCCGAATTCAGCGACCGCGACGGCCTGTTCGGCAGGTGCCCACGCGATCGGGGACAGCTTTCGCATAATCGAACGCGGTGACGCTGATGCGATGATATGTGGCGGTGCCGAAAGTGCGATCACGCCGATGTCCGTTGCAGGATTTGCGTCGATGCGGGCTCTTTCGACACGCAACGACGATCCGAAACACGCTTCGCGTCCATTCGATCTCACCCGTGACGGATTTGTCATCGGCGAAGGTGCTGGACTGCTCGTGCTCGAAGAACTGGAATTTGCCAAGGCCCGCGGAGCAAATATACTCGCGGAGATCGTCGGCTACGGCATGAGCGGGGACGCTTTTCATGTCACTATGCCGGACGAGACGGGCTCCGGTGCCATCCGCGTGATGCAGCGTGCGTTGAAGGACGCAGGTATTGAACCTGAACAGATCGGATACATCAACGCACACGGCACCTCGACACCGTATAACGACAAGTTTGAAACGCTTGCGATCAAAAAAGTCTTCGGTGAGAACGCATACAACATTCCGGTGAGCTCCACCAAGTCGATGACCGGACACGCTCTCGGAGCGGCCGGCGGCCTCGAAGCCGTTTTTTCGGTCAAGACATTGCTTGAGGATAAATTGCCGCCGACGATCAACTACGAGTTCCCCGACCCGGACTGCGACCTCGACTATATTCCCAACGCGGCTCGCGATGCTCATGTCGATTATGTTCTCTCGAACAACTTTGGCTTTGGCGGCACGAACGCCTGCCTGATCTTTAAGCGATACAGCGAATAAGTAAAAGCGTCTCCGATACTTTGTTATCGAGACGCTTTCTACTATCCTACGAATGAATAGCCATTCATTTACCAAATATGAAGATCATTGTATTGATGAAACAGGTCGCCAACAAGGATGCGGTTCTTCGCATCGCCGGCGATGAAAAATGGATCAATGAAACAGACGTCTCGCAGCAGACGAATGAGTCCGACGGATACGCTCTTGAGGAAGCATTACGGACGATCGAAGCCAAAGGCGAGGGCGAGGTCGTTGTATGCACGCTTGGGCCGCAAACCGCCAAAACGGTGATCAAGGACGCTCTGGCACGCGGGGCCGATCGTGCAATTCACGTCGTTGTCGACGATAGCAAGACGCTGTCGCCCTATCAGATCGCTAATGCCATTGCCGGCGCGGTCCGCGACGAAAATGCCGACCTCATATTTGCCGGGCTGCAGTCCGACGACGCAAGTTATGGCCAGACCGGCGTGATACTTGCTGAGCTGCTCGGCATTCCGCACGCGACGATCGTGATCGAGGTCGACAAAACGAGCATTGGCGACACGATCCGCCTAAAACGCGAGCTTGAGAGCGGCTGGTATCAATGGTTTACCTACAAACTGCCATCGTTGCTGACGATCCAATCGGGCATCTCGCAGATCCGTTACGCATCACTAAAGGGCATCATGGCCGCGAAGAAAAAGGAAATTCGCGAGGCGGCGCCGACGATCGAACCGTTTGCCTCCGCCGCGAAGATCGAAAAGGTCTACATGCCGCTCAAGACAAAGCAGACACAGATGCTCGGAGACGGAAACGCCAAGGCGGGAGCGGTCGAATTGGTCGAGAAGCTTAAGAACGACGTCAGAGTCATCTGAGCGTTATATCGTAGGTTTGCATACAGGCTTAATATGAGCATTTTAGTATTCATCGAACACAAAGACTGCGTACTCAATAAAACTTCGCTTGAGGCGATCGCCGCCGGCCAGCAGATCGGTAAGGACCTTGGACTAAAGGTTTCGGCCGTGATCCCGTGCGATAAGGACTGCTCTCTAGCGCAGGAGATCGCGGGTTACGACCTCGAAAAGGTCATTGTCGCAAAGAACGCGAAGCTTGGTATTTACACACCCGACGGCTACGCCGATGCGTGGGAAGCGGTGATCAAGGCGGTAGAACCTAAGTATGTCGTAATGTCGCACACATATCAGGTGCGTGATTTTGCTCCAAAGGTCGCCGCTCGTCTGGGACGCGAGGTGGTCGGCGACTGCATTAGATATAAAGCAGACGGCGGCAAGTTAATTCTGAGCCGGCGGATATTCCTTGGTAAGCTCGACGCCGATGTGACGATCGGCGGCGACGCGCCCTATTTTGTGACGTTCCAATCGGGAGCGTTCCGCGGCGACAGCGCGGCGAAGGGAAGTGCCGCGGTCGAGACGATGGATGTGAATGTTGGCGAGATCCGTATGACGCCCGAAGCTCCTTTCCAGGAAGCCAAAGCGACCGTCGATCTGACACGATCCGAGATCATCGTGGCGGTCGGTCGCGGGATCAAGTCCCAGGAAAATATCGCTCTTGCTCAGCAGCTTGCCGACGCATTGGGCGCTGACCTTGCTGCTTCGCGGCCGATCTGCGACAGTGATTGGCTTCCGATCGATCGTCAGATCGGCTCATCCGGACAGACCGTCGCTCCGAAGGTTTACATCGCTCTCGGGATATCCGGTGCGATCCAGCATATCGTCGGTATGAAAAATTCAGGAACGATCGTGGCGATAAACAAAGACGCGGAGGCACCGATCTTCGATATAGCCGATTATGGTATCGTCGGCGATCTGTTTGAGGCCGTTCCCGTTATGATCGAGGAAATCAAGAAAGCTAAAGCTTAATAATTGCCCGAGTTGCGGAAAGACACTAAAAGGAGAGCGATTTCCTGTTTAGTGTCTTTTTCTGTATTTCGTCAATTCGATCACTTCCGAATCAAGCTGACGCTGCATTTGGCTCTTGTAGGCGAGCTAAAAGGTTATCGAGTTTCGCATAACCCTCGGTCATGCCGCTCTCCATACCGGACTGGATCATGCCGTCGCGATCCGCGACCGATTGGAAGACCGATTGATGCACAAGCCGGCAGCGGTCGTTGCCGAGGTCTTCGAATTTGGTGGTCCCCATGATGACATGGCCCTTCTCCGGCAGGCCGTCGAATTCAAAGGTGCCGATGATGCGTTCCGGAGCTAGTACTTCGTGATAGACACCATGGAACGCGTATTTGCGGCCTTCGCGTTCGTGAACGAATCGGTAGGAGCCGCCTTCGAACGAATCCATCTTTTCAACGGTCATTGTTAGGTCGTTCGGCCCAACCCATTGAGCATAGAGGTTGGCGTCGGTGTAGGCCCTGAAAACGAGTTCGCGCGGTGCTTCGAATTCGCGGGTGATAAATAATTCCTGTTTGCCAGGCTCGGCTGTGATCGCGGTTTTATTTGGCATTGCTTTTTCTCCTTTTATTTTTTTAGGGTCTTATGTCTGAGTGTTTTCGCGGTCGGTTCCTTTGAAATTTAAGCTGGAGCTATCCGCCTCTAAAATGCGTTGTTTTTCAATCTCCAGCAGTTTGTCGAGCCTTTGAAACTGATCTTCTATCTTTGCTGCAAATTGATGTACCCATTTTTCGAGCTTTTGCATAGGTTCTGGGTTGATGTAATAGATCCTCTGCTGTGCACGTCGTTCGACGTTGACCAGCATGGCCTCTCGCAGCACTTTCAGATGCTGTGAGATCGCCGGGGGACTAGATCTGAATCCGCGGTAAATGTCCGTGGCGGACATGCTGCCGTTCGCCGAAAGTCTTTCGAGGATCGTGCGTCTCGTTGGTTCTGCGAGGGCGGTAAAAATGTCCATGGTGTTCATGATAAAGTAAGGACTTAATTAAGTCAACACTGAAATGCAAACGATGAAGCGGCCGTGAAAAAACAAGAAAGCGCGGATCCGAAGATCTTAGTATCTTCGGATCCGCGCTTATTTGAATTCGCAGGCGATCGAGTATTAAGCGGTTATGGCCCGCTTTACTGGCAAGAGGCGATCGCGGCGTCAAATATCTCAAGTGCTACATCGACATGTTCTTTCGCCAAAATGAGCGGCGGTGACCAGCGGATGGTGCTTGTGCCGCAGCCGAGAATGATCAGGCCGCGGTTAAAGCACGCCATCTCAATGCGGTCCCGCAAAGCAGCGTCAGATTTTTGAGTGGCTTTGCTTTCCACTATTTCCACACCGAGCATCATCCCTAACCCGCGCACGTCTCCGATGCAATCGTATTTTTCGGCGATATCTCGAAGCCCCGCTTCGAGATAGGCTCCGACGTCGCGCGCGTTGTCGACAAGCCCGCCCTGCAGCAGTTCGATCGTCTTGAGTGCGGAGGCGATGGCGACCGGATTGCCGCCAAAGGTCGAGGCATGGGCACCTTTGTGCCAGTTCATGATGTCAGCCTTTGCGGTGCACACTCCGATCGGCATTCCGGACCCGATGCCTTTTGCCATACAGACGATATCGGCTTTGACGCCTTCGTGATGATCGAGAGCAAACATTTTACCGGTTCGGCCCATTCCTGACTGCACTTCGTCAACGATCAGCATAATGCCGTGCTCGTCGCAGATGCGGCGGATCTCGCGAACAAATTCCTTTGGCGCCGGGATGTAGCCTCCTTCGCCCTGAACGACCTCGAGAACTATGCCGGCGACTTCTTCGGGCGGCGTCGTGGTCTTGAACAAACGGTTCTCGATCCAACTGATCACATCTCGCGAGATCGTGGCCGCGTCGGTCGGCATATCATTAGCGAAATGGCGAAATGTATTCGGATACGGAACGTGAATGACGTCCAATGCCTG
>JBDTZO010000202.1:0-2841 GCA_040005135.1 Acidobacteriota bacterium | reverse complement strand
AGGTCCAGCACATTGCCGCGGGCGATAAAAGCTTTGAATTCGTTGAACATAAGTACCTCTCTTTTCTATATTTTACGTTCGTGAGAACGTAGGTTTATTGCGGTGATCGGATCTGTATGCGGCAAATGATAGACCGTTGCCGGACAAAACACAATAAATAAAGGCAGGTCGCCCTGCCTTATCGAATCAAATGTTTCTAAACCTTACGCCGTCGCGGCGTCGACCGTCTCATCGTCGTCGTCGTCATCCTTGCCGAATAGCTGAGCGGTCTCTTCGTCAGCTGCCGTTGTGGAATACGTGACCGCCGCAGGCTGCTCATATTGCTTGGCGACGGAGGCCGCGGCCTCTTCCTCCTGGGTTTCACGGGCCTTGAGCATGCTGCAGCTGCCCTCGAGCACCGCTCCCTCTTCGATGATCAGACGCGGCGACTGAATGTTGCCGAGCACGCGGGCCGTTCGCCCGAGGTGCAACTTTTCCGTAGCAAGAATGTCGCCATTGACCATTCCATTTATCATCGCGGCCGCGACCATGATATTCGCGTCAACCTGGCCGTTGGCCCCGACGATCAGCGTTCCCGTTTCCGATGAGACCGTTCCGACCAGATGGCCGTCGACCCGCAGCATTGCGTGAAAATCGGTCTCGCCGGTCAGCGTCGTCCCGTGGCCGACAAATCCGCTCAGGCGGCCCTCTTTAATATCGCGCGCCATCGAATCGCTTTCTGAAATAGCACCCGGTATCGACGGCGTCGATGACTGGTATCGATACGCGTCGGCCGCTGGCTGCGGCTGATATTCGTTCGTTTCGGCGGGTTCCGGTCTCGAGCTTCTTCCCATTCTGATCATAAACTTATAAACCTCACTTTCTGGATCTGCTGACAAATTCGGGCGAAAAAGCGTAGGCGATCCGGGGGACAGGATGCCTTCGTAACAATTGGACGGGAGGTCCGGCCAAGGTATGAACGATCGCTAATTATTCAGTCAGATTAATAATAGATTACACCCTGCGGCAGTGTCTAGCGCTTTTTTGAGGTTGTCAGAACGTCTGCCGGCGTGTCAAAATTCTAAGGTTCAGGAGTAATTTACAAATTTGAAGACCGAAACAAAGACCAAGACCAAGCTGCTCAAGAAGATGGGCAACGCCATTTCCGACTTTTCGATGATCTCGGAGGGCGATAAGGTAATGGTCTGCCTCTCGGGCGGCAAGGACAGCTACACGATGCTCGACCTGCTGCTCGATGTCCAAAAGCGAGCACCCGTAAACTTTGAAATATTTGCAGTTAACCTCGATCAGAAGCAGCCGGATTTTCCCGAACACGTGCTGCCCGAGTATCTCGAAAGCGTCGGTGTAAGGTACCGGATCGTCGAGGAAGATACCTATTCGATCGTCACAGCGCACATTCCGGAGGGCAAAACCTATTGCTCGCTCTGCTCGCGTCTCCGCCGCGGTATCCTTTATAACGTAGCCGTAGAAGAAGGCTGCACCAAGATCGCGCTAGGGCACCACGGCGACGATATTATTGCGACTTTTCTGATGAATCTCTTTTATGTCGGCCAGCTTAAGGCAATGCCGCCGATCTTGCGAAGCGACGACGGCCGCAACACGATCATCCGCCCGCTCGCCTATTGTCAGGAAAAAGAGATCGCGAAATACTCAGAAGAGCAAAAATTCCCCATAATTCCCTGCAATCTGTGCGGTGCGCAGCCCAATCTCAAACGGGCCCGCATCAAACGCCTGATCAACGAACTCGAAAAGGAAACGCCGTTTATCCGTGCAACGATGATGACGGCGCTGACCAATGTTACGGGTTCGCATCTGCTCGATAATGAGCTTTACGATTTCCGAAATTTCGCTCCGATGATGAAGACCATCGCACCCGGCCACGGCAGCGTGGAAAAGGAGCTCGACGAGCTTTTTGACCACTCGGAACCAGCCTTTGCCCCAAATCTGATGGCCGCCGCCGGCCTCGTTCAGCCAGATCTCGGTTAGAACGGCATTCTCACTTAAAAAAATTCTCATTTGCGACTGAGGTTCCGCAAACGCCTCTAAGCGCTAACGAAAAAGCTCGTCTGCGCCAGTCAATCTGCCATTTTGGTACAGTAAAACCCTTGATTTGGTACAGTTCATTTCCGCCGGTTCGGCGTTGGTAATAGCCGCACTAAAGGAGACGTCGAGTACGCGTCGAGGTTGGATCGAAGCATGCATTGGCGCAATGTGTTGACGAATCGTTTGCGCGGTCAGTGGGCCTATGAGTGGCAGGAGCCGTTTAGGCGTAGGTTGGGCGAGATGTTACCGATGCCGACACGGCGGCATTGGAAGCGGAATTATCGCGACCGCGGCGAGTGATTCAACAGATCGAGAACGGCCGGCCGGTGCCTCGGCCAAAGTCGTGCCGACGACCCTCACAAAAAACTTTCGACATTTCGATGTTTTATCTATGCAACGTACCGTCACACGTGTTACACTAAATAGAACGTAAGGAGGATAGCTTTTTAATATGAACAGAACAGATTGGCTCGAATGTAAGCAGGGTGGACCCGCTCCGCAGTTGAATGCCGACTATGTATCGATGAACCCGAGAGGCCATATAGTTTTTGGCCGTGTACTTTACGAAAGGCTCGGCTCGCCGGCCGCCTTTGTGCTGCTCTACGACCCTCAAGCTCACCGCATCGGACTCCGGCCCGCCGCCGCCGAGGCCAGAAACGCGTGTTTGGTAAAGCGGCAGGGAAAACACGGCGGCCGCGTGATCCGTGGATACCGGCTGTTCTACGAATTTCGCATTCAGATCCCCGAGGTCATCGTCTTCAACGGCCTCCGCGTCGACGACGAAGGCGTGCTCATCCT
>JBDTZO010000085.1:0-9599 GCA_040005135.1 Acidobacteriota bacterium | reverse complement strand
ACCTGCGACCTCTTCCTTCGGAGGGAAGCACTCTATCCAGCTGAGCTACGCGAGCTTCTGATTTTCAAGCAAATAATATCACTATCTCGCAACGATCGAAACGTGCTTGATACGGACCGGCTCGACTGGCCGCTCGCCTTCTTTCGGCTGTACGCCGGCGATCGTGTTGACGTTGTTCATCCCGTCGATCACCTTACCGAATATGGTGTAGCGGTTGTCAAAACCCTGTTCTCGTTTAAGCGTGATAAAGAACTGCGAATTTGCCGAATCTACGTCCTGGCCGCGGGCCGCCCCAAGGATCCCGGCTTCGTATTTTAGGTCCGAAAATTCGGCGGGGACATTTGGTTTGTCGGAATGGCCGGTTCCGTCGTTTGTCGGGTCGGCATCCTTTGAGAGCGGATCACCGCCCTGGATGACCGATTGGTTAATTCGGTGAAACGTGGTTCCGTCGTATACGCCCTCTTTTGCGAGCTCCTTGAATCGGGCGACCATTTTGGGTGCAATATTTGAATACAGCTCCAATTTGATCGTGCCGTACGCCGGATTTTCCATCTCGATCACCGCGATCTCAGGGTCCGCGACCGGAGCAACGCCCTTCTTGACCGCAGCCGCCGAATTGTTTGCCGGTTTCCCGCCGCAAGCGGCCCCGAACGCCAATATTGATACACAAACTAGGAAAAAGATCTTTTTCATAACGGTCAAAACGTTTTTTCGCTGTCTAAAATTATAGTTACCGGTCCGTCGTTGACAAGTTCGACGTCCATCATCGCGCCGAACCGGCCGGTCGCTACCTTCGATACGGCCTGCCCGGCCTTTGCGACAAAATACTCGTATCTGCCCAGTGCCTCGCTGCCCGGAGCCGCATTTACGAATGACGGCCTACGGCCGCGGCGGGTGTCGCCGTAAAGCGTAAATTGCGAGACCACCAGCATCTCGCCGCTTATATCGACAAGTGATAGGTTCATCTTGCCGTCCGAATCCTCGAAAATGCGAAGATTCGCGATCTTATCGACAATATAGTCGGCGTCCTCCTCGGTATCCGCATGGGTGACGCCCAACAAAACGAGCACGCCGAGCCCGATCTCACCGGTAACAGAGCCATCGGCCGTTACCTTCGCTCGCGAAACGCGTTGGACGACGGCTCGCACTTTCTAGGCCGCTTCCTCGATGTATACCTTATTCATCACGATCGGCTCGTGCGGCTTGTCACTTTGATTACGGTCAGCGGTCGCGATCGCATCGACGACGTCCTGGCCTTCGACTACCTTGCCAAACTTGGAATAACTCGCCGGCAGACCGTAATCGACGTGCATTATGAAAAACTGTGAGCCGTTCGTGTTCGGGCCCGAGTTAGCCATCGCAACCGTTCCTTTTTCGTACGTGCCGGCATAAAGCTCTGACGAGCGATCGATCTCATCGTTAAATTTGCCGCCCCAGGCCGATTCGCCGCCGTATCCTTCGCCCATCGGATCGCCGCCCTGGATCATAAAATTCGGGATGACCCGGTGAAAAATAACGCCGTCGTAATAATGTTTATCCGCCAGCATACGGAAGTTCTCGGTCGTTTTCGGAGCGTCGTCTTCGAGAAGCTCAAACTTGATCGTACCCTTATTGGTTTCTAATACTGCAATTCTATTTGCCACTAATAATTTCTCCCACCTAACTGTTGACTATTGATCGTCTGATTTGTGAACTAACTGTCTTTCCCGCTATTTTAGCAAGTTCCTGTTCAAGCAAGCCAATTGCGTCTTACTTTTTGGCCGGCGACGGAGCATTTCGTTTGGCGCCGTACATCTCGAGGGTCTTCCGGATCGATCGGCGGACGCGTCACGGGTTTAGAATGAACCTTTCGATCGCCGCTGCTACGCCGCTCTCGTTATTTGTAAGCGTCGAATAAAAATCTTCACGATCGAGCAGCTTGATGTCCGCATTTCCCATTACTACGGGCGTTCCGGCAAATTCGAGCATCTGAAGGTCGTTGAAATTGTCGCCGATCGCCATCACCTCGTCAGCAGTAATCCCATTGATCTCGGCTAAGCGGGCCACGCCGTGTCCTTTTGACGCATTCGGCGGCAAAATGTCTAGCAGCGTAAAATCGAGCTGCGGGTAGATCGTCGCCAGGATCGTTATATCTTCGCCGAATTCTTTGTGCAAGCTCGCCTCGAGCCGTGTCATTGCCGAGCAGCCGCCGGAAAACGAGATGTGGACCACATCGTGGTCCTGGATCACCGCCTCAAGCTGAGGTACTTGCACGATCGACAGGTCTGCGTCTTCGCCGTGCAGCGATTCAGACCATCGAATGTACTTCATTAACGGCCGATTGTCTTCGGACACTCGGTCGTATAGCAGCGTGCCCATTCCGAGCGGGTCGGCACTCACGAGAGCATCGCCGCCAAGGCGTTTTCCAACCGATACTATTTCTAGGCTTGTGGCATCGCTGAGCAGTGAATATTCGACAGTCTCGCCCGACTCGGCAAACTTGAGTAATGCACCATTGTGAGTGATCAGAGGAGCGTTTAGGCCCAGATCGACCCCGACCGGCTGCGCGTCGCGAAATCGACGTCCGGTTGCGATCGTCACCAGAACGCCCGCATCTTCAGCCGCCCTAATCGCTGAGCGATTGGCGTCAGACACTTTTCCAAGCGAATTCAGCGTCGTCCCATCGAGGTCGAGCGCAAGAAGTTTGATCATGAGCTATTGATTAGAGTTCTGCTCGGCCCGCTTTTCCTGCCGTTCCTTCTCCAGCCACTGTTGATACTTCGCTTTGCCTTTTTCGAATTCCGCGGCCGAGGCATAAAACCAGTGGCTGCCGTCGTTTAGGTCGACGTTCCTAACGTAAAAAATATAGTCGCTTGGAGTTGGGTTCAACGCGGCTTTTATCGAGCTTTCCGAGACGGACGAGATCGGCCCGGGCGGAATGCCGGTTTTGATCCGCGTGTTGTAGGGCGAGTCGACCTCGAGGTCGCTCTTGTTGATCGTGCCATCCCAGCGACCCATCATTTTCGCGATGTAGACGTTGGTCTGATCGATCCCGAGCGGAATGTTTTTGGCGAGACGATTGTTGATGACGCCGGCGACGATCGGCCGCTCGCTTTCGACACCGGTCTCGGTTTCGATCAGCGAAGCGATCGTTACGATCTCGTTAGGTGTGCGGCCCATCGCCTTAGCCGCCTCGGCCCACTCGGGCCTCCATATCTTTCGAAACTCATCTACAAGCCGCTTAATTATCTCTTTCGGCGTCGCTTCGCGCGGAAAGCTGTATGTCGACGGATACATATATCCTTCAAGATTAGGGGCGGTCGGTGCGATGTCTTTGATCAGCGACGTGTCATCCATCATTCCGAGGATACTCTTGTCATCGATCGGAGGGTTTTGCGGGAATCTCTCGGCGATCCGCTTCGCGATATCGAAACGGGTGAAACCCTCAGGTATGGTCAGCTTGATCGTGCGGTCCTCGCCTTTCTCGAGAGTCTTAAGCACTTGCAACGGCGATATTGGCGAAGGGAATTGATACTCGCCTGCCTGCAGTTTGGTCACGTCGCCAAAGGTTTTGACGTAGATCAGCGTCGGCATTTCGCCCGCCAGAATGCCCTGGGCGGCCAACTGCGCAATGATCTCCCGCGGTGACGAGCCCTTTTCGATCTTGATATAGGTCGCCGCCTTGTCGTGAGCATGTGCTTCAGTCACGCCGCGAAAGACCCAGTAACAGAATCCTCCGACCGTTACGACAATGATCAACGCCGCCGCGAGCACATATTTGAATGCTTTCATATCCCGATAATAAAGACCCGCGAATTGCGATTTTTCGCGATCCGCGGATCTCGTGCGTATGCCTCTATTTTAACTTATTTCGCGGCCAGTGCCATTGCGATCGCGGCCGCGACCTTTTCGCTGTCGGGCGTGTCCGCCGAGCCAAATCTCGCGATCACCTTGCCGCTGCGATCGGTCAGAAACTTGTTGAAATTCCATGAGATATCGCCGTCAAATCCCGGATCTGACTGCTTGTTCGTCAAAAAAGTGTATAGCGGATGCTGGTCCGTGCCTTTTACCGAGATCTTGGCGAACATCGGAAATGTGACCTTGTATTTCGACGAGCAAAATTCCTTGATCTCAGCTTCGGAACCAGGCTCCTGACCCATAAAATTATTAGCGGGGAAGCCCAGGATAACAAAGCCCTGATCCTTATACTTCTCGTAAATAGCCTCGAGCCCTTCGTATTGAGGCGTGTAACCGCATTTGCTCGCCACATTTACGATCATCACGACCTTACCCTTATAGGTGTCGAGTTTGACCGGATTGCCGTCGATGTCCTTCATCGTAAATTCGTACATCGATTTCTCCTTGGGCGGATCGGCCGGTGACGGATTCATGATAAATCCGTACTTGTAGGCACCCGCCGCTATTCCCGCTGCCGCTAATATCAAAACTAGTGCAATTACCTTGATCATAGTTTTATTCCAATTCCCGAGGGCTGCGCGGCGATTTTGGCAATTCCTGGGGCGTCTCGCCGGTTGCCGCAAATACTTCCTTGAACGCTCCGACAGCGCCGAGTGCACCGGACGTTTCCATTGGCATAAAGATTACTTTCGAATTCGGCGTCCGTGCCATGTCGCGCATCGATTCGACGTATCGGGTCGTGAGCAAATACTGGGCCGTTTTACTGCGGTCGCCGATCGCACCGGCGATCTGTGCTATCGCCTGGGCCTCGGCCGTGGCATTTGTAAGCCTGGCCTGCGCAGCACCCTCTGCGTCGAGAATGGCGGATTGCTTGTTACCCTCGGAACGCGTCACGGCGGCCTGCTTTTCGCCCTCGGCACGCGTGATCGCCGCCTGCTTGTCTCCCTCGGCGGTCAGAATGAGAGCACGGCGATTTCGCTCGGCTGTCATCTGTTTTTCCATCGTGATCCGAACGTCCTCGGGGGGCGTGATGTTTTTGATATCGACGCGTGTTACCTTTACGCCCCATTTATCGGTGGCCTCGTCGAGGATCAAGCGAAGTTCGTTATTGATCTGATCGCGTGACGATAGCGTGTGGTCGAGGTCGAGCTTGCCGATCACCGAACGCATGCCCGTGAATGTAAGCTGGACGATCGAACCGACGAGGTCATTGACCTCATAGGTCGCCTTGATCGGGTCAGTTATTTGCCAATAAACGACCGAATCGACGCCCATCATCACGTTATCCCGCGAAATTACGGACTGCGGCGGCAGATCGATGAACTGTTCACGCGAATCGATAAATGTCGTGCCCGGCCGCACGTTGGTCCAGTAGACGGCACGCGGTGCCTCGAAAAAAGGCACGATGATGTTGAGCCCGCTCGAAGCTACTCGATGAAAGCGTCCCAAACGCTCGATCAGCAGCACGCTCGACTGAGGAACGATCTTTATCGTCTTCCAAAGCACGGTCATCAGAGCTATCGCTAAAAAGATGACGAAGACCGCCCCAGCACCAAATATTTCCATATTTTTCTCCGACTATTGAATACCAATGAATATAAACTATTTTGGCCGTGTTTGCTATAATTCGGGAAAGCTATGACAGTTCAAATTTCCGACATTCAGGATGCACGTGCACGCCTCAATGGTATCAGTCTGGTCACGCCGATGGTGCTCGATAAGATACTTTCAAAACAATGCGGCGGACAGGTCTACTTAAAGGCAGAATCAATGCAGCGTAGCGGCTCGTTCAAGATCCGCGGTGCCTATAACACGATCTCGCGTCTGACGGACGAAGAGAAGGCCCGCGGCGTGATCGCGGCCTCGGCCGGTAATCACGCACAGGGCGTTGCCCTTGCCGCACAGCTCTGCGGTGTGCGTTCGACCATCGTTCTGCCGATTCACGCGCCGCTGACCAAGGTGATGAAAACGCGCGATCTCGGGGCCGAGGTCGTTATGCACGGGACGACGTTCGACGAGGCTGTTGCATATTCGCGTGAGCTGCAGGCGGAGCACAATTTCACATACGTGCACGCGTTCGACAACGAACGGGTCATCGCCGGGCAGGGAACTATCGGCCTCGAGATCGTCGACAGCCTGCCGGAGGTTTCGACAGTGATCGTGCCGATCGGCGGCGGCGGGATCATCTCGGGCATTGCCATCGCGATCAAGACATTAAGGCCAAAGGCCCGTGTGATCGGTGTTCAGTCGAAAAACGTTTCGTGGGTCATACCATCGCTTGAGGCGGGCCACGCAGTCATTCCCGTACCCAAACCGACCATTGCCGACGGCATCGCCGTCAAAACGCCGGGCGAACTCACGCTGCCCATCATTAAAGATTATGTCGACGACATCGTCGAGGTCACCGACGAAGAGGTGGCCCACGGCATCTTTCACTGCGTCCAAAACAGCCACCTCGTGGTCGAAGGTGCCGGAGCTGCGGGTGTCGCCGCTCTGATCGCCGGCAAGATCAACGTCACTCCCGGCGAGACGGTCTGCGCCGTCCTGTGCGGCGGCAATATCGATGCCAACCTGCTTGCACGAGTGCTTGAGCAGGTCCTCGTCCGTCAGGGCCGCTATATAATGTTCAAGGTTCTTGTAATGGACCGTCCGGGAATGCTCGCCGGGCTCCTCGAAACCGTTGCGGACAGCGGGGCGAATGTCATCGAGGTCTTTCACCGCCGGGCAATGTGGCTCGCCCCGCTTGGCCGCGTCGGCATCGAAATGCTACTCGAGGTCCGCGACCACGCCCACGGCCGCGAAGTCCAGGAACATCTCAAAACCGCCGGCTACCACGTCGAGCCCGAAGGACAGGACACATGGGAGGAATAAAACGACCTTCCCGTTTCGCAAAGAATGGAGTTTTTATCTTCCAGGCAGCGTCAGGTCGCTATCGACGCCAAACTGAATTGTGAATCCGCTGTTGGTCGGCCAGGTCGCGTACCAGTTGGCTTCAGCCGGACGGAACACAGCCAGGTCGGCCTTTCCGTCGCCGCTATAGTCGCCGATAACCGGAATATCGCCTTGGGCTCCCCACGAAGCGGTGATTGTTTGATTATCGAAGCTGCGAATATAGCGCCACGTCCCGTTCGAGCTGAATGTAGCAAGGTCCGCGACGCGGTCGCCATCATAGTCAGCGATGACCGGAATATCGCCGGCAGAACCCAATGACTTAAACACGACCAACCCGTCGGCGCTGCGCGATATCGCGAAACCCGCCGTCTGCGGATCGAATGTCGCAATGTCCGCTCGTCCATCCCCGTCGAAGTCCCCGGTTACTGGTACCTGTCCGATGCTGCCAAACGATTTGATCGTGATCGATCCATTAGAACTGTTCCGTATATACCAGGTGAACGTGCCTGGACGGTAAACTGCGAGATCGACATTTCCGTCTCCGTCAAAATCGCTCGGGACCGGAATGTCGCCCGCCTGGCCGAACTGGACTGCCGTGAAATCCTCGGAGCCAAAGCTCGTCTTGTAATACCAGGTGCCATTTGAAGGCCTGAATACGGCGATGTCGGTCTTTCCGTCGCTGTCATAGTCCTGAGGCACAGGAATGTCACCGCTCACACCAAAGTAGGTTTCCTTGAAGTCACCATATTGGGTCATCACCGCCCAATATGACTGTTCAACATCGGTTGGGTCGCGTCGGTATACCGACAGGTCGGTCCGCCCGTCGCCGTCGAAATCATTGAGCTTTGCGATCACGGCCTTACCAAAGTCGGAATCGGTAAATCTTAGGACTTGTAGACCAGCGCGATAACCAACCAGATAATTAGGCGGAGCCGCGTTAGCACTTGTCACAATTTTGCCATCAGGTCGGAGCGCGATCGACGACCCGCCGGAGGCTGTCAGGTCCGCAAATGACGTCCTGGCAAATCGTTCGAGCGTTCCGTCCGAAGCATATCTTGCCGTCAGGACGCCCGCTGAAGAGTTTGCTGTAGAGGTTCCGGTCACGACCAGCCTGCCATCGGGCAGGAATGCGACACCATATGCACTCGATGGGCCGGGACCGACTGGTCTGTCGACGATGCCGCCGGTTCCAAAACTCGCATCGGCGCGGCCGCGCTGTGTATATCGAAAAAGTATTAAGTTCTGCGGATTTGCGGAACCTCCCGCTAAAAGCAGTTTCCCATCCGGCTGGCGTACCATTTTCGCGAACGTGATGCCCCGGCCTGCCCCGAGATACTCTGTGGCAACGCCTTGGCGGCCGAACGATCGATCGAGTTCTCCGTCGCTGTTGAACCTCGCGACGGTCCCATTGTTATATCCGATCACGATCTTGCCCTTTTCGTCGATCACCATTCCAGCGATCGTGGTGTTTGGTAGGCGGGTCGACGGCAGCGATTTGATGCCGTTCGAGCCAAATGTCTGATCGCGCGAGCCGTCAGGGTTAAAGCGGATCAAACTTCCCGGGGTTGTGTCGAGGATCACGGTGATCTTACCGTCTGGCGAGAGTGTTACCGCGAGATTTGAGTATCCGCCATGTGTGACGGAAGGTACGACAGCGTTGAACGTGGGATCGGTCGCGCCGTTCGGTGTCATCCGGAACAGAACATAGTTCGCAAGGCCGCAGTCTGCACAGGTACTTGCGTAATAGACCAGCAGCTTTCCGTCTGGCTGCATAGCCGAACCTAAGTAATTCGTGATTCCGAAGTTGGCCCACAATAGTATCTTGCCGGCACTGCCGAACTGGGGATCAAGTTGGCCTGTTTCCGTTATTCCGACAATACCCGTCCCGCTCGTTGTGAACATCGTTCCAGGGCACGCGGTGCCAAAGACTACTACCGTTCGCCCACTTGGCTGGATATAGACGTCACCGCCGCCCACACCGCCGCCGCACATTGTCGTTGTAAAGCTTCCTTTCGAACCGAATGCGAGGTCGAGGTTCGTTGCCGGAGTTTGCACGGCCGCCGGCATTAAAAAGATCGAGGCGATAACGGCGAACAATGAGAGATCACGTCGTAATTTCAAATGGAATGCGGTAGGCATTTGCACGCTCCTGAAGATAAAATGCACTGGGGACAGCAGGATTATATCAGAGGTTTTGCTTACGCGATCCACTTATTTTGAGCAATGGATGCATCAGGCACTCTGTTCCATAGATAATACGTGCACGGATCGTTGCAACGTGATATGCTTAGAAATAAGTTTCCGGACGGAGCTTTGATCTTTGACATCGGTTTATCCAACAGCGAAAAGACCATCCTTAGAACAAACGAGTCAACGAATGGACCACCGGTGGCCGTTCGTCCCAGACTTAAGCGCTTTAAGCAATATTTTCGAGAATTTGGCAAAAATCGCGTCCCCGTAGAAGTAAGTTATTATTTTTCAGTCACTTCCATGTCCCAGACGCCCTTGGGACAACGTGGGACAGGCGGGACAAGCCCACCGAATGCAGCCGTGGGAAGTGCGGGCCGCTAACCGACGTGGAAACAGCGTATTAGCAGACATTATCTGCCGTAGCACTTTAGAGATCAGTCCACCACTATGGTGTAAATGGATGCGAGTTATCGGCGATTGAGATCTTCGTCATAGAGGGCTTTGTACATCCTGTAATTGGTCATCACCTTAAAGACGTAATTCTTGGTCTCGGCGAATCCGATCTCGGCGGTGAAAATGCCGGGGTCTTTGGGTTTGGTGCGGTTGAGCCAGCGAGTCGC
>JBDTZO010000090.1:0-9617 GCA_040005135.1 Acidobacteriota bacterium | reverse complement strand
AAATGAGGGTTTCGTACGCGTAAGGTGTTATCTATCAATAACTTCCCTGTCCCAGGCACCCGTGGGACAAGCTGGGACAAGGGGAAGTGGGGTGATAAGTGAACTGTAAAGAGCGACGGCTCTCGATCTTTGCCTATAATAATTTCAATGCGGATCAACGAAAGGGTCGTCCAGCTGAACGACAAACCTACAAACAAAAATGCGAGGTATGTGCTGTACTGGATGCAGATGTACAAACGCGTGGATAACAACCACGCGCTCATCTACGCCATCAGGCGAGCGAACGAACTCGGCCTGCCGGTCGTCGTTTACGAAGGGCTAAAATACTATTACCCGTGGGCGTCGGATCGCATTCATACCTTTATTTTGGAGGGTGTCGAGGAAAAGCGGATCGCATTCGAGCAGCTCGGGATCAAATATGTCTTCTATCTGCAGCAGAATGACGCTTCGCCACGGAACACCGTCGCCGCTCTTGCACGTGACGCCGCGCTGATCGTCACGGACGATTACCCGTGCTTTATCATTCCCGAACACAACCGGCGCATATCGGAACGGGCGCAAATTCCGGTCTTTGCGGTGGATTCGAACGGTGTCATTCCGATGTCGAAATTTGATAAGGAAGAATACGCCGCGTACACGATCCGGCCGAAGATCAATAAGCTGCTCGACCGGTACCTCAAGCCGCTCGCATTCGAGAATGTTGAAGTTGCGGCGGCGGGCCTAGAAGTTAATTGCCCCGAAACCCTTGTTACGGCCGGTACCATCGCCAAACTTGTTTCCGAATGCGAAATCGACCACACAGTTCGGCCTTCGAATTACTATCGCGGAGGCACGGCGGCCGGACGCGAGCGGCTCGCGAAATTTGTGTCGGAGATTTTGCCCGACTATGCTCTTGCCCGCAGCAAGCCCGACCGCGATGGTTCCTCACGGTTGTCGGCGTATCTGCATTTCGGCTTTTTGTCGCCGCTCGAGATCGCCCTCGCGGTTCGCGATGCCGACGCACCGGACGAATCAAAAGACGCCTATCTCGAGGAATTGATCGTCCGCCGTGAGCTTTCGTTTAACCTCACTCTATTTAACGAAACATACGATTCGCTCGCAGCACTGCCAGCGTGGGTCGACAAAACGATGCGCGAACACGTCTCAGACGAGCGTCAATTTACTTACTCGCTCGAACAGCTGGAGACGGGCGAGACGCACGACGAACTCTGGAACGCGGCCCAACGCGAGATGACCGTCACGGGCGAAATGCACAATTACGTTCGAATGCTCTGGGGCAAGAACGTTATCGCATGGACCCCGTCGTACGAAGTGGCGTTCGAGACGCTCGTTCATCTCAATAACAAATATTGCCTCGACGGCCGAGACCCTAATTCATACGCGGGAATCCTGTGGTGCTTTGGAAAGCACGACCGGCCGTGGATGGAGCGGCCTGTTTTCGGGACGATCCGTTACATGACGAGCGGCAGCACCGGAAAGAAATTCGATTCTAAAAAATACATTGCATGGGTCAATAGCCTCGCGTGAGATGCAATTTGAAACCGTTTGCGCTCTAATTCGTAGAATAGCTCTCACGTTCCAAAAATCTTTCAGGAGTAATCACAGGATGTTATCTTTTCTCAGATTCTTAACCGCTCTCGTGGCATTGTTCACAATGTCGATGGTGACCTTGGCCCAGAGTAAGGGCTTTGACACAAGCCGAATGGACACCTCTACCGAGGCATGCAACGACTTTTACCAGTACGCAAATGGAAACTGGCTCAAGTCGACTAAAATACCGCCCGAATATCCGAGTTGGGGCAGCTTTTATGTGGTATATGAAAATAACCAAAAGGTCCTCCATGATGTCGTGGAAAAAGCGGCAAAGGCGACAAATGCTCCGAAAGGCAGCGATACACAACTCGTCGGTGACTTTTACGCATCTTGCATGGACGAAGCGGGAATGGAGAAACTCGGCCTTACGCCGCTCCTGCCTTTATTCGGAGAGATAAACCAGATCAAGGACATCGGAGGTGTGCAGCACGAGTTGGCACTGTTCCATAATCGCGGCCTCGGCGGCGTGTTTCGATTCGCGATCGGGCCGGACGACAAGGATAGCAATAGCAACCTGGCATTTGCCTCGCAGGGCGGTCTGGGTCTCCCCAATCGGGACTATTGGTTCAAGGACGACCCAAAATCAGTCGAAACACGGCAAAAATATACCGAATACGTAACTCATATACTGACTCTCGCAGGTGATTCGCCCGAAACGGCGACGGCCGAAGCCAAGGTCATCACCGGTATTCAAAAGAGACTGGCCGGCGCAGCCAAATCGCCCGTCGAGCTTCGTGATTCTGAGGCGAACTATAATAAAAAGTCCGTGAGCGAGCTCGCGGCGATGTCGCCGGGCTTCTCCTGGAACGATTACCTTCGCGACCGCGGCCTGGGCAGCATCAAGTACGTGAGTGTCGGCCAGCCGAAGTTCTTCGAGGAACTCGGCAAAATGATGAAGGACGTTCCCGTGAGCGAGTGGAAGACCTACCTACGCTATGCGGCTCTGAACAACTCGTCAGGAACCCTGACCAAGGCATTTCGCGACGCGTCATTCGACTATTATTCGAAGTATCTCAACGGTGTCCAGCAGCAGCAGGCTCGTTGGAAGATCTGCACCCAAGAAGCCGACGCCGTTATCGGCGAATCGCTCGGACAGGAATTCGTAAAAGCAACATTCACGCCGGCCGCCAAGACACGGATGAACGAATTGATCGACAATCTTTTTGCGGCGTACAAGGAACGTCTGCAGCATCTGGACTGGATGAGTGACGCCACCAAGAAGCGCGCGATCGAGAAGCTGGCGGCCTATACGCGAAAGATCGGTTACCCGGACAAACTTAAGGGTTACAAAGGCCTTGTATTAACACGCGACAATTATTTTGAAAATATCCGCAACGCAAACGCATTCGAGATCAAACGCAATACCGAAAAGGCGGGCAAGCCCGTCGATAAGACCGAATGGGGAATGACGCCGCCGACGGTTAACGCCTACAACAATTCGCAGTTTAACGAGATCGTCTTTCCGGCGGGCATACTGCAGCCGCCATTCTTCGACCAGTCAGCTGACGACGCGATCAACTACGGCGGCATCGGCGCCGTGATCGGACACGAGATCACGCACGGATTCGACGACGAGGGCAGCAAGTACGACGCTCAAGGCAACTTGAAAACGTGGTGGACCGACGCCGACCGCAAGACGTTTGACGAACGCGGCGCCTGCGTCGTCAATCAGTTTAGCGGGTACAAGGTTGGCGGCGACGTGTCGATGAACGGTAAGCTTACGCTCGGCGAGAATATCGCTGATCTGGGCGGCCTGACAATGGCGTTTCACGCATTGGAACATTCGATGGAGGGTAAGGAAAAGCCTGCCAAGATCGATAATCTGACGCCCGAGCAGCGATTTTTCCTCGGCTGGGCACAGGCCTGGGCAGAGGTCGCGACGCCGCAAGTTGAGGCTTATCAGGCGCAGAATGATCCGCACGCCATCGCGCGGTTTCGCGTCAACGGCCCGCTTTCGAACATGCCTGAATTTGCGGCTGCTTTCTCATGCAAGCAGTCTAGCCCAATGGTCCGTAAGGACATCTGCAATATTTGGTAGTGTATTATGGCCAAAAAGGAGCGTGCCCGCCGAATGTCACACAATTCGGCGGGCACTTTTTTATTTTGAACTGCTGTTGTTAAGCGTCGGCATCGAATTCCGACCAGTTGCCGGCCCAATCAAATCGCTCCATCGCTCCGAACCGTTTTTTGTAATCGTAATAAGACTGGCCCTCATACGCATAGCCGTGATAATAGAGCGTATGCCCTTGTTCCCGTGCAAATTTGATCTCGACGAGCATCGTAAATATCCCAAGGCTGCGAGCGGTTTCCTTCGGATCGAAGATCCCGTAGATGCTCGAGATCGACGTTTCGCCAACATCGAAATAGCTCGCGGCCACCAAGCGTTCCGATTTGCTCACACTCACCTCGAGAATGGTGGTCGGCGATTCCGACGGGCCACGCGGCAGAAAATCGTAAAGCGAGTCTGGAACGCCCGAAGTAAAGCGAGCCTTATGACGCCCGAACAGCTGGTGCGTTTCTTCGGTTAAAAGGATGGGTTGAACGATCGTCTCAAGATCGGCGTTCCGGCGTATCGCACGGCGTTGGCTTTTCGAAGGCGCAAAGTCCTCAACGCGTATCCGCAGCGGGATCACACGGCGGAGTTCATTTTCGTAAACGCCGAAATTGTATCTGAAAAAGTGCGGGCCGAAGTGACGCCAGCCGTCAGCGAGAAGCCGGTCGAGCTGTGACTGCGTGATCGCAGACGCCGTGAACTCTTCGTTGATGATCTCAAATCGGTCGAGCCTCATCGCTTAGTGCCCCGAATACCAATCATACCCATATTCATCCTGGGCCCAGAAATCTCGCGGACGCTCATCGGTAAATTCGATGCGGCCGATCCGTTTGATCTGCTTAATGCCGTATTTGGTCGGGCTCGCGAGCCGCAGCGGGGCGCCGTTCTCGGGTTTGAGCGGTTCGCCGTTCATCTCGTACGCGAGCAGCGTTTGCGGATGCAGGATCGATGGCATGTCCCAACCGACAAAGTATTTTTCGTCGGGCGTGGTCAACGAGACGTAGGCCGGAAGAGCTTCGGGACGGCCCGCGACATCACCGCGAGTGCCGTCGCGATTTTTGGGGGCATAGACAGCGGCAAAGTCCGCGAAACGTACGCCCGCCCAGTGGACTATCGTGCTCCAGCCTTCGATGCATTTGAACTGTGTGACCATCTCGGTCCGCGGCAGCCGCTTGATGTCGTCGAGTGTCAGAATTACGTCGTTATTGTCGCCCGCGAGACCCGCAACGTGCAGCCGCCACTCGTCGGCGGCCATTTCAACCTCGAGGCCTTCGCCACCATTGACCCGGGCAGGGATCGTCACCTGATCGAGCGTAAATTCCGCTGCCAGTTGTTTCGGGCTGTAAAATATCTGGCTGACACGCTCGTTGAACCGGAACGCTTTTTTGTATAGGTCCGACTTGGTCTCGTCACTCATCCACCGCCAGCCGAGAATGCCGATGACGGCCGCCGCTCCGCCGGTAATAAAGGTGCGGCGCGAGCGGGCGAATATTTGCCCATTTGCTTCGTCAGGCGAAAGCGGCTCGCTCAAATGGCGCTTTTCGCGGAGCACTGACGCCGTGTTGCTCGGGTCGCCGGGATAGGAATCCGTAGTGTGACCGGTCCGCTTTTCGAATTCGCGTACCTTTTCGAGCAGTATTTCGCGTTTTTGATCTTCGCTCATGCTGCCACCTCGCTTCCGACGGGCACATCCGCCTCCGGCGCCCGCTCGACCGAGTCGACGACGTCGTAGCCCGTGATCATTGAATTAAAATTTCGCCAGCCAGCCAACGCCACCTGGACGATATGCACTACGAAAAAGAGCACGTAGCCGATCATCAGATAGAAATGCTCCCAACGCGCCCATTCGTAACCGCCGAGCAGGTAGGTGAGCCACGATAACTGCGTCGGTTTGTAGATCGCAAGGCCTGTTACCACAGACAACGAGCCCATCACGATTATGGAAGTGTAGGCGATGCGCTGCGCATCATTGTATTTGCCCTGCGGCGGTAGCTTTTTGACAATGTGCGCGTCATGCAGAGCGACGAGCGGTGCCCGTTTAAACGAAGACGGTATCGGCACTAAGGCCCGCCATTCGCCCGAAACTATCGTGTAAATGACATAGATCAGGCCGTTTACCGCAAAGAACCACATGAAAAAGAAGTGGATCTGCATTCCCTCGGCGAGGCGATAAGGTATCTCAAGATAATCGTAGAACCACTGCGGAAAAAATTTGAAAAGCTCGCTTCCGAAAAGGCGGACGGCATAAACCTGATTGGCCCAATAGATGAGAATGCCGCTCCAGATCATTACAGTGAGCAAGGGAAAATTGATCCAATGAAGCCAACGGACCGCAAGCGGATGCTTCTTTTCGAGCTGTTTTTCCATAATCATTAACCCGCCGAAAAACTCATCAGAATTATGCTCCCGCTGTTTCTAAATGTCTACGCATCACCGGAAGTATAGCTCGCGCCACCTGAATGTTTTCAGCCGGTTCCATATCCGAGACGACAAAGATCGCGTGCGTTCCGATGCTGAAACCCGCGGCATTCGAGGCGCCGTAGATTCGGTCAGTGACCGTCGAGTCGGATTCGGCGGGGAGGTCAGTGTCCGTCACGAGGACCGAAATAACCTTACCGTGACGGCTCAATACAATATGCGTAAAACGGCGGCCGCCGAATATGCAAACGTGTGCTTCGACCAGCTTGATCGGTGCAGAACGATCGTCGTCAAAAGCGGTTTTCGCCGCCTCAAATACCGCCTTGTCGATGTCCTTGTTTAATGGCCCATATTGTCTCACCGCCTCGTCGAGCGGGATCGGTCGATCGTCAAGGTTAAATTTGACCGCGCAGTTTTTATGGTCGCCGACCGCCTGGCTGGATAGCTCATTCCAGGCGACCTTTACGGCGTCTGCCAATCTGGCCCTGTTTGCCTCGACGATCGTATCGTTTTGGCCTCTCTGATTCACGTCATTATTAGCGGCGGAGCGTTCATTCAATGGCCCTAATATGAAAAAGCCCCCGATCGCTATTACCAACAAGCAAGCCAAGCTCAGGGCCGCACTTCGCAGCCCACCAAATCCACCCGCCGTCAGCTGTTCCCAAATACCAGGCCGCAAAGCGGTTTGCCGAAGATCGGACTGAAGACGTGAGGCAAACGATGTGTCGATCTGCAGGTTCGCTGCGGACACTACAGCATTTCGAAGTCGGAAACGCAGCTCTCGTTGGCCCTCAAGCTGTGCACGGCAGTCGCGGCAGTTCTCGAGGTGCCTGAGCACATCGTGATTCGTCTCGACGAGCAACTCATCGTTCAAATACGAATCGGTCAATCTTCTAAATTCGTGGCAATCCATCATTGGGCCTCAACCATTCGACGCGATCCCAAATTCCCGCGCAACTCCAGTCAACTCCTGCCTGAGCAACCGGCGTCCTCGGTGCAGCCGCGACATAACGGTCCCGATCGGCACTCCAAGCAGTTCAGCCGCTTCTTTATAACTAAGACTCTCGACATCCGTCAGCAAAACGACTTCGCTAAACCTAGCCGGCACCTGCTCGATGGCCCTGAGAATGTCCTCGTCCGTCAAATGATCAGGGATCGACGGCTCAAAGGCGACGGTTTCGGCGATCTGCTCCTCGGTGTCCTCAACCAGTTTCAGCTGGCCGAGCTTCAACCTCCGCTTGCCATTGATGCGATACAGGATCGTGATCAGCCAGGCCCGGCAATTCGTTTCCGGAGAGTAGCGGTGAAAACTCTTTAACGCCTGGGTAAAGGTTTCCTGCGTGAGATCCTCGGCGATCTCGGTGTCGCGGCAGAGCCATTTAGCAACGCGGAAAATATCGGGCATCAACGGTAGTGCCTCGGCCTCAAAAACGGCCCATTCTTTTTCACGCTGTTTCCCGATCCCAAACATTTATTCCGATATCTCGTCAGATACGCCGTTGTTGCGACCACAATATTATTTATGTATCGATCGGTCTATTCTATTCCCAGTTCTACAAAAATAAATGACGGCTTCAGAAAGGAAACTTTTAGCGTCAAAAGAAAAGAACTAGCATAAATAAGATCATGACTCTAAAAACCTGTTATCGTTCGCTGATTCGCTGTGAACAATTCTTAAATATCGGGGAATAATTCGCCGTCGATTAAACATTATTTATGTTGAAAGCAAACTATCGGTCGATCGGAGAGTTAAATAATGAGTATTAAAACAATATCTGTTGCCGCTGTCATAATGTTCGCAACCGTCCTAGCCGCAGCGAGTGTTTGGAAGCGTTCGTCGTCATTGGCCTCGCCCTCGGGGTCGCCCACGACACAATTAGATAACACGGGTGCGAATGCGCAAGATACGATCTCAACCATTATGGAGCCAGATGATAAGGCTTCTGCCTCCGCGTACGATGTCCTGATCGCCGCGAACCATGCCAAAGCCGCTCCTGAGGTCTCCGATGGCAAATGGGTAAATTCCGAAACCCTTAAGATCGCAGGGCTTCGGGGACGGGTAGTTCTCGTGGATTTCTGGACCTTTGGCTGTTACAACTGTATCAACACGCTGCCAACAGTAAAAGGATTCGATACGAAGTATCGGGAAAAAGGCCTCACGATCATTGGCGTCGAAACGCCCGAGCTGGCGAAGGAACGCGATCTCGATAACGTCAAGGCCGCGGTAAAACAGCGAGGCATCGAATACCCGGTCGTTACCGACAATGAAAGCCGCACATGGGAAGCATTCGGCGTGAATGCCTGGCCGACGGTCGTGATCCTCGATAAGCAGGGCCGCGTTCGTTATCGCCACGTCGGCGAGGGCGCGTACAACGTGCAGGACAAAGTTATAAGGACACTTTTAGCCGAAGGCGAGGACGTTGCGTCCTCCTCGAATGACGTTTTTGACGGAAAGCTGATCGAGCGAACGAGTGACGAATGGCGCAAACTGTTAACACAGGTCCAGTATTACGTTCTCCGTGAGGGTGGAACCGAACGGGCGTTTACGGGGGAGTATGCCACCAATCATGACGATGGCGATTACTATTGCGCGGCCTGTCACATGAAACTATTTAGCTCGAAGGCCAAATTCGAATCCGGAACGGGTTGGCCCAGCTTCTTTGAGCCGATCAATAATAAGAACATAACCGAGATCACCGATAGATCGTTGGGTTCGACAAGGACCGCGGTCATCTGCAGCCGATGCCACTCGCATCTGGGGCACGTCTTTGATGACGGACCGAGACCGACTGGATCGCGGTATTGTATGAATTCGGCAGCGTTGAAATTTGAAAAGCGGGTATCCGAAAGCTAGGAATAGTGAAAACCCAATTCACTCGTGAATTGTAATATCGGAGCTCTTTGCTACCAGTTTACCTTCCCCTCTTTCGACGTATCGATCTGTGCAAGCTCAACGCCCTCGTTATAGAAGAAGATCTTCATGTTGTCGAACAGGAACTCATGCGAATCCGGATTCGAAACGTCGATGCCAAAGTGATTGATCAGCTGATTCTGCTTTTGCAGCCACTCTTTCCAGCAGCCCGCACACATCTCGGCCCCGATCTTCTGCCCCAGCTCGGTCGGGATCGGCGCGTAACCGATCGGCTCGGTCTTTTGCCCGCAGCGTCCGCACTTAAATTTTTCGCCAAATAATGCCATAGGTGGATTTTATCACATAGCCGGGACCGCAGGCGCCCCCGCCTGCAAGCGTTCCTCTTAGGGACGCTGACGTGCGTCGAAACGATAAGCCTGAGAAATACTGGTGCCCGTCACGCCGGAGGAACCGGCGTTGCAGGCGAGGGCGCCTGCGTTCCAGTCTAAGAGCGCCTACTGTCTTCTCAGCGTCTCTGTGGTTCAAATCTTTTCCGCGGAACGGATCGCGTCGAGCACCTCGCTATCGGCTGGTTTGAACAGGCTCAGCGACTGAGCTTTGCTGTAAGCGACCTTGCCGTGCTTGTCGATCACAACCACGCCGCGTGCAGACCGGCCCGGCAGCCATGATTTCATATCGTAC
>JBDTZO010000214.1:0-2883 GCA_040005135.1 Acidobacteriota bacterium | reverse complement strand
CCCTGCCCATTAGCCGTCAAAACACGTCCCGACAGGACAACTGCGCCCGCGGTTGGGGTGAACAGCGTTTCAAAAGCTCCGATATCGACACTGATGCTGCTGACACGGGCAAATCCGGTCCCGCGTTGATCCGTCGCGAGCGGTGCTCCAGATGGATCGAGTGCTAGCGGCGTACTGCCGTTGTTGACAGCCGGACTCGTCACTAACGGTGCGTACGTGTCGGTCGGGCCGCCGTTCGCAGCCTTAGCCGACAATTTCGCGTCGACCGGGCTGGCGACAGTTCCGACAATATTGCCGTTAACGCCGTTCGTCAGGCCGAAAGAGTTGTCCGACTCTCCGATCAGATTAAACGATCCGGTGAACCCTCCGTCGAGGTCAGGGCCCTCGTCGACGCCGTTGTTATTGGCAACTATCGTGTTATTGAGCACGGCCGTCGCAAGGTTATAGATGCCGCCGCCCTTTGGAGCCTGATTTGTATCGGTCACCGTACAGTTGGTCAGCGTGATCGAGCCGGACGCATCATTGTAAATGCCGCCGCCCATTTGATTAGCTCCCGTCGTGACGTTAAACGACACGGTCGAGTTGACCATTTTGACGACGCCCGTACCGTTGATGTTGAACAGTCCGCCGCCCTGTCCGATAGTCGTATTACCATGAATTAGGCTCCGCTGGATCGTCAGCAGCCCGTTATTAGAGATACCGCCCCCGCTGCCGTTGGTAGCCGAGTTCGCCGATATAGTGCTTTCTGTGATCGTCATCACTCCGTTCGAGGCGTTAAAGATACCGCCGCCCTGCAGAGCTGTGTTCGAGTCGATTGTGTTCAGCAGGATGTTCATGACGCCGGCGTTGTAGATAGCTCCGCCGTTGGAACCGGTTGCCTCGTTACTACTCAAATTACAGCTGGTCAGATTTACGGTATTGCCGCTTGTATTGTAGAGTGCTCCGCCAAGATTGGTTTTCCCAAAGTTGATCGTTATCCCGGTCATATTCAGCGTGATATTGCTTCCGACTCCGGTCGTGATCGGACGATACGGAGCCTGTGTGCTGCCGCCGCCATATATCGTTATCGCTCCGCCGCCAGCGATAGTCATGTTGGTCGTGATATCAGGCAGTGCCGAAAATAACTGGATCGCGGTGACGCTTGGGTCGAACGTGATCGTGTTTGCGTCGGGCGACAGATTTGCCGCAATGATGGCCTCGCGAAGACTGCAGTGAACTGCAGAACACGGGCCGAGAACGTCGTCATCACTGACATTTACGGGTGGAACGGCATCGTCGTTTTGGATCGTGCCAATTCCCTGACTATCTGCTACCGTGGCACCGACAACATTAGTCAAATTGACGAAAAATGTCTCATTAGCCTCGAATGTCGTGTCGCCGTTGATCGTCACATTAAACGAATATGTAGTTCCGCCCGCAGCGATCACCTGCGACGTCAACGTCTGAGCGACGTAATCGCTGCCCGCCGTGGCAGTATCATCGGCAGTCGCAATATCAAATGTCACGCCTCCGACTGGAGCAGGCGAAGACAAGCTGACGGTAAATGTGAGAACAGAAGTCCCGCTGTCGCCCTCCGCGGCCGAGACGTCATTTATAGACATATTCGGCAAGACGTATGTGAAGAGCGTGTTCGCTCCGTTCGTCCCGGTCGCTGTTGTGACTAGAACGCTTACTGCCCCCGCGGCGTGTCCCGGAGTCGTCGCTGTGATCTGCGTCGCCGAATTGACCGCAAAGCTTGTCGCTGCAGTTCCGCCAAAGCTGACCGCCGTCGCTCCGGTAAAATCGGTTCCGGTGATCGTCACGATCGTGCCGCCAGCTGTTGTACCGTTGGCTGGGGCGACCAATGTCACAGTCGGTGCCGGAGCGGCGGCAACGTGCAGGACAAGTCGGCCTGAAGATATTAAAAGTGACGCTGTGCATCCGGCGCAGATACCGCTGCCACCGACGCTCAAATTCGACGGTGCGGTGCCGATAACGGTTCCCGTCGTCATCATCTTGTCGATGATGAAGTAATCATTTGCCGCCAGAGCACTCGTGGTCGAGATATTAACAGTGTTCGTCGAAGCCACGCTTATGCTGCCGGAGCTCTGAATTTTTACGGGCGGTACAGTACCGTTGTAGTTTTGGAAATCGAAGATCGTGTTCGACGCAGCCGAAAGCACCTTTCCTGATGCGGTCGCAATCGTCGAGCTCGCGGCGCCGGTCCCAGTAGTTCGGATCGTTTGGCCACTTGCCAGCGTGTAACCGGCAGTCGTGCCGGAGATGTCGAAAAAGGTTCCGCCCTGGATCTCGATGACCGATGAAGCAGCGATCGAGCCGCCACTGAGTAGCCCGAGTGCTCCGCCCGTGATGGTCGTCGTGCCCGTATAGAGATTCGTCCCGGACAGGAAGAGAAAGCCGCCTCCGCTCTTCATTAAGGAACCGGCCGTTGCTGCCGCAGCACCCGCGATCGTGGTATCCGCAGTGATATCAATTATCCCCGTCTTTCCGGGGCTGATCGTAAAGTTTCGGTTGGAAGTCTGGCCGGACCCTGTAATCCGAAGTGTTCCACCGTCGAAAATGAGATTCCCGGCAGCATTACTAGAGGAACCTATGTTGCCGTTCGAACCTCCGTTCGCGAGAGCAGTCACGGAAAGGATACTGCTTGAGATCTTCGTTACACCAGAATATGTATTAGTACCAGAAAATGTGAGAACTCCTGTGCCAGCGCCCCCAAGAGTCAGATTCTTTCCGGATCCACTGACGATGCTACTGATTGTCACTCCTCCGACGCCGTCGATGTTGATTATGTTTTCAGTCGCACTCGCCAGAGCTACACCCATAGTCCCTGTTTGAGTCGCTTGGAGTGTAAGGGTTCCTGCCCCGGAATTTCGAAGAATGACA
>JBDTZO010000222.1:0-9707 GCA_040005135.1 Acidobacteriota bacterium | reverse complement strand
TAGCGATCTGCCGGAAAAATCCAATTATTTGAATTATCCATAAAGTCATAAGCCGGATCGCAATACGGACGACGACTCGCGCATATTTTACATTCCGTTAACCTCTTTCGTTGCAATCTTTAGTGATTTCGCTCCGCTTCCCCGTGCCACTGGCTCCGAAATTGCAAATAAGATGCATTAGTAGGCGCATAACCCCTTTGAAAGAAGGATCATTGCCTACGGGGCCAATCCCCCCTCTTAATTTTCGAGGAGAAATTTTAAATGAATAAGACAATCAAATGTATCTCATCGATCCTAGTCCTGTTGGTTGTGTCGGCGTCAATCGCGTTCGGCCAGTCCACAACAGGAAGGATCGCTGGCACGGTAAAGGACCCTAACGGTGCTGTTGTTCCTGGTGCCTCTGTTACCGTCGCCGGTACCAGTACCGGTTTCACACAGGTCGTTATGACGGGTTCTGACGGCACATACCGGATAGATCGTGCAACTGTTGGAGCATACAAGATCACAGTTGCTCCAATTAATGGGTTTGCTGCTACATCAGCTGACACTTTCGTTAACATTGAAAAAACGTCGACGGTTGATATCGTTCTTTCAACCGCCGTTCAAACTGCCGATGTCGTGGTGACATCCGGCGACTCTCTGGGCTTTTCGGTTGACACATCGGACAGCAAAGTTCAGTCCAATATAACCGCAGAACAGATCCAAAAGGTTCCTGCGGGCACCAGTTTTTCTTCTATCCTTAAGCTTTCACCCGCGACTCGCTCGGAATCGCTTACGGGTGGATTTACGGTCGATGGAGCCAGCAAGGCCGAGAATACCTTCACGATCGACGGCCAGGACGTGACCAATTTTCGGCACGGAACGTTGAACGATAACGGCACTGGTGTCGATAATCAAAACATTCCGACTGCTCTCATAAAAGAGGTTCAAGTCAAAACTAGTGGTTTTGAAGCCGAGCATGGTGGGGCCAGCGGTGGAGTCATCGTGGTCGTAACCAAATCGGGAACTGATCAATTTCACGGCGAATTCGGCAGTCAGTTCACAACCTCACGGCTGCAGCCCAACCCGAATTCCAGCCCTTCACAAAACACAATTGACTACGGCTTCTTTGGCACGGACGCGAACAACGTTGCGCACTTTAACCAGAACTTGTTTTCACTTCCCGCTCCACAAAAAGATGCCTCGCTGGAGTTCGATCCGACGATGTCATTCAGCGGACCGATCATCAAACAGCATCTGTGGTTCTTCGGCATTTATTCGCCGCAGAGATATAATACGACCCGCGTTACTAATTACTATTCAATAAATAGCGGCGGTCAACTCACTAGCGATCCCAGGGTCGCAACGACTGCGTTGTACCCAACCAGCCCGAGTGAGACCTATAAGGCAAGTCAGACCTACCAGTATGCTCAAGGTAAGATCAACTACTCCTTATTTAACAACCTGAGCGGTTTTACTTCCTATCTGTGGAACCCGTTCGAGCAGAAAGGACTTCTCCCTTACGGCTCACAGGCCATTAATGCGATCGAGCCTCCGCACGCTGGATTTGCGGACGCGCAATCGCGTTATGCGAAAAAGGGTGGTTTCAGCCCTTCGGAGGTCTTCAACACACAGCTTGACTGGACGCCGAAAAGCTGGCTCGCAATAAGCGGCCGTTTCGGATACGGATATCAGAATGGCAAACCGGGTAACTATGATATTCCGGGCGGTACGCTTTATCAGTGCCGCGGGTCGAGTACGGCAGCGGCTTACACTGCAGGTAACACGGGCTGTCTGTATAACTATGCCAGCGAGTTAGGCAGCGGTGCTATCATTCGAGACATCTCGAAACACAAAACCTTTGACTTGGACTCAAGCTTTTTCTTCAACGGACTAGGACGCCATGACCTGAAAGTCGGTTATGAGCTTTCCAAGATCGCCGTCGACGACCTCGAAGCCTCGACAAACTATATCCGTCTTTATTACGGACAGAGTACGTCGGTGGCACCGTGCCCGGCCGGACAGACCTGTATTGGTTACGGCCTTGCTGTTCTCTACGGTGAACAGGGCAAGGGTTCGAACAAGGCTCAAGCGATCTATCTTCAAGACAAATGGCAGATCGGCCAGCGCTTGACGCTTAATTTGGGTGTCCGCTCGGAGTCGGAGAACCTGCCTTCGTTCTCGGTCAACTCTTCGCCCATCAAAATTCCATTTGGTCGTAAGACTGTTCCCCGGTTGGGAATGGCGTATGACTTGTTCGGGAACGGAAAGACACGAATTTTCGCAAGCTACGGCATTTTCTCGGATCGAATGAAGTTCGAATTGCCGATCGGTTCGTTCGGCGGTGGTCTTTACTACGTTGACTACTTCCCGATCACCTCGGCAAATCCGAACTATAGTTATTACACCAGGGCTCTTCTTTACGGAACTTCTAACCCTATATTGAGCGGCAATCCGTCGACCGCCGGCGGTATTTCCACAACTCACTTTAACTACCGCCCCGACTCTAGCACTCAGGGCTGTTTCGACACGGTCAATAATTATATTGATCCGTCAGGCAACTGTTCGAGTCTCGGAGCAACCGGAATCACGCTTAAGGGTGTGGACCCGAATCTGAAGCCGTTCCAACAGCAAGAAATTACTGCTGGTGTCGAAACTCAGATCTGGAAGAACTACATCCTGGGCGCTCACTATACCCGTAAAGATGTCCTTCACACCATCGAAGATACTGGTGTAGGTGAGGATGCCTACTACACGATCGGTAATCCAGCCGAAGGGCTAACCGAATCACAGCGGCAACAGTTGGGTTATGCGGCAACCGTCAAACCTCAGCGTCTGTACAACGCACTGGAGGTCGATATTACCAAGCGTCTTACCGACCATTACTATTTCAGTGCAAACTATACCTTGAGCAGGCTGTACGGCAACTATTCCGGCCTGGCTAACTCGGATTATTTTGATTCAGGCTCTTCCATTAACGGAACTGCTGCGACTCGTTCCGATCCGGGCGTCAACCGATTTTACGATTGGTCCGTTGCTGGCTACACTGCCCACGGTGCTCCTGATAACGGTGTACTCGCCACTGACCGAACGCACGTCTTTAAGGCTTACGGCGGCTATGCGTTTGACTGGTTCGGAAGTAAGGCGAATGAGACCTTCTTGTCCTTCTTCCAGACTATTGAGAGCGGAACTCCGCAGACGACCGCTGTCGATGTCTTTGACGGGTCAAGTATGTATATCGTTTACAACAAGCGCGGTGATCTGGGTCGCACGCCGACGTTTTCCCAAACCGATCTGAATTTGTCGCACTCGTACAAATTCGGTCGCGACGGCAGGGTCAAACTAGTTGCCGATATTACGGTCAATAATGTTTGGAATCAGCACACGGTTACGGCGCTAAACCCGCGTCGGTGGATTCAGGATGGGCCCGATAATCCCACTGATGGAACACAGACCGGCGACGTGGCGTTCGAGAACTCGCTTATTCACGGTGGTCAGGGTGCTCTCTATGACGGCCTTGACACTTTAGCTAACCCGAATGTTCTGAATGGTTCGAACCTGAACCTCTTGTACAAATTGCCAAGTGCTTATCAGGGACAACGAAGCGTTCGCTTCGGTTTCCGCGTTGAATTCTAAATTTGACCTTTCTGGTTATTTTGAGGTCGTCCGCAAGGGCGACCTCTTTTTGTTTGAACGCTTTTGGCGGTCGTCATTGCGTGTGATCTAGTCTGACGCGTGCGATAATGCGGTACATGGCTGAAAGGATCTACCGCGATTCCGTTCATAATATTATCCGCATCGAGACAGGATCGCCCGTGGGCGAGCTGCTTGTGTCGCTCATTGATACTCCGGAGTTCCAGCGTTTGCGGCGGATCCGTCAGCTCGGCCTCGCATATTTTACGTATCAGGGAGCTGAGCACTCACGTTTTGCACACTCGCTTGGCGCATTTCATTTGGCAACACGCATTGTCGAGAAGCTCGGCGAAAAATACAACATCTCGGATGAGGACCGAACGTCGGTGCGCGTGGCTGCTCTCTTGCATGACATTGGGCACGGGCCGTTTTCTCACGTCGTCGAGTCGATACTGGGTTTTCACCACGAACAGTTTTCGATCGATGCCATCCTGTCAGGCCAAACCGAACTCGGGCAAAAGCTCGCGGCTTATTCCCCGGTGATAGCTGAAGGTGTGGCGGCGATCATTCGCGGTGATTTTCCGCGGCGATCACTCGGCCAGCTCGTATCCTCGCAGCTCGACGTAGACCGAATGGACTACTTGCTTCGCGACTCATTGATGACTGGAGCAAAATACGGAATTTACGACCTGGAGTGGATCATCAAATCGATCGAGATCAACGAGGTTGAGGACCATCTTTTTGTCTCGGCGCCTGGGATCTACGCCGTCGAACAATATCTCCAGGCAAGGTTCTATATGTTTCGACAGGTCTATTTTCACCGGACGCTTCGATCGGCCGAGGCAGTGCTGAAATCTCTTTTACGCAGGGCACTTTCGGTCTTCGCCGCGGGCGGCGATGTGTGGTTCAGGGCGGGAACTGCTTTTGAAAAAGTGCTTCGCGGTGAGCGGCTTAGTCTGACGGAGCATATGTCTCTCGACGATTCGGACTTCTTTTTTTACATCAAACAATGGCAGGGATCGTCGGACAAGGTATTGGCGGACCTTTCGTCGAGATTTCTCAACCGCCGCCTTTTTAAGGCGTTCGACCTCGACATGCCGGAATCTGAACACGCACGATTTGTGGCGCGTGTCCGCGAGATCGCCGTTACGCGTGGTTTCGATCCTGACCATTACGTGATCCAGGACGAGGCTGGCAGCGGAGCCTATAATTTTTATTCAAAGGAGACGGCCGCGACACGGGACCTGATCTTTGTCGAGGATGGATTTGCCCGGCCATCGATCCGTGAGATATCCGAGGTCAGTTCAGCAGTCCGCGGCCTTCAGGAAGGCTATCGGATCCATCGCCTATGCTTTCCTGCCGAACTTAAGAATGAGATCGCCGAGCTTTACCACAGCTAAATCGACGCAGTTTGCCGCGGCCGTTCTTGCTCTCGTGTTGCTGGCGGGCTCCCGGGCGGCCTATGCGAAAGACCTGCGGATCGCGGTCATTGCGCCGGATAAAAGTGTGGCCGGCAAAGCTTTCGTGAGCGAACTTTCGACATCGCTGGCGTTGTCATCGGATGTGCTTGACGACTCGCTTGTGTGGTCGGCATTTGACGCGGTGGGGCCCACGACACCTTACAACATGACCACGGCCGAAGCCAGGAATTTCGCCGCCGCTCTCGGCTGCGATTTCGTTGTTTTGGTGCGTGCCGGCGATCAGCGACGCAGCTCGTCCGAGCGCGAAGAATATTATGAATCGTACGCGTCGATCTTTGCTGTCAGTGCAAAAACAGGCCGATTGGTCGATTGGAGCGATCCGCAATTTGAATCATCAAAGCCCGCCGACGCATCGAGATCCCTAAAACAGGCGATCCCGAGCTTGGCGGCCGCGCTCGTCAAGCGGCTGGAAAAGGCCGCGGCTAGCGAGAGTGCAGAGATCAGCACTCCGCGGATCGAAGAAATGCCGCCTGACGGCTCGCCGCTCTTACGAGAGCTTCGCCCGCCCGTGCCATATCGCCGTCTCAAGCCCGAATACACGTCGCTCGCGTTCCTATACGAGATCGCGGCTACGGTCGAGCTGGAATTGGACCTCGACGCGTCAGGTGAGATCACGCGGACCGAGATCGTTCGGTGGGCTGGTTACGGGCTCGACGAGTCGGTCCAAAAGGCTGTTCGAGCTATGAATTGGCGGCCCGCAGAGCGAAACGGAAAGCCTTTGCCGATGCGTGTTTTGCTGCGATACAATTTCAAAAAGGTCGACAAATGACCTGCCTCTTCGATAGCGCTTTATGAAGTTGATCCGTTCCGCATTTCGCACGTTCCTGTTTTTGACCTCGACGCTGGGACTGTATGCGATCTGGTGGATCTTTGACTGGTTCATTCCTAATAAGGTCTACTGGCGTCAGGTCATCTTCGGAGCGTGGACCACGAGCTTTGTCAAGATCTCCAAAATGACCATTGAGATCCATGGGACGCCGCCAAAGCCGCCTTTTTTCCTTGTTTCAAATCATCTCGGCTACACCGATATCGCAGCTCTGCGGGTCGTCACCCAAGGCATTTTTGTCGCCAAACGCGAGATCCTGGATTGGTTTCTGGCCGGCCGGATCTGCCGCGATATGGGCACGATCTTTATCGATCGTTCCAATCGACGCGACATTCCGCGCGCGGGCGGCCAGATCATGAAACGGCTAGGCGCCGGCGAGGGCGTGATCGTCTTTCCAGAGGGCACGAGCACTAAGGGCGAGGCTGTTTTGCCGTTCAACTCATCCTTTCTCGAATTCGCGGCAAAGGGTGGTGTTCCGGTCTCGTATGCGGCAATTTCGTATCAGACACCGTCGGGTGGGCCGCCCGCTTGCGACTATGTCTGCTGGTGGGAAGATATTAGTTTTTTTGCCCATATATGGCGGCTTTTTAAGCTCGACGGCTATACGGCGGTGGTCAGCTTTGGCGAGGAACCGTTGACGCGTGCCGACCGCAAGGCACTGGCGGCAGAATTGCGGTCGTTGGTCGTCGAAAAATTCACTCCCGTGTTGTAAAAACGTACGGCTCGGCGTAAACTTTTCCTCAAAACCACCGTATTGACCACGTATCTCTTTGAGGAATAACACATGCCAAAAAACTATGTCCGTTTCGTAACGACCCTTGTCGTTATAATGTCGCTCTACACCTGCACGATGGCCCAAAGCTCGGGATTCGACACATCGCGGCTTGATCGGTCGGCCGACGCTTGCGACGATTTTTTCCAATTTGCTAACGGCACATGGGTCAAGAACACCGAGATCCCGCCGTCGCAATCGCGTTGGGGCAGCTTCAACACCCTGGCCGAGAGCAACCGCGACGTGTTGCACTCGATACTTGAGGACGCCGCCAAGACCAAGGCTCCTAAGGGCAGCGATACGCAGATGATCGGCGATTATTATGCCTCGTGCATGGACGAGCCGGCGATCGAAAAGGCCGGCACAACGCCGCTCGAACCTTACTTGAAGCAGATCGCAAATATCAAAACTAACAAGGACCTGCCGGCGTCGATAGCGTGGATGCACAAGAATGGCGTGCCCGCACTTTTCCGCGTTGGCGGCGGTGCGGACGCCAAGAACAGCAATATGGTGATCGTCAATGCCGGCCAGGGCGGACTGAGCCTGCCGAACAAAGACTATTACACCAAGATGGACGCACGCTCGGTTGAGATCCGAGCCAAGTTCGTTGACCACGTGGCAAATATCTTTAAGCTGCTCGGTGACGACGCCGATACCGCAAAACGCAACGCCCAGACGGTCATGGACCTGCAGACACGGCTCGCGAACGCATCCAAGGCCCCGGTCGAACTTCGCGATCGAGATAAGAATTACAACAAGATCCCGCTTGCCGACGCTCAGAAATTTATCCCGAATCTGAACCTCGCGACGTACCTCAAGCAGCGCGGCATGCCGGCCGTCACCGAGATCAATTTCGGCCAGCCGGAATTTTTCGCTGAGGTCAATAAAATGATGACCGACGTGCCGGTGGACGCCTGGAAGACCTATTTCCGATGGATGTTCGCCAACTCGGTCTCGAACGTATTGCCGAAAGCTTTTGTCGATGAGGATTTCAACTTTTCAAGAATCCTGACCGGCGTTAAGGAGCAGCAGCCTCGTTGGAAACGCTGCGTCGCCGCGACCGACCGGTCACTGGGCGAAGCGCTCGGAGCTGTCTACGTTAAATCAAAATTCACGCCCGAGGCCAAGGCCCGCATGGATGCCCTGATCACAAATCTTTTCGACGCGATGAGGTCGCATATCGAGGGACTCTCGTGGATGGGTGCCGAGACCAAAAAGAAGGCGATCGCCAAGCTGCAGTCCTATAAACGAAAGATCGGCTATAACGAGCATCCGCTCGGCTATGCGGGCCTCAGCATTAGCCGTGCCTCGTATGCCCAGAACGACATTAATTCCGGCCTATTTCAGCTCGACCGAAATATCAAGGATATCGGCAAGCCGACGGACAAGACGCGTTGGGGAATGACGCCGCCGACGGTTAACGCCTATTATAATTCGAGCTATAACGAGATCGTCTTCCCCGCTGGGATCCTCCAGCCGCCGTTCTTCAATTTCCAGGCCGACGATGCCATTAACTATGGCGGAATCGGTGCAGTCATTGGGCACGAGATCTCGCACGGCTTTGACGATCAGGGCAGCAAATCGGACCCCGAGGGCAACCTCGTCTCGTGGTGGACGGCTGACGACCGATCGAAATTTGACGAGCGTGCCCAGTGCGTCGTGGATCAATTCAATGGGTACGAGGTCCTGCCCGGTCTGAACATCAACGGTAAGCTCACCCTTGGTGAGAACATCGGCGATCTTGGCGGCCTTAACATCGCCTATACGGCACTGATGGATTCGCTCAAGGGCAAGGCCAGTCCCGCGAAGATCGACGGATTTACGCCTGAACAGCGTTTCTTCCTCGGTTGGGCACAGGTTTGGGCGGCCAAATCGACTCCTGAAGCGGAACGTGCTCAGGTGCTCGGTGATCCGCATTCGGCGGCCCGCTGGCGCGTTGACGGCCCGATCTCGAACATGCCGGAATTTGCCAAGGCATTCGGCTGCAAGGCCGGCCAGAAAATGGTCCGAGAGAAATTCTGCCAGATCTGGTAGATAGCATAGCTGGAACTAATGGAAAAAGAGGGGCCGCGAGGCTCCTCTTTTTTTGCGCTCAGAGTGACGCTAACGGCACAAGGATCCTGGTACAGTGATCTACGCCGCAGCGCAGCGTCGGTTGGCCGCCAGTAACAGTGAAATGCCGGTTTTGGTACAGTGAAATACGCATTTTGGTACAGTCCCTTTTCGAAACTATTACGCGTCGTAAGATTCCCTTTTGTGAACGTAAGTTATGTGGCTTACGCTGCGGATCGCGCGCACCGGTCTCACAAAGCGCACATCGATGATTTGGAGTACCCGAGGTGGCGGCTCGACTGGCTTGCCTTCAACTCAGTGCGTCGACCTCGGGACGCGTCACCTTAAAGATCATAAATTTCATAAGAATCGTAAAAAGCTTAAATAGCTTAAGAGTTGCTATTTACCCGCCGCTCGGATCGTGCCACGATCTAAATATGCCGCGAGCTGACGCCCGACAGCAGGATCGGCGATTCTCGGCAGCAGACATACATTTAAGAAGAGGAAATGCTTGTATATATGAAAATCAGAAACTGGGTCAAACTCAAAAGGACCGTGCCTCGGCAGGATCCTGGACAGATGAGATTCACACTGAACGCGGGCATGATACTGTCGATCAATTTCGCCGGCTTCGTTGCTCTGCAAAAGCCGGCAGCGGTCGAAATATATTATGACGAGGCAGATGGGCTGATCGGTCTCGTTCCCGCCCATATCGACGCGCCGGATGCGTGCCCGGTTCGCAGCAGGATCAAAAGCGGCGGCAAATGTATTACGTTGAAACGCTTCTGCACGCGATTTGGCCTCAAGCCCGGCCGGACGGTCTATTTCAAAAGCCCCGCTTTCGAGTTTTATATTGCCTTCTGCATCAAAGAAGGAAAGATCTTTTGCTGTCAGAATAAAACTCACAGTTTTGCTTTCAGCCGCTTTCAGCCATATTTTCTGAAAACCTTTCAGTTCTTTCACC
>JBDTZO010000225.1:0-9727 GCA_040005135.1 Acidobacteriota bacterium | reverse complement strand
TAGCCGTATGATTAAAGATTGCGTTAATAGCGCAAGTTCACATCGCTTATATACGGCGAAGGAAGTGACATTATGAAACCAGAGATACATCCGAAATATAACGAAATTTCAGTAATTTGTGCGTGCGGCAGCACGTTTGCCACACGCTCGACGCTGAATGACGATCTTCACATCGAAATTTGTTCGGCGTGCCACCCGTTCTTTACCGGCAAGCAGAAGCTCGTCGATACAGCCGGACGCGTTGATCGATTTAACCGGCGTTACGCGAGGACCGCTGCCGCCGAAACTGCTAAATAAGGTTGCTGTTCAATTGAGAACGATCACGAGCCAATATTAGCTGACAAAACTGACGCCGACCCGAAAAGCGCCGATCGATAGAGTGTGCTCAAAAGAGCGATCTCACGAAAGGTGAAACAAAGGGCCGGCGTTTTTCTCTTTCGGATCGGCAAACTGCAACCCCGGATTAATTGAACATCTATTTCAGTCAGATAGTTATCTAATCAGACGATATGAAAAGCAGATCTACAGCACGAAAATTGAAGTTCATCCACAGCGTATTTTCGCTGGAACGTGACCTGATCGTCGGCGGCCAGGCCGTGATGGAAGGCGTCATGATGCGCACGCCGTCGGCGTACGCGATCGCCTGCCGCAAGTCCGACGGGACCATCGTCACGACCGCCGAATCGCTCCCGAAATGGAGCGACAAATATAAATGGCTGAGTTGGCCGGTGCTTCGCGGCGGAGCGACGCTGATCCAGTCGATGGCATTGGGGATCAAGGCTCTCAACTTTTCGGCAAAGGTCTACGAAGACGACCTCAACGCAAAGGAAGAGCTCGCAAAGGCCGAAGCCGGCGATCTGCAGGTCGCATACGTTGACGGGAAAATGGATGAGGCGTTCCTCAAAGCTCCCGTCAAGGTGATCATGCCTCAGACCGCCAAGGTAAAGTCGGCGGGCCAGTCCGCCGGAGCGGTTGGCTCGATCATTTTTGCACTGCTATTCAACGTACTGCTTTTTCTCGCGGCTCCGCTGCTTTTGACAAATCTCGCGTTCATTTGGGCGGGTTGGGCGGACGCTCCCGCCATCGCGGCAGGTGCCGGATGGCTCGAAACAGTTAAGGCCTTTGTCTGGGAGATCAAGCCGCACTCGTGGATCGCATTTAACCTCGCAGACGGCTTGGTCCGAATGTTCTTTTTTGTCGTAATGATCTTCACGATGTCGTATTTGAAGGACATCAGGCGCGTGTTCGAATATCACGGGGCTGAGCATAAGACCGTCTTTACGTGGGAAAAAGGCCTCGACCTGACCGTCGAGAACGCTGACGTGCAGCGACGCCAACACCCGCGTTGCGGAACGTCGTTTCTGATGGTGGTGATGCTCGTCGCGATCGTGCTGTTCTCGGTGGTGAAATTCGACGCCCTTTGGATGAATCTCGTCGTACGCATCGCGCTAATGCCGCTGGTCGCCGGGCTTTCGTATGAGGTGATCAGGTATGCCGCAAAGAAAGAGACAAGTGCGGTTTTCAAATTTATAACAATGCCGGGTTTGTGGCTTCAGAACATCACGACGCAGAATCCCGACGCTCAGCAGCTCGAGGTCGCGATCTGTGCGCTCGACGAGTCGCTCAAGCTCGAACCCGAAGAGGTCGTCGAATCGCCGGCCTACGAACGCGAACTCGAAGTTGTTGTTTAGTCGGCCGGACCGTTGCAGATCAATCTGATACGGCTTAGCGAAGCACAAACACAGCGTATAAAAATATGTTCGAAAAACTTGCACAGATCGAGAAAAACTACGAGGAGCTGACCGCTCAGATCTCTTCGCCGGAATTCATGTCGGACATGTCTGCCTACGCCCGTCTGATGAAACAGCATCGGAGCCTCGGCGAGATCGTGAACAAATACCGCGAGGTCAGGAAAATGACCGACGATCTGCAGGGTGCCCGCGACCTGGCGGCAATTGCGGACGACGATGAGATGCGCGAAATGGCCGCGTTGGAGATCGCCGAGATCGAGGCTAAGCTGCCTGCCGCCGAAGAGGAGCTCAAACTGTTCCTCGTCCCCAAAGATCCGAACGACGAAAAGAACGTGATACTCGAAATTCGCGCCGGGACCGGCGGCGACGAGGCTACACTGTTTGCTGCCGAGATACTGCGGATGTACGCCCGCTATGCTGAGCGTCAAGGCTGGAAAATGGACATTCTGGACGTTTCCGACAATGGCGTAGGCGGGATAAAAGATGCCACGGCCGTGATCGAAGGCGATAATGTTTACTCAAAAATGCGGTTCGAATCCGGCGTTCATCGCGTCCAACGCGTGCCGCAGACCGAGACCCAAGGGCGCATTCACACATCCGCGATCACCGTTGCTGTTCTGCCCGAGGCTGAGGAGGTCGACGTTCAGGTAGATCCCAAAGATCTGCGTGTCGACTATTTCTGCTCATCCGGCCCTGGCGGACAGTCGGTCAATACCACTTATTCGGCGGTCCGTCTCACCCACCTTCCCACCAATGTGGTCGTCTCGATGCAGGACGAAAAATCGCAGATCAAAAACAAAGAAAAAGCAATGCGCATTTTGCGTGCACGTCTGCAGGAGCTCGAGGAGCAAAAGCAGCACGATGCTCTCTCGGCCGAGCGCAAATCGATGGTCGGAAGCGGCGACCGCTCGGAAAAGATCCGGACCTACAATTTCAAAGAGAACCGCGTAACAGATCATCGGATCGGCCTGACAGTTCACCAACTCGAACTTGTAATGGAAGGCCAGATCGATGAATTCGTCGATACGCTGCGAACTCATTACCAAACCGAAAAACTGAAAGCCGAAGCGGTCGCGGCGTAATTTTTAAGATCGAACTTCCCTTTTCGGAGGTTTGCTTTATACTTGTGCCTTTGCCACTTATGGCTCAGCCTACGCGTCTATACTTGATCCGTCACGGGCAGTCCGCAGGTAATGCCGAAGGGCGTTTCGGCGGGCATGGCCCTACACCGCTGTCGGACCTGGGACGGCAGCAGGCCCACGCGGCCGCCTCGGCTCTCGCGAAAGAGGGCATTTCCGTTATTTATTCGAGCGACCTTCACCGTGCCGTCGAGACGGCGCAGGCACTTGCGGACCTTGTCGATCTGCCGGTTCACACAACGCCCGCTTTCAGAGAGCGGCACGTCGGCGTTCTCGAGGGGCTTACCTTTGACGAGTCAAAAGCTGAATATCCAAAGGATTACTACGCTCTCGTTAATCGCAACATCAATCACGTCATATCCAAAGGCGAAAGCTATCGTCATCTGCTCCGCCGTGCCACTTCGAAGTTGGTTGACGTAATGCGGGCACATCCGGGCGAGCGGATCGCGGTCTATTCGCACACTGGAGCGATCTGCTACCTGACCCTTTATTTGCTGGGAGCGATAAATCGCAGCACCAAGCAGACACCTTGGCTGATCACTTCGAACTGCGGCATTAACCGCTTTGAGATCCGCAGCCGCAACAATATCCGCGTCCTTGCCCTCAACGACACACGTCATCTCGCCGCAATTACCGGCAACGATTCCTTCGCCGCTCGGTAGCCGCCGCCTTTACCTCAATCGAGATCGAATTACTTTTACCGCCGTTGCCGCTTGTCCGATGGCGGAGCTTATCGTCGGAGCGGCAGGGCTCGCCACGTCGCCGATCGCAAACAGGATGGGTAAACTGGTCTCGCATCGGCTATTGATGACCACATAGCCGCGAGCATCGGTTTCGGCGGTGGATCTCACGAGCTCTGAATTCGGTTCAACGCCGATCCGAAAAATAACGTTATCGACATCGAATCGTTTCTTTTTTCCAGTAGCGATGTCTCGGATCTCGACATCCTTTAAAACGTCCTGACCATTCACCGCGATCATCTCGTGTTCCTTAAATATCTGGACATTGGGCTGTTCTGATGCTGCTCGGAAGATGTCGTTTCGAGCGGTGAAACGTGCTCCACGATGCACCAACAGCACTTGCTTTGCGACCGGAGCGAGGATCGCGGCATTCTCTAAAGCGGCATCGCCGCCGCCAACGATCACCACGACTTTATCGTGCAGTGTATCTCTCGACTTCGACCCGGAGTCGAGGATCCCGCGACCGGCAAACTGCTCCTCGCCCGGAATGCCCAATTTTCTGCGCCGAACGCCCGTGGCAAGAATTACGAAGCTTGTCTGCAGCGTGCTGCCATCTGTGAGTTCCACGGCGGTTCGGGCAGGATCGACGCGTTTAACGGAGCATTGCATTTGCATTGGAATGCCGGTGTTTCGTGACTGCTGCTCGAAAGCATCGCGCATTTCGCGTCCATTCCCGGTCGTGAGCCCGGGAAAATTGGTAATCGGATTATAGATATTCAGAAGATTACCACCGAGTTCGCGTCCGCCGTCGACCAACAAGGCATCGAGCCCAAGATCGGCCGACCAGATCGCGGCCGACATTCCCGCCGGGCCGCCACCGATGATCACGACGTCATATATCTTGCCAGTCGAACTCATTTCAATCTTCCGTTCCGTAAAAACCTACCCGATTTTGTCAGCGAAATCTGACAAACTTTGTCATTTTGCGCCCTCGTCGGTCACATCTCGAGGTTGATCCAAGATGCTGTGATCTCGATATGCACTGTATTTTAGGGCTCTGCGGCACTTTTAACAAATATCGCCCCAATTTGCTGTGTGGCACCCGCATTGCTTGGAACGGTGGATGAAGTCCGTTATTTTTCGAGATATCGGATCCACAAGTCTATAGGCCCTTGGCAAGTGAAATATCCTCAATATGCGATTAGAAATCGAACCCAACGTCGCCACGCTTGATTTTTCCGAAACTCAGGCCGCGGCCCGACCCGCACATGGTCCCGATGTGGACGCTGAAAAGAATCTCAAACAAGCTATCGCCGCGGCCCAAAGCGGCGATCGAAACAACGCTCGTGTCCTATTATTCAGGGTCACCGAGGCCGAGCCGCAAAACGTCGATGCTTGGCTATGGCTTGCGTCGATCAGCGAATACCCCGAAGAACTGCTCGGTTTTCTCGTCAAGGTATTAGAGATCGATCCCGGCAATCAGCGAGCCCGACAGTGGGAAAAGAGCACCAGATCTCTGCTGGCCAAGACATTTGTTCAGCGGGGCGTTACGGCTTTTTCTGACGGGCAGACCGAATTTGCGGCCGAATGCTTTGATGATGCCCTCGAGTCCGACCTCTCATGCTCGGCGGCCTGGCTTTGGAAAGCAACGGTATCTGAATCGGTCGAAGAAAAAGAATTATGCCTCGCCCGAGTTCTCGATCTCGAGCCTGAGAACGAGGGAGCTCAGGCCGCGATGCGGCAGCTCAGCGAAACCCGGACCGCCGCAAAATTGGACGCCGTACGTACTGCGGCCTTTGCGGACGATCTGGAAGCGGCCGAAGATGAGTTGGACAACATCCTTAACGCCGAACCCGCAAACGTGGACGCTTGGAAACTGCGGTCGCAGATCGCCGAGTCCTTCGCTGAAAAGCTCGAAGCGTACCAGAAGGCATCTGAACTTGATCCTGAAGACGTTTTCGCTCGCTGCGGCTACGAATACCTGTTAAACGAACAGTCGCTGGCAACCGCGGCTGTCACGCCCGTTCTCGAAGCTTCTCATGGCGAGGAATCCCAAACGGTCAATCACACCGAATTGGATGCTCCTCAGCCGCAGTATTACCCTTTGCATGCCGTCGAACCGGTGTTTCATATGGAAAGCACCCAAGACGCAGTCGTTGAAACGGTCTTCACCGACTTTCCCGCTACGTTCGACATGCCTGCTCCGCTTAATACAGAAGATCAGGACGGGGCCGGCGAGGACGATCCGACTGAACAGGATCATTTCGATGCTGAGGACAACTTCGACATCAACGCGGAATTTGCAGCTTTTCAGCCGCCTCTCGAGGAACCTGAACAAGCGAACGTCTCATACGATACGTCATACGCGACTGAGCAGTTTGTAGATCTGTCCGAACCGCTTCCCGACCATGAAGCGACAAGCTTTGTGCCGGCGGAAACGGAGACTGCGGCAGACGAAACGGATCTCTCGTCGTACGCACCTGCCGAATCCTTCGAAGGCGAAACCGACACGGTCGCGACGTTTCAGCGGGAACTTCCCGCAGCGTCAACTGCTGAGTGTGTGCCCTGCGCATTTTGCGGCGGTGACAATGAACCTCAGGTGTTTTCGTGCAATTCGTGCCGCGCGGTACTTTCACTTTCGGACACCGAGGCACTTTTTAACGGAACGAACGCAGACCGCGAGACCATACAGGACGCCGTCACCCAGATGGAAGCCGAATGGAATCTTCGCGAGTTTAACGAGGCCGAATTAACGACCCTCGGGCTCGGTCATTTTAACCTCAACAACTACGAGCAAGGAATCGCCTATTTTCACGAAGCGTCGCGGCTTAACCCGAACAACGTCGTTTTTGCGGGCCAGGTAAACGCATTCGCGATCCGCCTGAACGAACTTCAGCGTCAAATGGAGACGCGCGAAGCACTGCCCAAAGGCAAGACGATACTCGTCGTCGACGACAGTGCCACCGTTCGCAAGCTGATCTCGAGCAAGCTCGAAAAGAGCGGCCACAACGTTCTTACGGCCGTAGACGGCGTCGAAGCGATGGAGGTCATCGAAAAACATGTACCGGACCTCGTGCTTCTAGACATCGCGATGCCTCGGATGGACGGTTATTCCGTATGCAAATTGATCCGGGCGAATGCGGCTGTCAAGAATGTTCCGGTCGTAATGATCTCGGGCAAGGACGGCTTTTTCGACAAGGTCCGCGGACGAATGGCTGGCACAACCGGCTACATCACGAAACCATTTGGGCCCGAGACCCTGATGCGTGCCCTCGAAACCTATCTCGTTCCCGACGAGTTAGTTGACTAACGAACCATCGAAATGATCATCGGCGAAACCGATTCTTCGACCAAGGATCAGTCGGCCCTGAATGCCTTTATCGAAAGGGCGTCGGGCCGGCTTGCCGGCGTTCGCAACGGCATCCTTATCTTTGACCAGGATCGTGCGTCTGCGGGCGATCTCGAGGTCGCCCAACGCAACCTCGAATTACTTGCGGTCGATGCGGTCGAGAATGAGCACGGCGAATTGGTCGACTTGATCCGACACTGCGATTCGAACCTGCGATCGTTGCTCGAAGGCAGGGCGTCACCTACGGATATCGGGCACACGCTCGACGCGGTCGCCGCGATCGAAGAGGCTCTGCTTCGCATTCCTCTCGCTTCCGATGACTTTCTGGATGACATATCGGGATTTGTCGAGAGTTCGTTTGGATTTCTTCAGGCTGACGAAAAGATCGATCCGCTTTTCGACGAGATCGTAGATTTCGAGATCGATGACGAGACACTCGAGATATTTCGTACCGAAGCCGCCGAACTGCTGCGAAACATAACCGAAAACGTCGAAAAGCTCCGGGCAGATCCGGACGATCGCGAAGCCCTTTGGGAGGTCCGCCGAAATGCACATACGTTCAAAGGAGCTGCCGGCATAATTGGACTGACCGCCGCCTCGATGCTTGCCCATCGCGTCGAGGACCTTTTGGACAAGATGGTCGAGACGAACGCAGCTGTCGATGCGGAGATCGTCGAGGTTCTGGCGACGGGAGCAAAACGCTTAGAGATATTTACGCTCGGGACAGAATTCACCGAGGAAGCCGGTCCGATCGACGTCCTTTACGGCGAGTTTGAAAAGATCATTACCAGCATTCCTCAACGGCGGATCGCCGGCGGCTTGGATCATACTCCCAAGTCTGACGGCCCAACGTCGTCTCCGGCGCCGAAGGTCGATCCGGTCAAACCTGCAGCCGTCCCGATCGTTCGCGTTTCGCTGGACCGTTTAGACGATTTGATCTCTCTCTCAAGAGATCTGTTGGCGAACCGTACGTTGATCGTTGACCTATTAACGACCCTCGGACAGGATCCGGAGCATCGACGGCCCGTCGAGGCCTTGGCGGCGCTTCGCGAGCTCCTGGACGACCAGCACGTCCTCGCGGACGTGATGAGGGAGAGGCTGTCGCAGATCAGGATGGTTCGTTTTGGCACGCTCGAAACGCGGCTTGCCCGAGCCGTCCACGTCACGTGCGAGGAAGAGAATAAGAACGCCGCGATCTCGATCGAAAATGGCGATTGCGAGGTCGATACACAGGTGATCGACGCTCTGGTCGAGCCGTTGCTGCATCTATTGAAGAATGCGGTCGTCCACGGGATCGAAAATCCCGAGACCCGACGCCTGATCGGCAAACCGGAAAAAGGGCGTATTAACGTCACGGTCCGAACTGACGAATTTGCGACGACGATCGAGATCAGCGATGACGGTCGCGGTATTTCGGCATCGCGTCTGAAACAGAAAGCCGTCGATACTGGTCTAATAACGGCCGAGGCGTCGGGCAGAATGTCCGAATCGGACGCATTCGAACTAATCTTTCATCGCGGCCTGACGACTGCGGATCGGCTCAATCTGAACGCCGGACGCGGGATCGGCATGAGCATCGTCAAGCAGAGCGTCGATTCCAATGGCGGTGTGATCCGCATCCACTCCGAGCCGCAGGCCGGCACGACATTCGTTCTCGAAATGCCGTTGGCCATAAATGATGTCAGGCCACGCTCATCCGCGGTCGGTGCGGTCCGGAATTCCACCGTTCCTGCGAGCGATCCCGGAGCGTTGGTTCTGGTTGTCGACGACAGTGCGAGCATTCGGCGGCAAACGGCAAAACTAGTCGAGGCCGCGGGACACCGCGTGATCACCGCAATAAACGGCGCCGAGGCGATCGAACTGCTCCTTTCAAATGTTTGGCGGCCTGATCTGATCCTCAGCGATGTGGAAATGCCGGTTATGGACGGCTGGGAGTTTCTGGAATGCGTACGGTCATCCGACGTCCTCGCAGGAATACCTGTCGTCATGGTAACTTCGCTTTCCGCGGTCGAGCACGTTAAGAGAGCGTTCCAATTAGGCGCGACAGATTATCGGATCAAACCATTAAGTGCTCCCGACGTGGCCACGTTGGTCGAGTCGGCGTTGGCAGTTAAAAGATCTACCTGACAGGCGGACGGCTCGGGCGAAGTTCGATCTTGCTTGGCAGCGTCCGTGGGTCCATTGCCAGAAGATCGATGACGATCTGGCCGATATCCTCAGGCTGGATCTGCCACATCTTATCTTCTGATGGCGTGTCGTTGCCGAAATGCGTGTTCACGCTGCCGGGGCAGATATATGTGACCTTGATATTGTCCTGCCGCACTTCCTGCATCAACGCCTCGGTAAAGCCGTTGAGCCCGTATTTCGAAGCGTTGTAGGCCGCCATTTTCGGATGGGGATTTTGACCCGCGAGCGATGAGATATTGATGATGTAGCCGCCGCCGCGCTTTTTCATCATCGGCACGGCGTAATGACAGCCGTAGAAAACGCCGAAGAGATTGGTCTCGAGTGTGGCCCGAAAATCGTCGCCCGACAGATCCTCAACCGTTTTGCCGATTATCCCGATCCCGGCATTATTTACCAGAATGTCGACGCCGCCAAACTGCCGTTCCGCCTCCTCAAGCATCTGACGCACCTGCTCTTCGCTGCGAACGTCGCAAACCTCGCCGCCGGCGTTTCCGTGCTGCGAGAGTTTGGACACTGCATCGCGAACCTCGGCCTTGTTCCGTCCGCAAATAAATACGGAGGCTCCGTTCCCTACAAGAGCTTCCGCGATCGCAAATCCGATGCCTTTTGTGCCGCCGGTTA
>JBDTZO010000173.1:0-30774 GCA_040005135.1 Acidobacteriota bacterium | reverse complement strand
TGGCCCGCGACCCAGAACATTCCTTCGCGGATCTTTTCGAGCTGCAGATAGGGTTTGATCTCGTTTTGGTCAAGATCGTAACGCTCCTTACGGACCTTTTCCATGTAATATCGATAGTCCCACGGTTCGATCTTCACGCCCTTGCCCTCTTTGTCGGCGAGCTTCTGCATATCGGCGACCTCCTCGTGAACTCGAGCGACGGCCGCAGGCCATACGCGTTCCATAAGTTTCATCGCGTTTTCCGGTGTCTTGGCCATCTGCGGTTCGAGACGCCAGTGGGCATGTGTTTCATAGCCAAGCAGCTTTGCCCGTTCGGCACGCAACTGGAGTATTTGGGTTATGATCCCATTATTGTCGCGGGCGTCACCATTATCGCCGCGGTTTACGAACATTTTCCAAGCTTTTTCGCGAAGATCACGGCGATTGGAATAGGTGAGGAACGGGTCGATGGACGATCTTGTATTTCTGATGACCCATGAATTCGGCAGCTTTTTTGAGGCCGCGGCCGTGGCCGACGAATCGACAAGATCCTGCGGGAGCCCGGCGAGATCTGCCTTGTCGGCCAGGGTCATAAAAAGCTGGCCCTCTTCACCGAGTAGGTTCTGGCTAAACTTAGTAAACAGACCTGCAAGCTCTTGATTGATAGCTCCCAGACGGGATTTTTGAGCAGGCCCCAGCTTTGCTCCGGCGCGGACGAAGTTCGTGTAATAGACCCACGTCAATCGCTGCTGTTCCGCTGTTAGTTTTTTCTTGTCAGGCGAATTGTAGACCGACTCGATGCGCTTGAAGAGCTCGGCGTTCTGCGAGATCTTGTCCGCGAAAGCGGCAAGCTTGGGAGACATTTCCGTGTCGACGGCCTCCATTTCCGGCGTGCTCAGACTGCCGGACCAAATGCCGTAAAAGGTCTGAACCCGATCAAGCGTGTGACCGCTCCTTTCCATTGCAGCGATCGTGTTCTCGAACGTCGCGGGAGTGCGATTAGCCGTGATCGCGTCGATCTCATCAAGGTTTTCCGCCATTGCCGCATCAAGGGCGGGCTTGAAATCGGCGACATTTACCTTGTCGAATGGTGGAACTCCTCCGTATGGTCCCGCCCATTTGGAAAGGAGCGGATTGTCGATAGCCGCAGAGGCGTGGGTTATCGGAATAAGGCTTTTATTGGTCATAAAAAATACAAATGCCAGAATCCCAATACTTAGTAAAGCGGAGTGTGTTGCGATCTTGTTGCTCATTTGCGATATCTCCTTGGGTATTTGGCTAATACTAATGCTTAAAGAGAGCACTCACAACTGTTGTGATCATTACCTAGGCGAGCGGAAAGTCTTTCAGGGTGTGAGTTTACCCTCGGACACTGCGAACTTGTTCGCATAAATATAAGGGTAGACGGAAACGGACCGGTCAGATCGTAACGTCAGCGACTTCGAACATACAAACCGATGAACGGTCGAATTGTGAGATTTGCCGCAGACGTAAAACACGGTGGAATATGTTGGAAGCCAATTTGGCTCGCGGATTGCCTTGTTTCCCAGGCGAGATTCAGTTTTGCAGACGATCGAGTCTATAACGATTCGCGAGACCGCTCTTGCTTCGTCTGAAAAGACGCTAGCTCTTGAGGAACACAAATCGATTAATTCTACGGGACTCAAGGAGACTTTCATCAACAAAGGGTCTCGGGAAAAAGTTGGATTTGAGCAAGCTGGCGGCCTTGACCCTCGGGCTGATGTCCTGGGACGACGAGATTCTTAATAGCATGGCTACAAACGTTCAAACACTTCGTCCCTCACCCACCATCCGAGTTCGACAGATAGCTCTGCCAACTGAGCACGGTGGATGGGGTTTTCTGCTTGAGCCAATGGTCGCCGGCCTCGCAATAGCGTTCTCGCTCGGAGGCATATGGATCTCCGTAATGTTCATCGGCGCATTTCTAATGCGTCAACCACTTAAGATCTATATCTTGGATCGGCGCGGAATGTGTGACGACCGCAGAGCGGCGGTCTCAATGAAATACATGCTGATCTACGGCGCTGTGTTGTTAAGTGGTGTTATTGGAACTGCATTGACGTGCTCGTTGACGACGATCTTGCCGCTGATCGCGATGCTTCCGCTGGCCGCTCTTCAGAACTATTACGACATTTTTCGCCGCAGCAGAAATCTGGTGCCTGAGCTTGCTGGGGCCGTGGCAATATCCTCATCGGTGGCGGCAATAGCCTTAGCTGGGGGCCGAACGCCTGTATTTGCGGCAGGACTATGGGTGGTATTCATTGGACGGCTTATCCCTTCGATCATATATGTACGTGAACGGCTACTCTTGGAAAAAGGGAAGGCTTTCTCCGGCACGGTTTCAAACCTGCTTCATGTAATTGCGGCCGCCATTGTAGGTGTCCTTGCTGTCGCAGGTGTCGTACCCGTCTTAACTTTTCCGGTAATGATACTTATGCTCGTTCGAGCAGTGTTGGGGCTTTCTCCACATCGTGCGAAGTTGAAGGCGAAGCAAATCGGCATTCGCGAAGTGATTTACGGAACCGTCCTGGTCCTGGCGGTCATACTTGGTTATTTTCTCGGATTATAATTAGGCATTGTTGCCGACTCAGAAACGCTATCTCAAATCGACAAAGGCATTTGATATTGTTGACAGGCTTAATTGCACAGGACCGTCCGGCTGCAGAAACGACCAACATCCATCCAGATTCCAACCAAAGCAAATGTGTGAATTTCCAAACACTCTGCGAAATATTCCATGCTGTTAGGCGACTGAAACGCAAGCAGTCAGCAGGATCTGAACGTAATACCCCATATATTGTGTATATGAGCGATCATAGGTTTGGCACATGACTTGCAGTTCTGAACATCGTGTTAAAGGCGCGAGATACATCGGCAGTTGAGATTTGCAAAGGTACAACGAGAATCCCCGCGGCATGAAAACTTCCTACCGTTCGGGGCGTTTTTGTTTGTGGCGAAAGTCTTAGTGCCAGAAAAAGACTTAGAAGGTTGAAATACCTCGGTCGGTCAACTGCATAGGCTTAATCTATGGGATATAATTCACATACGAGCTTTACTAGCTACAACGGATCTTCGGAAGTTGGGGAAGATAATTTGAAAATTACGGCGCAAACCAAAACACTTTTCGCGTTTGGGATCAATCACAAAACAGCACCAGTCGAAATACGGGAGAAACTCCATTTACGAGACAATGAGATCGGGCCCTTCCTCGCGGACCTAAAGAGCAGCCTTAGCGAGTGCCTTGTGCTTTCGACATGTAACCGCACGGAAGTATACGGCGTTACGTCTTCGCGCGAGATTGACCTTGGCTACTATACGAATTTGCTAATCGATTTCAAGGAAGCTCGTGGGATCGTTCGCGACGAGCATTTCTTTGGTTTTATCTCGTGTGCCGCGAGTCAACAACTCTTCAACGTTGCGACGAGCATCGACAGCCGGGTCATTGGTGACTCACAGATCCTGAGACAACTTCGTGCCGCATACGACACCGCTCGGGAAAATGGTTATACGGGAAAGATTCTGAACCAACTGTTTCAGCGGGCGTTTAAGCTCGGAAAAACAACGTATACCCAGACCTCGATACATAACGGAGCGGTTTCCGTTAGTCTTGCGGCTGTCGAACTCGGAGTCACCACCTTCGGATCGCTTCGTGATCGTACTGCATTAGTCATCGGAGCCGGCGAAATGGCCAGATTCACTGCCGAGGCTCTGGCGAACAAACGGGTCAATAAATTGATCGTCACGAATCGAACTCGCGGCCACGCAGAGGATCTGGTCAAAACTCTACATTCCGACTGCGCAATCAACTGCGAAGTCGTTGATTTTGCCGCCTTCAAAGAGAGCTTGAGCAAAGTCGACGTCGTGATCACATCGACCGGCTCCGACGACCCGATTCTGTTTGCTGATGACTTTGCGGCGGTAGATAAAAGGATACTCGTTATTGATATCGCGGTCCCTCGGGACGTTGATACGGGGGTCGGAAAACTTTCGAACGTGGTCCTCAAGAATGTCGACGACCTTCGTTCAATAATCGACGGACATCATGAAAAACGGATCAAAGATCTTCCGAAAGTGAAACGAATGGTAGTCAACGAAATGGTGGATTTTCTTATGTGGTATTACTCGTTGCCCATAATGCCTGAGTATGAGAAGTCGGGCGAAATGCCTGCGCCCGAGCGATCACAGGCGATCGTACGAGTGAAGAGGTTTCTTAGCGATAATCTTTCCGAGATCCACCGCGTTGCCGCCAAATCCGGCGGCAATTTTGACGAAGATCTCAAAGCGCATTTTGAATTGATCAGCAAGCTTCAAGCTCTCAAGGCCGAGGCATTTGCGGTGGCAGCGTTATGAGTCGCAAGTTCGTGATTGGCTCCAGAGGAAGCGAACTTGCCTTATGGCAGGCTAGATACGTTATGGCCAGCCTCAAAAGCGGTTTTCCAAAGAGGGAATTCGAGATCAAGATCATCAATACAACAGGTGATCAGGTTCTCGACACTGCATTGTCGAAGATCGGAGACAAGGGACTGTTCACTCGGCAGATCGAAACGGAACTACAGAGCGGGGCCATCGATTTTGCCGTTCATAGTTTAAAAGATCTGCAGACTGACCAGCCGGATGGGTTGATGATCGGAGCCGTCTGCAAACGCGAGGTTCCAAACGACATCTTTATTTCGAAAATCGGCGGTTCGATCGATGATCTTCCGCTAGGAGCGAAAGTTGCGACCGGAAGTCTTCGTCGAAAAAGCCAGATCCTTAGCTATCGTCCGGACTTAGAAATAGTCGAGATCCGCGGCAACGTTCCGACGCGGCTGCGTAAGTTTGACGAATCAGGGCTTGACGGTTTGATCCTCGCTTATGCAGGAGTACATCGACTGGGCTTTCATGACCGAATCACGGGCCTCATACCATTTAAAATCATGCTTCCGGCGGTTGGACAAGGTGCGGTAGCTATCGAGATCCGGGTTTCGGATACCGTAGTACTGGAAATGGCGGAAAGTCTTAACGATAGTCCGACGAATCTATGCATAACGTCCGAACGTGCATTTCTTCGGCGACTCGACGGTGGCTGCCAAGTACCGATCGGTGCCCTCGCTATCATTGATGGAGACGGTCGATTGAAATTGGAGGGAATGGTCGGACAACTCGACGGGAGCGTGATAATGCGTGAAAGTTTCTCGGGTCCGGCGACGACCGCTGAGTCAATCGGACTTACTCTAGCGGAAAAGTTGATCGAAAAGGGCGCCGCGAAATTGCTCGAGGCAGCTCGTGCGGAAGTGGAACACTCGGCAAAGGCGGTCGTAAGGTGATACCTCCCGTTGTTTTGGTTTTGCGCGCCCGCGATCGCTTTAGCGATCTGCTCAGGATAAATGGTTGTCGGGTCCTCAATCTGGAGGTGACCAAAACCGAGCCGCTCGACGACCTTTTGGATCTTAAAGAGACCATTTCTCAAATCGGCAGTTATGATGGTCTGTTTTTCACGAGTCCCGTCGCGGCGGATATATTTGTTCGTGAACTCGACTCTCTCAAGAGCAAATTGACGAGCAAGATATATGTTCTCGGTAAGCGGACGAAAAGAGTTTTTGAAAATGTGGGAATAAAGGTGGAGTACCGCGGTGACGCTGACACTGCACGTGAATTGATCGGGGGATTCGGAAAAGACGAATTTCGCGACAAACGGATTCTGTTCGTCCGTGGCGACAGAAGCATGAGGACAATCCCCGAACTTCTATTTGAATCCGCCAGCGTTGACGAGGTAACAGTTTATCGGACATTAGAATGCCGGCCTGATGCAGAAACGGTGGACCGAATGTCCCGGAGTCTTCGATCCGGCGAGATCGACTGGAACTGCTTTTTCGCTCCGTCCTCCGTTGATGGGTTTTTGAATTTATTTGAGCGAGACGATTTGGCTGGCATTAAAACCGCAGCGATCGGTACCACGACCGCGGAAAGGCTAAACAACGTTGGATTGCAGCCGGACTTTGTTTCACATCGAGCAAATGCAACCGATTTCGCCGCCGGGTTGATTGAATCGTTTAAAAGAAGTGAATAACGAATCATTATTTATAAGAGCCTGCAAACGTCAGCCTACCGAGCGGACGCCTGTCTGGATAATGCGCCAGGCCGGGCGTTATTTGCCCGAATATCGAACAATTCGGAAAACGGTAGATTTCATGACTCTATGCAAAACGCCCGAGCTTGCAAGCGAAGTGACCGTCCAACCGGTCGATATTATCGGCGTCGATGCGGCCATATTGTTTTCGGACATCCTTGTGATTCCCGAAGCGATGGGTATGCACCTCGAAATCGTGGAATCGAAAGGGCCCATATTCGAAACGCCGATCCGTTCTCTTGACGACGTTCGAAATCTTGAGACTGTGGGTGTGACAGATCGACTTCAATACGTGATGGATGCGATCAAGCTCACGAAGGAAAAGCTCGCAGAGCGGGTTCCGCTAATCGGCTTTTCCGGAGCACCCTGGACGTTGATGACATACATGGTCGAGGGCAAGAGTTCGAAAAATTTCGACACGGTTAAACGCTTCATTTACAACGAACCGACAGCTGCCCACGAACTGTTACAAATGCTCGCGGATGCAGTTATTGACTATCTAAATGCCAAAATAAGGGCGGGTTGCAACGCAGTCCAGATCTTTGATACATGGGCCGGAATATTGTCGCCCTGGGATCTCGAAGAGTTCTCACTTCGCTACATAAAATATATCTGTGAAAGCATCGAGACCAATGGTGCACCGGTGATCGTGTTTGCCAAGGGAGTCGGCGCGTTCGATTACCTCGGCGATCTCAAGTGCGATGTCATCGGACTCGATTGGACTCAAAACATAGGCCAGGTTCGAGCCGCGGTCGGTGACCGCATGGCTCTGCAGGGGAATATGGATCCATGCGTGCTGTTCGCATCAAAGGAGCGGATCAGACAGGAAACCCAACGCGTTCTGGAGGCATTCGGCAGCGGTTCGGGTCATATCTTCAACCTGGGACACGGCATTTTGCCGACAGTACCTCCCGAGAACGCTAGATATTTGGTTGAGTGCGTTAAGGAGCTCAGCCCCGAATATCACCAATAAAGGCAGTACAATGATAAATACAACGGCGATAGATTTTGACGTATTAAAAAAATTCAATCAGCAGGGCCCCCGATACACGTCGTATCCGACCGCCCCGTTGTTTTCGAATTCATTTACAGCCGACGATTTTACACAAGAGATCAGGGATACTAATCGCGAGGATAGCAATCATCCGCTCTCACTCTATTTTCACTTTCCGTTCTGCAAAAAGCTATGCTACTTCTGCGGCTGCAACATGAAGGTTACGAGCGACCGCACGCTGATCACTGAGTACAACGGCTACTTGAAAAAAGAGATCGATATGCTCCGGCCGCTGATCTCAAATAAACGAAAGGTCGCGCAGATGCATTGGGGCGGCGGAACGCCTTCGTATCTGACACCCGACGAGATACGGGACATAGGTTCATATATCAAGGAGCGTTTCGAGTTCGAACCTGACATCGAGGCCAGTGTCGAGATCGATCCCCGTGGATTGACGCGAGAACATGTGGCCGCGTTTCGGGAGATCGGTTTCAATCGGACTAGTTTTGGCGTGCAGGATTTCAATCCTCAGGTGCAGGTCGCGATCAATCGCGTCCAGTCTGAGGAGATAACTAGGCAGACGGTCGCCTGGGCACGCGAACTCGGGTTTCAAAGTGTAAATCTGGACCTCATTTACGGGCTGCCATTTCAAACCGTGGCGTCATTCGCTGATTCGGTGGACAAGATCATAGATATCTCGCCCGACCGCATCGCAGTATTCAATTACGCTCACGTGCCGTGGCTGAAAAAGCACCAGAACATTATTCCCACCGAGTCCATCCCAAGCCCTGACGAGCGGCTCGCGATATTGAAAATGTCGATCGAGAAATTGATCGCGGCGGGCTATGAATACATTGGCATGGACCATTTTGCCAAGCCGACCGACGAACTCGCGATCGCTCAAAAAGAAGGGACACTTTATCGTAATTTTCAGGGTTACTCTACCAGATCTGGCTGCGACGTCTATGCGTTCGGAGTTTCAGCGATCAGCCAATACGAGAATATCTATTCACAGAACCTAAAGGACATCCGCCAGTATTACGCGGCTATTGATAACGGTGCGGCGGCGACAGGCGTCGGTTATCGCATGACCAAAGACGACCACATCCGTAAGGAAACCATAATGCAGCTGATGTGCAATCTCGAGATCGACAAACGCCGGGTCGAGCGTGAATTCGGCATCGATTTCGAACAGCATTTTAGCGACGACATTAAGAAGTTGGACGTATTCATCGCTGAAGGGTTGGTCGAAATCAACCACGATACGATCAAGGTGACAGGCTCCGGGTTGCTTATTATTCGCAACATAGCGATGGCATTTGATGCTTATCTTGAACAGATGATGAAAGACAAGCCGGTTTTTTCGAAGACGGTTTAACGGCGCACTATGAGTGAAAAGATAGGAGTCGTACTCCTCAATTTGGGCGGTCCCGACTCGCTGGATGCGGTCGAACCGTTCCTATACAATCTATTCAGCGACCCGGATATTATCGATTTTCCTGGTGCATTTCTATTTCGGAAACGATTGGCAAAGCTGATCTCGAGCCGACGGCATCCGCGTGTCCAAAAACAATACGCTCAGATCGGGGGCAAATCTCCGCTCAAGGATCATACCCTCAATCAGGCGTCCCTGCTTGAAGAAAAGCTCAACGAACGCTTACCGGCAAAAGTCCTTGTGGCGATGCGATATTGGAATCCGTCCACTGACGATGCCCTCGATGCTATCGAACGTGAGGGCATCAAAAGAGTAATCATGCTCCCGCTTTACCCGCATTTCTCCAAGGCCACAACTGTTTCGAGCCTGAAGGAATGGAATAACCGCCTTAAGGACCGGCATAGCCGACTCCAGTTGGATACGACGTTGATCGAATCTTACTATGATCATCCGACGTACATCGACGCATTCGTCGAGAGGATCAACGAGGCGTTCGAACGCATTCCTGAGGATAGGCGGAAAGACGTGCACATATTGTTTAGCGCTCACGGCACGCCTATGAAGCTGGTCCGGGAGGGAGATCCCTATTCCGGGCACATAAAGAAAACGATTGAGGCCATCGTTGAGCAGGGCCGGATTACACACGATTACAGCCTGTGTTACCAATCAAAAGTCGGCCCGCTCAAGTGGCTGACGCCGTCGACTCCAGAAACAATTAAAGAGCTTGCTGCGAAAGGCGTGAAAAATATGCTGGTGGTGCCTGTTGCATTTGCGTCCGATCATCTCGAGACCCTATTCGAAGTAGGTATCGAATTCCGTCATATGGCTGAGCAGGCCGGCGTCGAACATTTCGAGGTTACGGTTGGTCTGAACGATTCTCCAAAATTTATAGACGCACTTGCCGAACTTGTATTCGAACACGCCGGCGTCGCACGAACGAACGAGGCAAGCGGGTAATGTCAAAACGAGTGGCCGTCATCGGCGGTGGTATTTCGGGCCTCACAACAGCCTTCCTTTTGAGGCGCGATGGCATTGATGTCACCCTTTTCGAAAGATCGGATGCAGTTGGCGGCAATGTCCAGACCGTCTCAGTCGACGGTTTTACGATCGAGCAGGGCCCCAATAGCCTTTTGCGGTCTCCGGCGATGATCGATCTGATCAGGCTTTTAGGTATTGAGGACAAAGTGCTGCCGGCGGACCCGTCGGCAAAGAAGCGGTACATACTTACCGGAAACCACCTGGAAGCGATGGGACTGAAATCATTTCTTAATGGCTATTTTTCGCTCAGCACCATTTTGGCGTTGATCAGAGAACCATTTGTCCGGTCAAAGTCACCCGAACACGAGTCCGTTGCTGAATTTGTTTCGCGGCGCATCGGGCCGGAGTTTTTGGATAAGGCGATCGACCCTTTCGTCTCGGGGGTTTATGCGGGCGACCCCGCGAATCTAAGTATGCGATCTGCGTTCCCGAAACTCTACGAGATGGAGCGTGATTTCGGGAGCCTAATAATGGGCACGTTTCGGCGAAAGAAGGAAAAAGTCGACGAGAGCTTCCCACGCACGTTTTCGTTCAGAGGCGGTCTTCGTACTCTTATCGACCACCTTGCGGCCTCGATCGGAGAGGGAGTACGGCTTTCAACGCCGGTGAACGAGATCGCTGCTGCCCAGCACGGTCGGATCCAGGTAAACGCCGGAGAATACGATTCCGTTGTTATCTCGACTCCGTCGTACGCCGCAGCCGAACTCATTCGAAGCCGCGATAGCGGCCTTGCCGAAATGCTCTCTGCTGTCAATTATCCGCAAGTCGCGGTGGTCATCATGGGTTTTAAGAACGAAAAGATACCGGCCACGCTCGATGGCTTCGGATTTTTAATACCTAGTAAGGAAAAGCGGTTGATCCTCGGGACCCTTTATCATTCGGCTGTATTTCCTGAGCGCGCACCTGACGGTTATCAACTGCTGATGACTTTCGTCGGTGGCGTCCGGTCTGGCGATTCTCTTGATAATAAGTCCGACGAGGATCTCGCGTCATTGGTCCGAACCGAACTTCGCGACATCCTTGGCATCGCTGAAGAACCTGATCTTATTCATATCAAGCGTTGGAATCATGCGATACCCCAGTACCGGGTCGGGTACGAAGAAGTGACGGCCGCATGCTCTCGCTTTGAAAGCAGTTTTTCCGGCATTTATTTTTGCAGCAATTTCTATCGCGGAATTTCTATTGGCGACTGCGTGAAGAACGCTTTCCAGACCGCCGCGCATGTGTCGAGATATTTAAGTGATAAAAATGAGCAACTCTAATTCTCCTGGTTTTCCCGTTAACAGACTCCGGCGTCTTCGAAACTCGGAGCCGATCAGGGGCATGTTTCGCGAGACAGCCGTCAGCAAGTCGGACCTGATATATCCGCTATTTATTGTCGAGGGCGAAGGCGTTAAGAAAGAGATCTCGTCGATGCCGGGCCAGTATCAAATGTCGATTGACAATATTCTGATCGAATGCCGCGAACTAACGGAACTCGGTATTTTGTCGATCCTTCTGTTTGGTATTCCAGCTGATAAAGACGAGGTCGGCTCCGGAGCGTATGCCGAAGATGGAATTATTCAGAAAGCATTGCGGGCGATCAAGGCGGGATACCCCGAAATGCTGGTGATCACGGACGTGTGCCTTTGCGAATACACGTCGCACGGCCACTGCGGCGTTGTCGAAGGCGGATATGTAAATAACGACAAAACGCTCGAATTGCTTGTGAGAGAAGCGATCTCGCATGCACAAAGCGGTTCGGACATAATCGCCCCGAGCGACATGATGGACGGCCGGATCGGCGCGATCCGCAGCGGTCTTGACGCCGCCGGATACAGCGATACACCTATCATGGCCTATTCGGCAAAATACTCGTCGGCCTTTTACGGCCCGTTTCGCGAGGCCGCCGAATCCGCCCCTCAATTTGGTGACCGCAAGACCTATCAGATGGACCCTTCAAATTCGAATGAGGCAATGCGCGAGATCGCACTCGACATCCAGGAAGGTGCTGATATCGTCATGGTCAAGCCTGCGCTTTCGTATCTCGACATCATTCGCCGGACAAAGGATACCTTCAATATGCCGATCGCGGCGTATAACGTCAGTGGAGAATATTCAATGGTGAAAGCCGCTGCCGAGAACGGTTGGCTTGATGGCGAGAAGACAATGATGGAGATACTGACCTCAATCAAGCGAGCAGGGGCAGACGTCATAATTACGTATTTTGCTAAGGACGCCGCACGTTTAATCCAGCACTAATGAATACAATAAAGAGCAGTCAATTATTTGCCGAAGCACAAAAGCATATGCCGGGTGGTGTAAATTCCCCCGTTAGGGCGTTCAAATCGGTAGGTCGTGACCCGCTCTACATCGGTCGAGCACAGGGTGCAAGGATCTTCGACGTCGACGACAACGAGTTTATTGATTATGTTGGCTCCTGGGGGCCAATGATCCTTGGCCACGCGTATCCCGCCGTCATCGAGGCTATTAAGGAGGCGGCCGATCACAGCACGAGCTTTGGCGCGAGCAGTGAGAAAGAGATCGAACTCGCCATACTTGTGAAAAAGTTTGTTCCATCGATCGAGGTCGTTCGAATGGTCAATTCAGGAACCGAGGCCACGATGAGTGCGATGCGGCTTGCGCGCGGTTTCACGGGGCGAGATAAGATAATAAAGTTCGAAGGTTGCTACCACGGCCACGGCGACTCATTTTTGAGCAAAGCGGGCTCGGGCGTCGCGACGCTCGGACTCCCTGACAGCCCCGGGGTAACCAGATCGACCGCGGCGGATACGCTCAACGCAGTCTACAATGATATTTCATCCGTCGAAAAGCTTGTTGAGGAAAACCGCGGCGAGATATCGGCCGTCTTCATTGAGCCGGTTGCTGGCAACATGGGCTGTGTTGTTGCGAATTCCGAGTTTTTGAATAAACTTCGCGACCTTTGCACGGCCGAAGGGATCCTGTTGATCTTTGACGAGGTAATGAGCGGTTTTCGAGTCGCTCGCGGTGGAGCACAGGAACTTCTGGGCGTGACACCTGATCTAACCACGTTCGGAAAGATCATCGGCGGCGGCCTGCCGGTCGGGGCATACGGAGGACGGCGAGATATCATGCAATTGATCGCGCCGGCTGGGCCAGTCTACCAGGCAGGAACTCTTTCAGGTAATCCGTTGGCAATGACGGCGGGAATTGCGACGCTCGAGTCGATCGAAGGGGACGACGGTTTTTACAACCGACTGGAGATATCAGGAGCGCATCTGCAAAAGGGAATCGAGGATTGTGCTGCGGATCTGCAGGTAGATTGCAAAGTAAACCGATCTGGTTCGATGTTCACCGTGTTTTTCACCGGCCAGGATGTTACGAACTTCACGTCTGCGAAAACCTCGGACACGTCAAAATTCGGTACCTATTTCAATCGAATGCTTGAAAATGGTATTTATTTGCCACCATCCCAGTTCGAAGCTTGTTTCCTATCGGCAGCACATACTATTGACGACCTGAATGAAACAATATTGTCTTTCCGTCGGTCACTAACGTCTATGCTCTGAACACCGGCAAAGACCTACGTTCGGGCAAAGACTAATGCCTATTAGGTCGCAAAAAAAACGGTCGCCATCGCAGCGACCGCATTCGATAATTTTATGGTACACCCGGCATGATTCGAACATGCGACCCCTTGATTCGTAGTCAAGTACTCTATCCAGCTGAGCTACGGGTGCACAAAAGGCAAGTGACTAGAGTACAAAGTCGCGGATGTGGTGTCAAGTTTTGGCGATCAAAACCTACGTTAGACTATTTGGCAAAATAACCGGTTCTAGTACGCGAGATCAAATCGGGATTTCGAGTTTCGATCTTGATCGATCGCCATTTGCCGTCGCGTTTGTCGTTGATGGGTTGGTACTCCACCGTGTACAGCGTACGTAGGTCAGCGGCGACCTTTGCATAGAGGACGCCCATTTGTTCGAGACGATCGATACTATTTAATGCCCCGCCAGATCGGTCTGCCACGATCTGAAGGCGCTCACGTGCGGCTTGATATAGTGCAACCTGTCGAGGTGTAGGATCCGCAAGTTTGGACGGGTCGCCCGTGGGAAGTGCGAGCGGATAGATCGTCACACCCTGTCGGTCCGCGCGATTCAACATATGATTGAGGAGCTCGCTGTTCTCGGGCCTTATAGCCGTCGGTACCTGCGCGTCTGTGAGCCCTTCAAGCAGTTCCCGATCCTGATCCCGCGCCGCCGTGTCAACACCGTCGCTGAGGACGATGATCGCCTTTCGACGGCTCTTTTCACGAGCGAGTTTATCCAACGCAAATTCGAGGGCCTTGAAATACTGTGTCTTCCCTTGACCATTTGCGACGGCAATCGAATTAGCGATCGTGCCGTAATGTGTCGTAAAATCATTTCGAAGGCTTACCTTGTCGTTAAACTCAACGACGGCAACTCGATCGTCGGGACCAAGAGCGTCGATAAATCTCGATGCGGATAACTTGATAACTTGGCGATACCCAAGAGTAGATCCGCTCATGTCCAGCATTAGAACGACGCTAAAAGGAGCAGTCGAGGGCTCAAATCGGCTTATCTGCTGCTTCACGCCATCTTCGTAGACACTAAAATTTGATTGATCAAGATTCGTAATAGGCCGTCCACGATTGTCAACTACGCCGACGTTAAGGCGAACGATGGAAGAGTCCACTTTAATCGTCTCGTCGTCCTGCGCCGCAACCGAGGCGGCTAAGGTCAACAGGAATAAAATAAACAAGGGAGCTTTGCGATAAAGCATATTGAATCTTAACATTGAGACGCTAATTCGTCAGTCGGCGTTGTACAAGTCGGGAGATCTAAAAGGGCTTAACAGAAAGCTCTTTATGGTTTATAATCGTGGACGATCTTTATTGATCTAAACTCCGACCCGATACGCTTATGCAAAACGACCGATCGTATCCGTCTTCAAAGGGAGAGGTGAATGCTCTTTCGACCAACTTATTGTGCAAATTGCGGCGAAAAGATTGAGCGAACCGAATGGCGATTATGGACAAGTCGCAGGTTCTGCATATTGTGTGAAAGTGAATTTCGAGGCATTGACCTGCTTCCAAAAGCGGCTGCGGCCGTCGGGATACTGGGCTTCGTCTTCGGAATGAGCGGATATGTTAACCGAAATTCAGTCCCGGCCGAAAGCTTAGCTGCGCGCCAATTGAGTAGCCCGATCGTGAGACAGGTTGCTCCGCCCGTTTCCGTCAATTCGGCAACTGTCTCTAAATCTGTCAGTAATACGACGGCACCCCTTTCTGCGAACGAAAGGACGGGACCGCAGATGTCGAGTCGGGAGCAGACCCCAGTTACGGCTGTTAGCGGCGGCGGAGCGGTTGAAGCCCCGATCTATTTTTGCGGTGCTCAAACTAAGAAGGGAACACCATGTTCTCGCAGGGTGAGAGGAAATGTAAGATGCTTTCAGCATACGGGAATGCCGGCGATGTTGCCCCCAGATAAGCTGCGCGTAGGTTGAGTGTGATCGTTTAACTAGTAATAAAATACGGAAATGGAATATCGATGAAACCACTAGCACCGAATACGATGATTCAGGGTCGTTATCTTGTTGTACACCTGATCGGCAAAGGTGGTATGGGCGAGGTTTATCTCGCCGTTGACCAAAGGCTTGGCAGCGCTGTGGCGCTTAAGCGTACTAGTTTCGCCGACGACCAGTTGCTGGCCGCTGCTTTTGAGCGTGAGGCTAAAATACTAGCACGTCTTCGCCACCCAGTTCTTCCAAAGGTTAGCGATCATTTCTCTGAAAATGGTGAGCTGTACTTGGTAATGGAGCACATATCCGGCGACGACATGTCGAAAAGACTTGAAACCGCAGGAAAGCCGTTTCCTTTGAGCTGGGTGATGTTTTGGGCGGATCAGCTGCTCGACGCGCTCGCTTATTTGCATTCACATGAGCCACCGATCATTCACCGGGACATTAAACCTCAAAATCTTAAGCTGACTGATGAGAACCATATTGTCCTATTGGATTTTGGACTCTCAAAGGACACGGCAAATAAGTCTGTCGTTTCTCAGCCAGGTACATCGGGAAGTGTAGTGGGTTACACACCACATTTCGCACCAATGGAGCAGATCCGCGGCACCGGAACGAATCCGCGAAGCGACATTTATGCACTCTCTGCCACGCTTTACCAGCTGATATCAAACACGGTTCCCGCTGACGCGTTAACAAGAGCTGACGCGATGCTTAGTGGTGAGCCAGACCCGATACAGCCACTGTCTGATATTAATCCTGAGATTTCGCCGGCGGTATCGAACGTTATTCTCAAGGGGCTCGAGGTGACACAGGATAAGCGTTTTCCAACCGCAACGGAAATGCAGCGGGCTCTTCGAGCAGCTCACGCGCAAATGCAAGGCCAAATGACCGCTGACACTGTGGCGTTCAATATGTCCGAACACGCGGGAGCAGACATTCACTCGACTTCGCCTCCGATCGACCATGGCCGTTCAGTCGCCCCATCGGAAATGGCGACGGTCACTCCATCAATTCCGACAGTTTCGGGAGCTGCTCCAATTTCCGCAAATCTTGAATCGGACGGCCCGTCGATGGACGCCACGATTCGGATGGATGAACAGCAGTTGAAGGAGTCGTTGTCGCAGGCAGATGTTCGAACGGAAGTTTTTCTTGCGTCTGACATTAATGCTGGGGCTCACGCTGAACCAGCGTCGCCCTTGGAAAGTGCTTTCTCGCAGCCGCTGCAAAATGCGTCCTCAAGCGAACATGGACCAACCGAAACGTGGACTCCAGATCCCGCCTCCTCTGCGAGTTCAACGGATCTACGAGTCCACACTGGATCGACTGCTTCATCTGGCTCGGAACCGCCGTCAAGTTTTAATCAAAAAACGGTTGAACCTGAGGGTGTGCAAACCGCAGCCGCACCGACTGTACCAGCGGGTGCGGGAACAGCTCAGCCGTCAAAACCAAAACCAAGATCAAAATCAAAAGCGGCCGTGATTCTAGCAATCCTCGCTGCATTTTTCATCTTGATGGGGGCACTCGCCGGCGGGGGCTGGTATTTTTACGCTAATTATGTGGGCGGAGGTAAATCTTCCCCGTCACCTTCACCAACCATCGCCGCATCACCAAGTGCGACTCCGCTGGCAAGCCCGACGGCCGAGCCAACGCAGTCGCCAGACCTAAATGTGGTTGATTCCAACTCAAATTCAACGGGAACCGCCAGCAACGATGGCTCTGTCTCGGCTACACCGACACCTACTACGGAGCCCGTTACGCCGAGATCGATTCCCAAAGTTGAGCCGACACGTAATCAGGTGACGATCACAAAACCTTCTGCAACGCCTGGAGCCAAGCCGACTCCAAAGGTTAAACCAAGCAACGACCGCACAGTAATACTTCAGTAGGCGAGAGAGTTAATTTTATGCGTTCAAACAGAACTACTTATAACGCCACCGTTGGGTTTCTCGTCGTACTTATCCTCGTGACGGGAGTCTCAATATCGGCACAGTCCAAGAAGGATGTTAAACGGGCTAAAGACCTTACGGAGCAGGCCAATAAATTTTTCAATCAAAAGAATTACCATGATGCCGCCGATTCGTATGGTCAGTCGATCGCTCTAGTTCCTAACAATTCCTATGCGCACTTCTGGAAAGGCTATGCTCACTATTACCTTAAAGAATATGAGCCAGCCGTTAGCGAATTAAGCATAGCGTTGTCCCAGGGGTTCAAGCCGATCGAAGTCTACAAACTTCGCTGGTACATATACTACGATCAAAAGAACTACGACGGGGCTCTTGACGACATTCAAAAAGGTCTCGCCGTAGAGCCAAAAAATGTCACGTTTCTAAAGGCTCTCGGAGAGATTCAGTACGCGAAATCGTCCTATCCTGATGCGTTAGCGTCATTTCAGCGAGCTCTCGAAGCCTCACCGAATGATGGTGATCTTTATTACAACATTGCCAGGGCCGATCTCTCGTTAAACGATACAAAAGGCCAGGCAGCAGCGGCAGAATCGGCTGTCAAACTGGGAACGCCGATGCTCGGAGAAGCTTATTATCTGCTCGGGGATGCGAAGCAAAAGTTAAAGGATCCTGGTGCTGCTATACAAGCTTATCAACGTGCCATTTCGGCCAAGCCGATGATCTATCAGGCATATCGAAACCTCTCCGAGCTGTTTCGGAGCGAGAACCGATTAGCTGAAGCCATCGATATATCAAAGCGAGCCCTCTTGCTATACCCGAACGATGGTTATATTTATACGGACTTGAGCTGGTATTACAGTTTATCTGACCGAAATGACGAGGCCGTAGGAGCGGCATTGGCCGGCATACGATTCTTGCCTGATCAGTACATGGCGTATACAAATTTGTGTCGTGCCTCAAATGACGTCAAACAATATCAGCAAGCGATAACCGCATGTCTCAACGGGCTCAGGTTAAATCCGAACGACGGAGAGACGTACTTTTATCTCGCTCGAGCCTATGATTTGAGCGGAAAGAAAGACGATGCGACCCGGAGTTACGCAAAGGCGGTAAGTGGACTAGTCGAATATACTCGAGCTAATCCAGACTATTCGGACGGCTACTATTTACTTGGTAATGCATATTTTGCCGATGATCAACGCGACAAAGCCATTGACGCCTACACCAAATGCTTACAGATCAGCCCGCGATTCATTAGGGCAATGTATAATTTGGGTTACGTGCAAGTCCTGAATAAGAATAAACAGGCTGCGATGGAACAATATAGGGCGCTCCTTGCCGTGGATCAGGCTCGAGCCGCTCAGTTAAAGATCCAGATCGATAAGTTGAAATAAGGGTTAATAATCGAGAGACTACGATTTGCCGACTAATACAAAGTGTGTTTCCTAGCTGACTATGGGTGCTTTTTAGTGTTCCGCGAGTTCACCTCGACCGTTTGAAACTTTAGGACGACCCTGACATTGTTTGGGCGGTTATCCATAGACGCTGGAACGAACGGCGTGTCGGATAGGTCCGAATCGAGAGCACGCTGAAGCTCATCGACTGCCCGATCGTTCTGCGATGGCTCTACGACTTCAGCGATCCGTGCGAGTCCGTTAGAAAAGACATCCGCCACGACGACGACCTCATTATTTCTGAACCCATGTCCGGTTAGCGTGTTTGACAGTGCAGCCAATGTACCTTGAGGATTTATACTTGGCGACTCCTCGGATACAGCCATGCGATTATGAGCGTACTCCACTGGCGAGATGTCGTTTGGACCAGGGTTATTGAGACCAATTCCACCATTCGCGATAATTATTTCTGAGTCCAAAGACCCGTTTTTCGTATTATAATTGTTGATTGCGAGCCCACCAGACATTAGCAGTGTCAAAATAGTGAATCCGATCGCGATTGACGCCATTATCCCTACCGAAAGGGGCATAAGCTTCATTTGGATCCAGTTCCACGTAATCGGGCTCATCGACGGGTAAGTTTTCGCTCGGGCGTCGGCACGAACCGCGTATCGCATCCGGCTTGCCATCTCGAGGGGCATTGTGGGCCGAGCCATCATTCTCAAGTCAATTTTGAGAGAACGTATGTCATCAGCCTTGTCGCGACAAAGCGGGCAAATTTCTAGATGCTCATCGAATATCAAAACCTCCGTGGCTGACAGACGTCCGTCCACGAACTGAGATATGTTAAGTTGAAAATCATTGCATTTCATCGCTTTGATCCTTCGCGACCTGTCACGGATGGCAGTTCGCATTTGAAAGAATGGCTGACTGACCCCGGCTGTTTTCAATAAACCGAAAACAACGCTGTGTTAAAGTCCTCAAACGGAAACGTAGGTCTTCGACTGCAATGATTCGATGTTGCTGGTCTAGTCAAATGCCTGTCGACTACCATATTTTCCGATCCTTGGTTCCCTCAACCTTCGTCCACTTTTGACCTATCGATTGGCACCGATTTATTTACGTCCAAGATGGGACCGGGGCGAGTCAACCATTCATTCAATTTTCAAAAACCTTTCAATCTTCGACGCAATTCCTCGCGTCCTCGTGAAATACGCGATTTCACCGTTCCGAGTCCGACCTTCAAGGCTAGAGCCGTCTCTTCATAGCTGAGTCCTTCGATGTCGCATAAAATAACGGCTTCGCGAAAGACCACTGGCAGTTCGATCAGTGCGGATCGAAGGGCCGTTTCGCGCTCCCGACGAAGTGTTTCCTGCTCCGGGCTAAGGCCGCGATCCGGAATTGTGTCCGAGACCAGCATTTCGGTGGTACCGATGAGCGAGTCGAGCGACACGGTCTGGTCCCGCCGACGACGTTTCCACCACCGAAAACGATTCCGCGATTCATTGATCGCTATCCGGAATAGCCATGTTTTTAACCCGGATTCACCGCGAAATCGGTGTACTGACCTGAGGGCACTTAGAAGAGTTTCCTGTGTCAGGTCGCCAGCATCCTCCGCATTCTCGGTAATTCGATATAGCAGTGCAAAAATGTCGCCAGAATAACGCTCTACCAATGTTTCAAAGGCTCGGCCATCGCGGGCCTGGAGCTTTTCAATAAGATCTGATTCAGCGGAAGCGTGAACGGACACCGGCTGTGCCGCGATCGCGACACTTGGGAACTCTTCCGCGTCAAATGTCATTGACTTAGTGAAGACCATTTCCTGCCTCGTGGTTCTCATGGCGGCCAGAACCGTCAATTTGCCCATTCGCACAGATTCCGCGAACTGGAATTATTAGACACCGCAGAAGTAACTTTGTTCCCCATAAATGCATTTTATTTTTGTTCGACGGTCTTAAATGCATATCTACTTTCGGTATCGATCACCTTTAATTTGCTCTAAACGACGTTTTAAGCTAAATTAACACTTCTGGAAATCCTCCGGCACCGCAATTATATAACGATAGCAAAGGCGCAAATTGCAATAAAATTTTAATCATGGCAAGAAAGCAGAGAAGATTGGCACAGGTCGCGACGGCCGCTGACCCCAAAGATAAGGTCCCCTACGAGGACCCGTTTCAGCACAAGATCGGTCATAAGATCGAAAAATTTGGTAAGCAGTTCGAGGGAAAAGGCCGAACGATACTTTACGGCGTTGCTGCACTGGTTTTGCTGGCGGTGATTGCTGGCATATTTTACCAATACAGCCGTCGCTCGAGCGGGGCTGCTCAGGCGGCACTTGGAAAGGCGATCGAGATATCCAGATCGCGCGTAACGGACGCTCCGCCATCAGCCGGTTCTACGGAAAAGACCTATAAAACTGAAAAGGACCGAGCGGATGCTTCGATCGCAGCTTTCCAGGACGTGGTCGATAAGTTTGGCGGATCGACCGGCGAAAAGGCCAAGTACTTTATCGCCGTAAACCGTCTCACGTCGGACCGCGCAGCCGGTATCCTCGAACTCGAGGGCTTGTCGAAGGGAACTTCGGACGTGGCAAAGCTTGCGAAATTTGCTCTTGCCCAGACCAAGGTCGAGGACGGCAAGCTCGATGAAGCGGCAGCTCTTTATCAGGAGCTCCAGGCGTTCCCGGATTCTGTTCTTGCGAAAGATACGATCAATTTCCAGCTCGCTGATGTTTACGAGAAACAGGGAAAGAAGACTGAGGCCATCAATCTTTTCTACTCCATCGCAAAGGGCGGCAGCGAGGCTAAGGACGCCGACGGCAAGGCTATTCCGATGAGCGAAACTGCGACATCGGCCAAAGAGAGGCTCGGTCAACTCGATCCTGACAAAGCACGGGAGATCAAGGAAGCTCCTGCTGCGAACCCTTCGTCCCCGGGCGAGATCGACATGTGATCTGACCCGTACAAATACGAGACGTTTGTTCCGTATTTGAAATTGAGGCCCCGATTCGTTGTTTCTTAATATATTGAGAATGACGTATCGGGGCAAAACTATTTGAACGACAGCATCCAGATCAGAACCAACGATCCGGTCGAAAGCCGACCACTCGCTGCGTCGGCTCTCGCCGACCGGCCGATCTCGGTTCGAGTTTCGCCTAGTGGCTATCTGATAGCCGTGATGCTGGTGTCGTTTTTTTCCGCATTCTTCTTTTATCTCGAGATCGACGCGGCGGGTATCGCCCTTTTCTGTTTGGCGTGGCTGTGCATACCTTTCCTTGCATTGACCGACCGCATAGGATTTGACGGCAAGCGGTTGTCGCGATCGGGGATCATCCCTCGCGTCTGGACGTGGTTCCAGGGCGGCCGCCGCAGTCTCAAACTCAATGACATCGAGCAGATCGAGACCGCCGCGGTGCGAACTTTCAAACGCGGCGGTAATGTCATCTATCGCTACCGCACAACTGTTCGCGGCAAAGATATGCAGATCTCGTTTGCCTCGGGCAGCGACAACTACCGGCGGATGATCGCCGCTATTCTGCCGCGTGTCGCTGAGAACGCGCTCGATGCGAGATCGATAGACCTCCGAGATCATCTGGCCGATCCCAAAGAAACGTTGATGAAGGCGGAATTTGAACACATTCCGTCCGCCGAGGTCCTCGGGAACGCGACGCGAGGGATCCGGACAAACGCCCTGGCGCAGTCGCATGAACTCGGTCATGACGACGTCGTTCGCGTCGAATACCTTCGAAAATTGGCAAATGAATTGCGGCTCAACGGCTACCTGCGGCAGTCGCTTGAGGCGTTTCGCCGGGCTCTGGTGCTCAAGCCGCACGATGGCCGCATATTGTTCGAATTCGCTCGTTGTGTTCAGTCTTTCGCTGGTGCCGAGCGAAGCAGCCGGCTCGAACGTAAAGCGATCGCGGCGATGCGGCTTGCCGAAATGCGGGCGAACGACGACGGCGACCTACTTGAGCGGCTCGGCGAAGCCTATTTTCAAGCCGGCGAGTGGCGGCGTGCTTCGGCTGCGTTTCAAAAGGCCCTCGACCGTGTTGGCGAGGGTTATCGTTCGGCTCGCGGCCTTGCTGAGATCGCTCTTCGCGAGGGTAAGATCGCTCATGTGATACATCATTTTTCGACTGCGAACCGGCTTGCCCAGACGCCGAGCCTGCGGCGCTGGACGCGTAGCGAGGCTGAGTATTTCGCCCGGCTCAACGATGACGATGAATATATGGAGATGGAGGTCGGCCGTGTTAGCTTGCTCGAGACGTTCGAGAGCGTCAAACGAACAGCGTTGCGGCTCACGTTCATGGGATTCCCCGTGATATTCCTTGGCATGCTTACGGAGGATGATATGATCGCCGATACCGGTTGGGCCGTCTCAGCGGTGACTCTGTTGATATGGGCGGCACTTAACATCGCCACAAAAATGTTCGCAACCCGCATCCCATATGATATGCTAGGAAATTCAGACGACTGAATTCCGAGATGTAACATAAAAGCAGCCTCCAAATCTGAAATGGACGAGCCCGGCGGCTCGTCCATTTTTTTATTTCACAAATTTCGATCATCCTATTGTGCGGCTGCGTTCCCCGCATTCTTCAGCATCGACGTCCAAGTGTAATCGGGATCGTCCCAGCCGGTTTCCAACTTCTTCAGAATGAATTCGGTCATATTATCGACGATCCATCGATGGTTTCGTTCGCCGACGGACGCAAGCTCGGCGTCCGGAGCAGGGTTCATGAAATCGATCGCGTAAGGTACGCCGTCTTTGATCGCGAATTCAACCGTGTTCAGATCGTAACCGAGTGCCCTGCAGATCGTGATCACGTCCTTTTCGACGCGTGTGTGCAGCTCAGGCGTAAGATAATCGTCCACATCGACATACTGCATCCCCGATAGATACGGCTGCGACGGATCGTACGGCATGATCAGGACCTTTTCCTTGCCGACGCAGTAACAACGTACGAAATGGTCGTACTCGATCCCTTCCTGAAGCGTCATGCATAGCGTGCCTGACTGATTGTATTCGTTAAAAAGTTCCTCTACGTTGTGGATCTTCGAAACATTCTTCCAGCCGCCGCCGTCGAACGGCTTGAGGAAAGCAGGGAATCCAACGTAATCTATGACGCTCTGCCAATCGAGCGGAAACTCGAGATTTCTAAGGCTCTCGCTCGTGATGTCCTTTATGTACGCATGCTGCGGGAGCAAAACGGTCTTTGGGATCGCAACACCGATCTTTGCCGCCAAGGCAAAGTTAAAAAATTTGTCGTCGGCCGACCACCAGAACGGATTGTTGATGATGTGCGTGCCCTCGAGAGCAAATCGTTTAAGCGTCGCCCTGTAATAAGGGACCTCGTGCGAAATACGATCGATAATGACGTCGTACCGTTTCGGCTCGTCGAGACGAATGCCGCCCAGCGAGACCATCTCGCAGGTTACCTCGCCGCCGCTCTTTTCGCCGATGCTTTTGATCATCGATTCCGGAAACGTCTGTTCGCGTCCCGCTAAAATACCTACTTTTTTCATAGTCATATTATAAAAGTCTCTCTAATATCGTTCTGAAATAACAAAGTGACAATTATAATCCAACTCTTCGGCCGAGCCAACATTGCCGGATCGCCTTCATCTCCCGCAGGGGCATTCGTTCGGAAATTTCGGCATTTGCTGTGATACAGATGGAGGTATCACGATCCGGTCGTCCGATAGATCGAGGGATCCGCCAGCGCGCGGCCGCCGACATCCGTAGTATAGATAGGACGTTTTTGTAAAGGAAAATTCCGATCCGTCGATGGACGGCCGGTTCTTAATATGGACTTACACAGCCCCCGAACATTCGAAAGTGTTAAAAATGGTTGCGCGTTTTGGCGGCGGCGGGTTAGAATAGTTGTGACGCCTGCCGTGCGGTTTCGTTGGCAGCTTCCCGCTTTCTTTATCCCAATTCTCGTAGGCTAAATTCGCAAAATGAATGAACAAACGGTTCTGACCGGGATCGAAGCTCCCGTCTCACAGGTTACGACACCGCAGCAGCGCAATGTTGAGTCGTTTCACCAGGTGCTGCACCGAATGCTCGCCGTCGACAGCAAGGTTAGCGACCTTATCTTTTCGCCCGGCCGGCCGCCGCAGGTCGAGCTTACGGGCGATCTGCAAGGCGTTCCGATGCCGGGGCTCGAAATGCTCAAGCCGCAGCAGATCGGTGCCATCGCCGACATCATGCTCGAGGGAAACGACGTCGGGATCGAAACGCTCGATAAAAAGGGTTCGGCCGACATTTCGTACAGCGTGCCGGGGCTCTGCCGGTTTCGCGTCAATCTATTTCGACAGCGCGGCAGTATCGCGATCGTGATGCGGGTGATCCCGACCAAGCCGCCGAACTGGCAGGAACTGAACCTGCCGATGGCGGTAAAGAGTGTCGCCGAGCTCAAAAACGGGCTCGTGCTCGTGACCGGCCCGACCGGCTCCGGCAAATCGACGACGCTTGCCGCGGTCATCGACGTCATCAACGCGACCAAAAAATATCATGTGGTAACGATCGAGGACCCTATCGAATTTATCCACGAACACAAACTTTCGACGATCCACCAGCGCGAACTGCACTCGGACACACCCGATTTTGCCGGGGCGTTGCGTGCCGCTTTGAGACAGGCACCGAAAGTGATCCTCGTCGGCGAGATGCGGGACCGCGAGACGATCGAGGTCGCTATGGAAGCGGCCGAGACGGGCCATCTCGTCCTCTCGACGCTGCACACGATCGACGCTGCCAAGACTATCGACCGTATCATCGGCGTTTTCCCTAAGATCGAAGAGGCGGCGATCCGCACGCGTTTGTCGCAGTCGTTTCGACGCATCATTTCACAGCGTCTTATGCCCAAGGTCGGCGGAGGCCGTGCAGCGGCGATCGAGATCCTGATCTCAAATTCGCGAACCCGCGAGTATATTGAAAAGGGAGAAAAGGACGGACGGTCGATCACTGACGCGATGGTCGACGGGGCGATGGACGGGATGCAGACATTCGATGGCGAGCTCGAAAAAATGCTGCGTGCCGGCACGATCACACGCGATGTTGCTCTTGCATACTCGACGAACGCTAACAACCTCGCGCTTAACATCAACGACCTGCCGACAGGTGACAGTGTTCAGCGGCGTGCCGTAGAGCCGCCGCCTCCGCCTGCCGCAGTCAGACGGGAAATGCCCGCTATCGAAGGGTTCGAGCCTTAAACTCTAATTTTGTTATTGATTAGTTCCGGGCAGAAGCTCAAAATTGCCCATTTCGCGATTGTACGAGTCGAGAGCTCCGACCTCGTCTGCCGTTGCATCCAGCATCTGCTTGGTCATGGCGATCGAATCGGAAAGCTGTTCGAAATCGAGAAGTGAGAATTTTTCCGGCGTTGAGATCGTGACGATCTCATCATTGAGATAGCTGAAGAAGTTTTCGATCGACTGCAGTTGGCCCTCGACGAGCTTGACGCTTTTTTCGATATCGTCGAACGACGCAATGCGGCGTTTGAGGATCTCGACGTTGGTCTGCTGGATCCGCTTGGTCTTTTCGTCGGTTGAGCTTTCCATGGCCCGAAATGCTTGTGAAAGCTGATTGTGGACGGCCTGGCGGTTGATCGATTTTAAATGTTGTTTACGTCGGCGGTAAACGTCGAGCAGGTCAACGAAATCTTCCCAACGGCGATCGAGAGCCTTTAGATTAGACGGCAGTTCGCCTGCGCCTGTGAATTTCTTGTAGTTTTCCTGGATCTTGTTCTTGAGCCAACGGAGATATTCAACGGCCTCGCGTTCGCGTGGCGTAAACGCCTTGATCATGCTCTCGCGTCCGGCGATGTGCAGCTTTTTTCGGCGGTCGTTCTCGCGGTTGACGACCAGACTGCGATAAGCCGGCAGCACTGGAACCACGATCAGGTAGAGAGCCTCGACCATCAGAGCGATAAGCAGAGGTATAACGCTTCCGGTAAACGCAGCAGCGGCGAGAAACCCAGCCAGGCCCCAGAAATTTATCGGTTCCTTGGCGGCCTCTTTGAGGTAGCTCGTATTAAATCTGTCTACGTCCTGCCGATACTTAGCGAGATCTGCCATATCTGAATAACTCGACCCTCAAAATCTATCAAGCCGCTGACGCTATCTAATTCGGCTTTCCGGTATTGCCGGATTCGTTAACGATGACCTGGTCGAGAAGGTCGGATTCCTTGGCGGGTTCGGTGCCTGCCTCGATCTGGCGGCTTGCCTGCGGCGTGCCTGAGCCGAGCATTCCCATCGACTGCTTGTATTCGAGCAGCTTGTCTTGCAGTTGGATGTCCATCGCTTCACGCTCGATGTCCTGCATTTGCGTATCGACATTGCTCGCACCGAGCTGCAGCTTGGCCTCGGCGGCGGCGACGCGTCGATCGATCTTTTCACGCATCTCGTTAAACGTCGACGAATCGTCGCCGATGTTGAACGTATCCATCGTCTGGGCGAGCTGTTCCTGCAGTTTTGCCTGTTTAGATGCGCTGATGAGCTGCATGGCCTCGGCCGTGCGCTTCTTCATATTCAGGACGTAGTTGTCGCGGGCCTTGAGAGCCTGTTTCGAGGCGACGCCGGCGTGCTCGGACTGGACGGACGTGCGTTCGAGGTCGAGCTGAGCTTGCTGGAGCTGGCCGATGTAGGCGGTTGCGATGTCGTCGCGGCCCATTTTGACGGACGCTTTGATCTTTGAATCGAGATCGACGACCTGGGTCGAGAGATTCTCTTTTTGCTTGAGCAGCAAACGTTCGGTGGCCATCACCTGAGCGACGGAATTATTAAGTTCCGGCACACGGTCACGCATGTCGCGGATCGTCTGCTGCAGCACCAATTCGGGGTTCTCGATCTTATCGAGCGCGGCTCCGGTATTTGCCAGAAACACTCTTTTTATTCTTGCCCACAATCCCATTTTTACTATCAGCTCCTAAATGATTTGCCGTAAAGGCCTTACACGCAAAACCGTACGACCTGGCTCCAACCAAAGTTGCAAAATCCAGAAGTCAGTATAACAGGAAATTGATTTATGTGAACAGAATAGTCCGAAATCAAGAGCCGTCCAAATTGGGATTTTTGCAGAAGTAGTTTACAGTACTTGCGCGTGCCCGGACGCGTGAAAAATGACCGCAAATATCAAGGACCTTGTTGCCCGGCTCGACGAAGATCTTTTGGCGCGCCACCGCTATGACCGAGGCCTTTTTGCTGAGCTGACCCAACTGCAGCGTGAGTCCGGGATCATGCACGGCTCTCGGCCGATCAGCCCGTTTCTGCGGCCATATTTCCTCGAACGCTCGAGGTACGAGGTCATCAGGCAGGCCGCGTTTCAGATCAACAGGGCGTTTGAATCGATCACAGCCCTGGCAATCGAGGACGATCGCGTTATGGCCGAACTCGGTATGAGCGAAAAGGAAGCCCGTTGGGCGCGGCTCGAGCCCGGATACAGAGGTGTCTCGGTCAACAGCCGGCTTGACGCTTTTCTGACCACGGACAGCTTTGCTTTTCTTGAATATAACGGCGAAAATCCGGCGGGCATCGGAGATCAGACATCGCTCGAGAGTTTGTTTACACACGTTCCTTTGGTCAAGGACTTTTTGGCGGCCAATGCGCATCATTTCCCGCAGCCGCACATTCGCCTGCTCGAGGTCTTACTCAGCACCTATCGCGAATTCGGCGGTAAAAAGGCAAAGCCCAATATCGCGATCGTCGATTGGGAGGGAGTGTCTACCTCGCCTGAATTTGCCATTCTGAAGGAATATTTTGAGTCGAGTGGGCATGCCACCAGGATCTGTGATCCGCACGAGCTCGAATTCAAAGGGACGTCGCTGTCAGACGGCGACTTCGAGATAGATGTATTCTTTAAGCGCGTCATCATTCATGAATTTCTTGAAAAGTTTGACGAGCGGCATCCGCTTTATCTTGCATGTGAGAGCGGTTCGATCTGTATGGCAAATTCGTTCCGGTCAAAGATACCGCACAAAAAAGCGGGTTTCGCGATGCTGACGGACGAACGATATCGCTCGCTTTTCACCGCGGAGCAGCTTGCGACGATCCGGAGCCACATTCCGTGGACGCGGACCGTCCGCGACGAGCAGACCACATACGGCGGCGAAGCGACCGACCTGTTAGAGTTTATCCGTTCGGCACGCGAGCGGTTTGTACTAAAGCCGAATGATGAATACGGCGGCAAAGGCATTTCGTTCGGCTGGGAGAGCACGGCCGCCGAGTGGGACAAAGCGATCGGCCACGCCCTCGAATCTCACTACCTCGTCCAGGAACGCGTCGAGGTCGAAAAGACCAATATTCCCGTGATCAGCGACGGCGAGGCGACGATGGCGGCCCTGACGGTGGATTTTGACCCGTTCCTTTTTCGCGGCGAGGTCGAGGGCGGAATGGTCCGGCTCGCTCCCGGATCGCTCGTCAATATAACCTCCGGCGGCGGCGAAACAGCGCTCGCGATCCTCGAGAACTTTTGATCGACTGCAAACGACCCATCATCACCCACGGATAACCTTAGAGGTAATTTGAAGACAACAAGATCAATCGTCGCATTTGTAATTGGGACCAAGCTCGCGCTCTTTGTGTTTGGTACGGCTGCATTTCTTTGGCTCTTGAACGAGAACCCGCCGAACTATCAGCCATATTTCGGGATCTGGAATCGCTGGGATGCTCCCGCATATATCGGAATAGCTCAACACGGATACGCGGCCGTCGGCGACCGGCATTGGGACATCGTCTTTTTTCCGCTATACCCGTTGCTTGTTTCATTGTTTTCATTGCCGACCGGCGATTATGTACAGGGCGGAGTCCTCGTTTCGGCTGTCGCCTCGGTGTTCCTCGCGCTCTATTTCCATCGGCTAATCAAATTAGATTATCCGCATTGGGTTGCGGATCGGGCTATTTGGTTCCTTTTCATATTTCCGACGGCGTATTTTCTACACATTCCTTATACCGAAAGTCTGTTTCTGGCATTGGTCGTCGGGACATTTTATTCCGTGAGAAAGGAGCGGTGGCTGTTGGCTGGCATACTTGGCGCGGCAGCCTGTGCGACACGCGTCAACGGCCTGATCCTGTGTGCAGCGTTGCCATTTGAGCTCTGGACCGCGTGGAAGCGTGAGCAAAGAATAAAGGCGTCATGGGCATGGCTTGGGCTGATACCACTGGGTTTTGTCGCCTATTTGGGTATCAATTATTTCATTTTTGGCGACCCATTTGAGTTCTTAACGATTCAACGCGAACACTGGCAAAAATATTTGGCTAATCCCATAACCGGAGTTCTCGGAAAATTCCATGCCGTCCTGACCGATACCCGGCCAGCACCACGTATGGAGATATTGTTCGAAGCGGTTTTCATTGCCATCGGATTTCTCGGAACAGCGCTCGGATGGAAGCACCTGCGAGGCTCTTACCGGGTCTGGATGGTTTTGTCTTGGCTTCTTTTCGTGAGCACTTCTTTCATCTTGAGCGTTCCGCGCTATACGTTGACAATGTTCCCGCTTTTCATAGTGATGGCGGTGAGCCTGAGAAAACCGGTGAGATTTGCTGTGGCTTCGGTTATCTCTATTCTATTCTTAGCTCTTTTCACTGCACAGTTCGCTATGGGGCGTTGGGCCTTCTGAGGGTGTCCGAGGGGCTCCGCTGCAAGAAAGCACGTTTTCGGCCGTTCAAAAGTCGGATCGCGGCTCGACCGCCAATACTATTTTTAGGATGACCTTATAATGAAAAAACTCACTGCGTGGACACTTTTGCTTTCCGTTTATTTGGGATATATCGCTCCGGCGAGCCTCGTTGCGAACGGTCAAGTTATCGGAAAAGCGATGGAGCAGAAAATGAAAGATACGCCCGACGGCCTTAAATTTCGCCTGAGCGAAGGAGCTGAGGGAGCCGAGCAGCGCGTCAAACAGCAGCTCGCCGCGACCGATCCATTAAATGCCGCCGACGCCGCCAAGCTCTTAAAGCGCGTGCCCGAGATCAAGACGACCGCGGACGACCAGACCGATTTCGCAAAGCGCGTCGGCACCTTGCCCGCGCCGAAAACAGGCAGCAAGATACCCGTCAAATTCCCGTCGGACGAGATGCGTGCCGCCCCCAATTCGGGACAGAGCAGCACGCTCGAGGTCGTCAGATTTTCGCCCGACGGCGAGGTGCCGCTTGCTCCGGACCTAAGCGTGACGTTCTCACAGCCGATGGTCGCCGTCTCATCTCAGGAAGAAGCGGCGAAATACGCGCCCGTCGAGCTTTCGCCGCAGGTCGAGGGAAACTGGCGTTGGCTCGGGACCAAGACGCTGATGTTCGACACGACAAAGCGCTTCCCGATGGCGACCAAATTCACCGCCCGTGTGCCCGCGGGCACCAAGTCAGCGACCGGCCAAACGCTTGCGAAGGACGTGACGT
>JBDTZO010000147.1:0-30799 GCA_040005135.1 Acidobacteriota bacterium | reverse complement strand
TCAAGTAAATTCTCTTCTTTAAGTTCGACGACCAGGTCTTCGAATATATTCATTGCAATTTTTTACCCCTTGTGACCGTGGTTCGGGCGGGCGGGAAGATGGCGAAGGTTTAGGGCAGGATCTGTCGGATCTCACCGCCTTGCGTGAGTTCGTATTGGTAGGTAACGCCTTCGCTTGCCACGCTACGGGTAGCCCGGATCGTAAAACCGTCTTTCAACTCGGCATCCGTCGGAGCGGCAGGAGTCATCTCGAACGTATATTTACCGCGTGACAACTGATTGCCTGACGTCGCACCCAAGCTGGATGACAGCAGGTTATTTACCTCGTTAAGGCGGCCGAAGCGGCTGTTCGTGGTATAAAAGCCCATCTGCGTGGACGAAATCGTCCGCATTGTTGCAAACGTATTTCCGTTCTCAGCGGCGATCATCGCTTTTCTAAGCGCCGGCACTGCAAGGACCGCAATGATCCCGATCACAGAGACCACGACCAAGAGTTCGATTAAAGAAAATCCTTCGTTACGTTTGAGCATTTTGATCATACCTCGCATACAGCGGAAATTTGGATCTAATGTGACAGAATTTGGCACATTGTCTTGACAAGATACGGCATTTTGGCCGGCGTCGCGGCAGTTTATATTCTGTTTTTCCTTTAATTCGACGACCAATTGCTTCCGGACCTGCCTCCACTAGGTCTGGAATGCAACGGCTGTGCCACACTCGGATCGTGATAAGCAAACCTTTTTTCGGCGTAAACGTACTATGTTTATTGACCCTTGGTTTTTCGGATGTTTTTTAATAGACTAGTTGTTTTTGTATCCGCTTCGAACCACAGCGGTTCCTATCTTCAGGAGTAGCGAAATTGAGTTCAGTCATCGAACAGACGATCGAAACCTACGGAATAGACAACTGGGGCAAAGATTATTTCGGTGTTAACCGAAAAGGCAATCTCGTAGTGCACTCGCCGGAGAATGAAAATCTCACGGCGGACGTGAAAGAGATAATTGACGACCTTCGAAAACGAGGGGTCAACACGCCAATATTGCTTAGGTTCCCGCAACTGATCTTCGGCCAGATCCGAAAGCTTCAGACGGCGTTCAAAAAATCGATCAAAGAGTTTGAGTACGAGGGCGGCCACCTCTGCGTTTATCCGATGAAGGTGAACCAGAATCGAGCTGTGATCGAGGAATATCTGCGCGAAGGTTCGCGGTACAATTTCGGGCTCGAGGCGGGATCGAAAGCTGAGCTTTATGCTGCTCTGGGCCTCGAACTTTCAAAAGAGAGCCTCCTCGTTCTAAACGGTTTTAAGGACCGCGACTTTATCCGTCTCGCCTTTGCCGGGGCCGCGTCGGGAAAGAACGTAGTGATCGTTATCGAAAAGTTGAGCGAGCTTGACCACACGCTGGACCTTGCCGCCGAGCTGCTCGCCCTTGATTCCGATGCAAAACTGCCAATGGTCGGTGTCCGTGTCAAGCTCTACTCGAAAGGCTCTGGCAAATGGGAGAAATCCGGCGGCGAGGCCGCAAAGTTCGGGCTTACAACGACGGAAATACTCGAGGTCATTCGCCGCCTGCAGGAAGCTGGCCGGATCGACATGCTCAAGCTGCTCCACTTTCACATCGGCTCGCAGCTCACCGACATCAAACGCATCAAGAATGCGATGAAAGAGGCCGCCCGTACCTACGCCAAGATCCACAAGATGAAGATACCGATCGAGTATCTCGACGTCGGCGGAGGCATGGCAGTGGATTATGACGGTTCGAAAACGTCCTTCGAGTCGTCGGCAAATTACAATGCACAGGAATTCGCAAATGACGTCATCTACGTGATCAAGACGGTTTGCGAAGACGAAGACGTTCCTCATCCGACGATCATCCAGGAATCCGGCCGTTATCTTTCGGCCTATCACGCTATTCTGGTGACAAATGTTCAGGACGAGATCGAGACGGTGGTCGAAGACATTTATCCGATGGAGATGACGCCGGACGATCCGGTCGTCGTGAAAGAACTCTTCGACCTTCGCGAGACGATCAACGCCAAAAATTATGGCGAGTATTACCACGACGCCCTCGAGCACCGCGAAGAATTGTTCACGATGTTCAATCTCGGCCTTATTTCCTTAGAGTCAAAGGGTAAGGGCGAAGTGCTGTTTTGGGATATATGTGAAAAGGCTGATCAGTTCGCTCAGTTAAAAAAATACGTTTCTGAGGAATTCGACGAACTTCGCCGCCTGATGTGCGCTAAGTATCTGGCAAATTTTTCGGTGTTCAGGTCGATTCCCGATAATTGGGCGCTGGAACAGCTGTTCCCGATCATCCCGATACATAAACTCAACAAAAAGCCTACCGAATATGCTACGCTATGCGATATAACGTGCGATTCGGATGGCATCGTCGACAAATTTGTTGACTTGCACGACGTTAAGCCGGTTTTGGAACTGCACAAGCTCGTTAAAGACGAGCCCTACTATCTCGGCATGATGTTAGTCGGCGCTTATCAGGAAGTGATGGGTAATAATCACAACCTCTTCGGCGTCCCCCACGAGGCCCACATCTACATTGGCGAAGATGGTTATATCATCAAGAAGGTGATCTACGGTGCGACACTTGGTGACTCACTGGCAACCGTGCGCTTTGATGCGGTCCAGCTGCACGACACATTTCGTCGTGCAGTTCTGCTGCGGATAAAAGAAGGTACATTGACCAACACCGAAGGCAGCAAATTGATCGAATTTTATGAGAATCAGGTAGACAGTTACACCTATTTGACGCCGAACGGGTCAAAATAAATTTAGATATTATACGAACGGCAATAGCCGTTCAGTTCATTCGCGGAGAAACTATGGTAGCTCAAAAGAAAACAAAGGCCTCGAAATTTTTAACGGTACCGACGAGGCCTGTTCCCATCGATCGAGACAGATCGGTCGCGGGACTATTAGAGAAAATGGAAGGTGCAGGCTTCGGAGCCAAGCAATTGGCCGAGGCTCACCGCATATGGCTCGACATGCTCGACGACAACTCGACCATTTATTTGTGCGGTTCGGGAAATTTGATCACGTCCGGCATGCGCCGACTGCTTGCATACGTTATCAAAAATCGATTTGTAGACGTGCTTGTCATGTCGGGGACCGTGCTTTATCACGACATACACGAGATCCTCGGCCGAAATCATTATCAAGCACATCCGAGCATGGACGACGACGAACTTGATTCGTCCGACGTTATGCGTCTCGGCGACGTGCTCGCCAACCGCGAAGAGTATCAGGAAGCGGATGAGTGGATCGGCAGCGTTATCAACCAACTTGATCTCACGCGGTCGTATTCGGTCAGAGAGTTTCTGCACCTGATGGGCCGCGAGCTATCTGAGATCGCACATGAGGACGGGCTGCTCACATCGGCATTTAAGGCCCGCATTCCCGTCTATTGCCCAGATCTCGGCGGATCTGAACTGTCGGTCGGCATTGCTCGGGCGAAGTTCGAAAAAAAGATCAGTGTCGCTTTCGACACCACGCAGGATACGATGGAGATGATGCAGATAGCTCAGCGCACCCGCAATTCGGGCATTATCACGCTGGGCAGCACGAGCAGCCAGAACATGATCAATGTTGCTGAGATATCGTCCTACATCACACGTACGAATCTTCGGGGCCATAAGTATGCTATATCGATCGCGACCGACAGCTGTCCGCTCGATATTCGGACGCCATCTTTCGGCGGCGGACACACGACCGTCTTCGGCAAGTTGCTGCGGGGAGCGACCACGGCATACGTACCGAGTGATCCGTCGATCGCATTGCCGATGATCATCACTGCCCTGTCGCAAACTGCGGCTAAATTCATGAAGGGACGCAAACGGCCGAGCTTTAGCTTTGCGGGCCGCGATCTCGTGATCGACGTTCCCTAGGCGACCCGGATCTTTCTATGAGCCAGTCATCTGAACTACCGATGAATTTTGGCGGTATCGACGAGGAGCAATACTCCAACATCGATACCGCCAAAGTACTTATACTGCCAGTTTCCTATGAGGGCACGGTCTCATACGGAACGGGAACGGGCGCCGGTGCAATGGCGATCGTCAACGCCTCGCGCAACATGGAACTCTACGAAGAGGAAACCGATGCCGAGGTATATAAGATCGGGATCCACACACTTCCGGAATTTGTTCCGCGCGAAACTCCGGAAGAAATGATGTCGGGGCTTTACGCGTATTCCAAGAAATTGTTGGAGTTAGACAAATTTATTTGTATGCTGGGCGGCGAGCATTCGGTCTCCGCACCTGTTATCAAAGCACATCACGAAAAGTACGAAGATCTAAGCGTGCTCCAGATCGATGCTCATGCGGACCTAAGAGATGAATACGACGGCACCAAGCACTCACACGCATCCATCATGGCTCGCGTCGTCAAGGACCTGAGAATTCCATCGGTCCAAGTGGGGATCCGTTCGATCTCCGGCGATGAGGCAAGGTCGCTAAAAGAGGGCCTGCCGACAAAGATCTTTTGGGCGAGGGACATCGTCGGCCGGACGGACTGGATAGACGAGGCTATTGATTCGCTCACCGACAATGTATATCTAACTATCGATATTGACGGTTTGGATCCCAGCATAGTGCCGACCACCGGAACACCGGAACCTGGTGGATTAGGTTGGTATGAAACTTTAACTTTATTACGCAAACTGGCTGAAAACAAGAGGGTTGTGGGAATGGACCTGGTCGAATATTCATATTTCGAAAATAATGAATCGCCGGCGTTTCTCTGTGCAAAGCTGGTCTACAAATCGCTCGGCTATATATTTCGCGATATAACCCCAAAGATCTCCAGCGGTTTTAATATCTGATTCGGCTTATAGGCAATATTTTTCGAACCCTTATGGTTCCGCGAGCGTATTAACTCGTAACATTATTGAAACGCTTCCGAATTCAGTAGAATTTCGCATTAATAAGTAAGTTTTGGAGAAATCGTTCGATGTTAAGAAGTAAATTCGTGATCGTCGCTGCCGTGATGGTGGCGTCCTTTGGTGCGTCTTGTAAAACCGGCCTGCTCAGCAGCGGTGAAGTTCCACCTACCCAAACTCAGCAAGCGCCCGTCCAACCGCTCGTCGTCGACGGCGTCCGGACATCGTATGCAGATATTGTCGATAAGACGTCGCCTGCCGTAGTGCGTATCGAGGCGGATCATAAAGAAAAGGCCAGCCAGATACAGCAGCAGCCAGGAATGGACGAGATGTTTCGCCAATTTGGGCTGCCGGCCCCCGGACAGGGACCGAATCAACGGCCTCAGATCGAACGCGGGCTTGGGTCCGGCGTGATCGTGTCCGCGGACGGGACGATCTTGACAAATCACCACGTGGTCGACGGTGCAGATAAGATCACGGTAATGATGAGCGACAACAAGTCGTTTGACGCGAAAGTAGTCGGGACGGACCAGCCAAGCGACTTGGCCGTGTTGAAGATCGACGCTCAGAACCTTCCCTTTCTCACGCTTGGAAATTCGGACAGCGTCCGCGTCGGCGATATCGTGCTGGCGATCGGCAACCCGCTTGGGATCGGACAGACGGTCACGGCCGGCATTATCTCGGCAAAAGGCCGCCGAACGGGCCTCAGCGACGGCAGTTATGAGGATTTCCTGCAAACGGACGCTCCGATCAATCGCGGAAACTCCGGCGGTGCCCTCGTAAATCTCAACGGAGAACTGATCGGCATCAATTCGCAGATCCTCTCTCCGGGCGGATCGAGCGGCGGCAACATCGGTATCGGATTCTCGATCCCGTCTAATATGGCCAAAACCGTACTGGAGCAGTTGCTGAAAGACGGTAAGGTTCACCGCGGTATGCTCGGGATCAATATTCAGAACGTAACCGAGGACACGGCCAAAGCTCTCGACCTGAAAGATCGAACGGGGATCCTCGTGAGTAATGTGAAGGCAGGCGGCTCGGCCGACAAGGCGGGAGTCAAACGCGGCGACATTATTACAGCGATAAATGGCGAAAAGATCGAGGACAGCAACGTGCTTCGCAACAAGGTTGCTGGCACTGCACCAGGGACCGAGATCAAGCTCACGTTGGTCCGCGACGGCAAGGATCTCGAACTGACAGCCAAGCTCGATGAATTCAACCCGGCAGATTCTAAAAATCCAGGCGACAATAACGACGGCCCGGGCTCAACGACTCCTCAAAACCAAGGCGGAAAGCTGGGTATGAGTCTCGAACCGGTGACTCCGCAGACCGCTAAACAGCTAGGGGTAGACGGTACCGAAGGTTTGGTCGTCACCGATATCGATCCGAACGGACCGGCGGCCGAAGCCGGGCTTGCCCGCGGCGACGTCATTCTCGAGGTCAACCGCAAGGCCGTGAATTCGGTCGCGGACGTTAAGGGAGCACTCGACAGCTCCGGTACCAAGCCGATCCTCTTGTTGATGAATCGTCGTGGACAAACTATCTACGTTACGGTGAAACCTGAATAGGCTGGCGGGCAACCCCTTTTCAATCGAGGCCGGCGGGGATAGTTCCCGCCGGCCTTTTGTTTTCAGCTCGGGTGTGTGGTAAAAACTTCCGATATGGTTAGCAAAATATATTTGGGCGTTCTTGCAGTATCGACGGCATTGATGGCGTTCTTCACCTATTATTCATGGAGTTGGCTGCAGAGCATTGGTCAGCCCTCCACTGCGGTCGCCGGGTATAATTACAACGACAACATTGCATGGACCCTGCTGATCGTTTCCACCCTTGCATTGGCCATCCTGGGAAACGTGATCCTTTGGCTGACTCGCCGTGCATGGGCGCTATGGGCGACCCTTTTGTATTTCGCAGTGTTTGTTTTGCTTAGATATATCTGGCTCGATCAGGCACTTTTTCACTTTAAGAAAGAGAACGGTCTGTGGGAAGGAAGCTTTTCGATCGGACCGTTATTTGGTGCCATAGTCGTGATCATCGCGGCCGTGTTCGTTTTCAGCGATCAGTTTGCAGTGCTGCAGCTCCAACGCAAGATGTTCCCATTGGCCGCCGACCATGAACTTACATCCATACCCGAGCCAGATTCCACTCCGAACGGCGAATAATAGTCGTTAAGCCTAACAAAAAAGTTCACTGTACTACGCGAGTACGGTGAACTTTTTTATTAGTGCACCCGTCCAGATCCTCGCACATGTTCGACGTGATCCCTGTTATCGCTCGACTATCTGCGATTACTCAGTGCTTCCTCCGGGAAATCTAGCCGCAAGTCACTATTCGTCACCTACCCAGCGGAAAACCCCTGCATTTCCTCTAAGTATTGAATCGACAATTCGATATTTGCTTAGAGTTATGATCAGTCGCGCTCTTCGTCACAGATGCAAAATTACCTCGGCAGTACAAGAGTAAACACCTACGTTTATCGCGTGGTAACACGCTCGTCGGCGATCGAATGAGCTGCTATAAATCGATAAAGGAAATTTTTCGAAACGTAAGGCGGCATAGCGTACTTATTGATCGTTTCGGCTCGGACGAAAAGTGAAAACGATCGAACAAAGAAGGCCGGAGCAGGATAGCCGCAACCGTTCTGACTTGGATCGACGACCTCAACGAGCTTAAGAGTATGGAAACGATCCGAGCAATTGAAGAATTTCTGTAGACACCAGAAATAGGTTTGGCACTCATTAAACGGCGAACTTGCGGATCTTTCACGATGGAAATCATAGGTTGGGTTGGAACCACTCTCGTCATTCTCGCCTACTACCCACAGATCCATCATTTGTGGGTGGAAAAGTGTGCCTGGGGAATAAGCGTTTGGACCTGGGTTATCTGGCTGGTCGCCAGCATCCTTCTCCTAATTTACTGCGTTGTTCGCGATGAAATTCTGTTAAGCGTGGTTCAGGCAAGCAACATGGCCTCTATCGTTGTAACGATAGCTTTGGTCCGACGAAGTAATAATATTTGTCCTCATCACCTCACGATCATTAAGAATTTTTCGACTGTCCCAGGTTAAGCGGTCGGTGATTCCCCTCCGCATCTGGCTCTTTTTTGGATAAGAATTTGTTAGGTAAATACAATGAAGCAGGAAATTACGATCGCTGAAGTGCCGGCCAGGGCTGAGATCTACCCTAAAGAAAACTATCTGACGAATGGGTCTAGTCTAAGCTCCTGGCTTCTTACCAAGGATCACAAACGTATCGCTATCTTGTATCTGATAGCCGTAACTTTCTTTTTTGTGGTCGGTGGAACTTTCGCGGCACTTATCCGGCTTGAGCTTTTGACCCCGGCCAGCGACCTTCTTGAGTCGGGTACTTACAATAAGGTTTTCACGCAACACGGGATAATAATGGTCTTCTTTTTCCTGATCCCGTCGATCCCGGCGGTTTTAGGAAATTTTCTTATTCCATTGATGATCGGTGCAAAGGATCTTGCACTGCCCCGAGTGAACTTACTTAGCTGGTATCTCTACATATTAGGAGCCAGTCTCGGGATCTGGGCGATGATGCAGGGCGGAGTGGATACCGGATGGACATTTTATACACCCTATTCGACCACATTTTCTAATTCGTTTGTGATAGCAACCGGACTGGGAATTTTCGTTGCCGGCTTTTCTTCGATTCTAACCGGACTGAATATTATCGTAACCGTTCATACAATGAGAGCTCCGGGAATGACCTGGTTTCGTTTGCCGCTGTTTGTCTGGTCACTATATGCGACAAGCCTGGTTATGATCCTGGGCACTCCGGTAATTGCGATCACGATATTGCTGATGGCGATCGAACGCCTTGGACACGTTGGAATATTTGATCCCGCTCTGGGCGGCGACCCGATCCTCTTCCAACACCTATTCTGGTTCTATTCTCACCCCGCCGTTTATATTATGGTCCTGCCCGGAATGGGTGTGGTATCGGAGCTGATCTCCAGTTTTTCGCGTAAAAGAGTTTTCGGATATACGTTTGTCGCATTCTCATCGATCGCGATCGCCGTATTTGGGTTCCTCGTGTGGGGACATCATCTATTTGTCAGCGGACAATCCGTTTACGCGAGTCTGGTTTTTTCTTTTATGTCTATGGTGGTGGCGATACCTTCGGCGATCAAGGTCTTTAACTGGACCGCCACGCTCTACAAAGGCTCAATTTCCTTCGATACGCCGATGCTTTATGCTTTAGCCTTTATCGGACTCTTTCTGATCGGCGGGTTGACCGGACTGTTTTTGGGCGCGTTGGGCTTCGAAGCTCATGTCACGGACACATATTTTGTGATCGCCCATTTCCACTACATCATGGTCGGAGGCAGCGTGTCGGCATATTTAGGCGGACTGCACTTTTGGTTTCCAAAAATGTTCGGCCGAATGTATTCGGAGTTTTGGAGCAAAATTTCGGCGATGCTTGTATTTATTGGATTCAATCTAACGTTTTTCCCCCAATTTATCCTAGGTTTTCTGGGAATGCCGCGCCGGTATGCCTCGTATCCTCCTGAGTTTCAAGTTCTGAATATCTTTTCGACGCTGGGAGCATCCATACTCGCAGTTGGAGTGATCATGCCGGCGATTTATCTGACCCACGCATTCTTCAAAGGAAAAATTGCCGGTGATAATCCATGGATCCTTCCGGGACTCGAATGGCGGACATCGTCTCCACCGCCAACCAATAACTTTAAGGAAACTCCGATCGTGACGTGGGAAGCATACGATTACAGCGATACCAACGGTCTGCCGCACAATGATGTAGAGATCGCTTTTCGCGAAACGCCAATTCCCGTTGCGTAAGGTCGCCGAGATACACAGTTCGCCTTTGTGCAGAGAGCCTCTCGGTTAACCTCAATCTGGCTGCCGGCGATCGATCATTTGCAATGCAAGCTCGACTCGATTGCTTAGGCTCTTTTTGTCCAGAATATGACTAATATGGCCCTCGATGGTCCGTAAACTGAGATTGAGCTCGCGGGCGATGTCCTTATTGCTCAGGCCACGGGCGACGGCCTCGGCTACACGCCATTCAGCGTCAGTCAGATCCTCATCGCGCTTAAACTTAAATTCATCTTCTTTCTCGCCGAAAAGACGAGCAAGATCGCCATGAGTGCGTTGAACGCGCTCCAAAATACCGGCAACAATGGCAACCAATTCTTCGGGCTCAAAAGGCTTGGTAATATACGCGTCGACGCCTGACCGAAAACCGGCAATACGGTCAGCTATCTCGTCCTTGGCCGTCAAAAATACTATTGGAACGAGACGCGTGTGCGGAGCGGCTCGCAGATTGCGAGCCAGTTGGTATCCGTCCATCCCTGGCATTCGGATGTCGCTGATCACCAGATCGGGCAGGCGCTCGGCAACGCGCACCAGTGCCTCAGCACCGCGTCGTGCAGTGACAACATTGTATCCCTCGGCCCGCAGCGTTTCTGAAACCGCCATCAGCAAGCCTGCATCATCGTCAACCACCAGCAATCGTTTCGGCATTTTCTTTCACCTCGCTCGACTGTTTTCCGCACGTATCTGGATTCCAAATTGGAAGATGAAGCGTGAAGGTGCTCCCCTTTCCAACTTCGGTTTCGACGCTTATCTTTCCTCCCATTCGACCCATCACGTCGCGGGCCAAATAGAGGCCGAGGCCGACTCCGGACATATCAGCGTCGTCCAAAAACTCTTCGTTCGTCGCACCCGCCGCAACCACCGCTGAATGTGCTGCCGGAACCCCGCGATAGAATTTGTCAAAAAGGATCGGAAGGTCTTCCTTTGGAATTCCTCTGCCGTTGTCCGAAACGCGAATGGCAACTTCGGCCTCGACTAGATCCGCTGAAAGTGTGATAAGTCCGCCATCGGGAGTGTATTTGATAGAATTTTCGATCAAATTAGAGATCACACGTCGCAGGTGTTTAGGATCAGAGCATATCGGGGGAACATTGCCTAGATACTCGATCTCTAATTTATGCCTTCGCCTTTCTGCAGCGGCGATCTCCGATTTGATACAAGATGTAATGATGTCCGGTGCCTCGACCCGTTCCATTTCAAGACGAAAGACACCACCCTCGATACGGGACAGATCGAGCAAGTTCAGAATCAGGTCGATCTGTCGGTCGCACTCGATCGAGATCGTTTCAAGATACTCCCGTTGCTTCTGCTCTCCGACGTCCCCACGCAGCAGCAGTCGCGTTAATGCTTTGATCGTGGTCAGAGGCGTTCGGAGTTCGTGCGAAACGCGACTCACGAACTCAGATTTCAAATGATCCAATTCGTCTAAGCGCTTCGCCTTTCTCTCCAATCGAATCGTCCACATCAACGCTGCAGTCGCGCCGAAACCAACGATCAGCCCAGTTAGCGCAAAAAGGATATGAGGCTGTTGATTCGTGGCATATACAACTCCAAGTAGAAAAAGAGCGATCACACCTCCGACGCCAGCAAGCAATAATGATCGACGAATAATCACCCGAAAGTCCTATATATCGTTGTCGTTCCTTAGATTGTAGCAAATCGCCCCAATTAGCGAGTTAGGTGCAAACACACTAGACTCCTCGCCGAGCCTGCGGCGTTCGGGCAGACGTCAGGTCTTACAAAATGGTTTGATCTCGGGCGGCTATTCTTTCAGGTGGATAATTTTTCCGGCGCGCGCGGAACTCTTCGAATCTATAGTTGACCTCATTCTTTGGCCGTCTCCATCGACGACGTATATTCACCGCGCCGAGCGGCGCGATCGCAGCGTGCCCGGTGATCCAAAATGTGCTGCGCGGCTTGTGTGTTGGCATTGTTACCGCGCCACTTTCCCAACGCCGGCTGCTCGATAGCTCTAGCAAATGAAAATGTGAGCGCCCATGGCATTCGCGACTTGAATCGGACGTTCATAGCGTTCAGACGTGCCGACGCCAGCTCGGGCGATTGTCCCCCAGACAAGAACGCGATCCCCGGAACAGCGGCCGGAACGGCACGCAGAACGCACTCCACAGTGGCGTCGGCAACCTCATCAACGTTCTCCTGTGTTTTGCACCCCAGCCCCGGAAGCACCATGTTCGGCTTCAGGATCATTCCCTCCAACATCACCCTTTGTTTGTAGAGCTGATCGAAGACCGCGTGAAGAACGTCCGCAGTGATCTCGCGGGATCGCTCCATCGTGTGATCGCCGTCCATAACGACCTCCGGTTCGACGATTGGCACCACTCCCGCCTCCTGGCATAACCCGGCATAACGAGCCAATGCGTGAGCGTTGGCCTCGATACAGCCGCGGCTCGGAATGCCGTCGCCTATGAGGATCGCTGCCCGCCACTTTGCAAAGCGGGCACCCATCTGCGAATACTCCTCCAGGCGTTCACGCAATCCGTCCAGCCCTCCAGTGACCTTCTCACCTGAATGGCCAGCGAGGTCGGTTTCCCCTGTGTCAACCTTGATGCCGGGAATTATTCCCGCATCTTTAAGAACATCGACAAAAAGCTTTCCATCCGTCGTCCGCTGGCGGATCGTTTCGTCAAACAGGATCGCGCCGCTGATCGAATCACCCAGGCCCGGTGTAGTCACGATCAATTCGCGCCACGAGCGGCGCGCCTCCTCGGTCTGCGGAATACCAAACGCTGCAAAACGCTCATTGCAGGTATGGGTGCTTTCGTCCATTGCAAGAAGGCCTTTATCATTGGCCATGAGTTCCCGCGCTGTTTCAATAAGTTGTTGAATATTCATTTGTTTCGTTCGAGCGATCTTTACGCTTCCTCAAATCATTTTCGTGCCCGGGCCTCATCGGCGTGATCGAAATAGCAGATCGACGCCGTTTAGATGTCTGGCTTGATCGCCTCAGTCATTTCGCTGTAGACAACTCATTTCGCGCCGAAGTATTACAGGCCTTAAGCCCCTTCAGCACTTTAATCGCGAGCGGAACAGTGGTGACAGCGCCGATCGTCAGCAATGCCCATCCTGCGGCTCGCCGTCCATTGCCAAATTTTTGCGCCAGCAGCAGCCCAATACCTGCACCTAGGGCGACCCGTGTGATCGCCAGCAGCGAAATATCAGCGAATTCCAATTCTTCCCGTGAGTTATTCATCATGATGTCTCCTTTTTTTCGATCTCTGAAATCTTCGCAAGTCGACGTTTGAACCGTTCTTCCCACTTAAACTCTGCGCCGAGGAAGGCCTGGACAAGATCCCAGGCAAGAGCCGAGCCGGTTACTCGGCCGCCAAGACACATAATGTTCATGGCGTCGTCCTCGACCCCTTGATGAGCGGAAAATGAATCGGTGATGAGCGCGGCACGCACTCCTGCTACTTTATTTGCAACGACACATGCTCCTACACCGCTTCCACATATGGCGAGGCCGCGGGAAACGTCGCCGGCCACAACCGCCCTGGCCAACGGAATGACGAAATCGGGATAGTCGTCGCCGTCCATCAATTCAAAAGCTCCGAAATCCACGACGTCAAAACCGCCGGCAGCGAGAAGCTCAGCTAACTTCCCTTTGAGTTCAAAGCCACCATGGTCGGCGGCGATTCCGATCTTGATCACAATTGGTTCCCTCCGGACGGCATTTTTATGGGTGTATCTCCGTCGATAAAGTCTCTTTTTCCATTACTTAGTTCTACAGTGTTTCGGTCAATCGCATCGCCCGACTTTGTTTTAACGGACCTCTTCAGGCAGCATCGACTATATTTTTCTCCGCTCCCACAGGGACACGGTGCGTTCTTGCCTACCTTGCCGCGACGTAAGCTTCCAAATTTCAGCAGGGACGCAGGATCCTGGTGGAACATATCTTCAAGTGTTCGGTACAATTCGGGATCCATTTTTTCGAGCGACTTAGGCGATTTGAAGAAATACTCGGCTAACACGGCAAAGAACTCGTGTTCGTTGGTGTATCCGTAACCGCGAACTGAGGCAGGGTTTTTCGGATGTGAAAGTTCGCGTGCCACATATCGAACCCAATGATCAACAGCTTCCCACGAAACTTCACTTGGCGGGCCGTTTTCAAGCTCCTCGATCTCAACCAGATGAGCGAACTCATGAATACCGACATTGTTCCGGCCAGACGCGGTTTGGAACCCGGCAAGCAGCGAGGGTTTTGACAGGATCATAACTCCGCGCAGCTGGTGCACGCCGGTCAAGCCAAGAATGTTGGATTCGGCCCGATCGCTTGCCTGATATTCCTCACCAAATGAGTCGGGATAGACCAGCACTTCGCCAAGCCGGTGATATTCCCAGTCGCGGAATCCGAAGATCGGGATCGCGGCACTGGCAGCGACCAGAACTCGTATCGTGTCATCGATCTCGGTCCCGATCCCGGTGACGCGCACCTCGCTGAGGAAAATTTTGACTAGCTGCCGAAATCGCTCTTTCTCATCCGCTGACAAAGCTGTAAAAAAGTCGACTCTAGATTCAAGAGTCTGTTCCCATTGCTGGGGAAAAGGCTGCTCCATGGTACGGATACGGCGAACGCACCGGCGGCGAAGCATCCAATACATGATCGGACAAGATCCCACAAAAATTAACGCCGGCAGCCAAAACCAGCCCGCCGCCACAAATACGACGGCTAAAGCACCGACCAAGACGAGCGCGAAGATCCTGTTTCGTTGATTAGCTTCGGGCGTTACTAGCATTGGTTTCTGCTCATCGCGTACACGCTCATTTCGGAAGTCCGAGTCGGACCGAATCTCACCGCTGCCAGTCCACCGGCTCGAATGTCCGACCCATTGGCCAGCAGCAAAGAACTGATCTCCAGAAATTGGCACTCCGTATTTGTCACGTTTTCATGTTCACGTCCTGGCGCTTAACCAGCCGCCTTCAAATCCCGCCTTTCGTAGGCCATTGGCAATGTACGGGCAATCTTGCATCAATTTCCACAATGATCCGGTGCGATAGTTTTCGATCATCAGAACGATCGGTCCCTGGTTTATACCGAAATGCCATGGAGAAACCCAACCGAAAGGATTGCCGGATCGTACAGGGTAAGTAGGATTGAATGTGGCCTTAAAACCGTACGGATTCGACTCGGTCAACTTTACCCGGTTGATGCAATAGTCGATCGCAGGCAGAACGATCTCATGGGCGAACGGAAGCGATGAGACGACCGCCCACGGCGCGACGGTGCCGTCATCGGGGCCGTACGGTACGCCGCGGCCCCGATAACCGAAAAATTCTCGCTCGATGCCCTCCGCTTTGATCGTTTCAGGGCCGGGGCCATCACTTGCGGTAATTCCCCAGCACACACGGCTATAGCCTGCGAACTTGAGCGGGTTGTCGATGGCGTATTGCTGCTGAACATAGGTCGCGCGCCGGCTGTTCTCAAAATAATCGATGCCCTTGGCCCTCATAAAATCATCTTGGATGTCTCGAAAATCGATCCAGATGTGTGAAAGCTGATGGGTAAATAACGGGCCGGAATACAAATATTCGTAACCAAAGGATCGCTCCCAGCGGTAAGTGGACGTCCAGGCGCTGTAGCTGGCCGCAGACAAGGGATGAGTTGGTGAGCCTAGTCCGAGAACATACAGAAGCATTGCCTCGTCGTAGCCTTCCCACCGGAATTTCAAAAAACCGGCTTCAGGTGTCCAGCCATGTGTAACCGTTGAACCGAGGTTCTGAGCCCATTGCCAATCTGTTCGGCGATAGAGAGCATCGGCGAGCGTCCTGATCTCAAGTTCGTCGGAAACGTCGGCATCAAAGTAGGTTCCCGCAGTTAAAGCTCCGGCTAACAGGAAAGCAGTGTCGACGGTGGACAACTCGCATTTCCAGGCACGGCGGCCCGTCTGCAGATCAAGAAAATGGTAATAAAAGCCTTTGTAACCCGTGGCATCCGGTTCAGGGCCTTGCGAACTGTTCCAGAAAAAACGGAGGGTCGTAAGTGTCCGCTCTACCGCTGCAATGCGCGTCATAAAGCCACGCTCGACGGCAACCGAATAAGCGGCGAGTGCGAAACCGGTTGCGGCGATACTTGCAGGCCAATTGTCCGAGGTCTTGTCGATCACCAACCCGTTATTCGGATCTGTCTCGTGAACAAAATAGTCGAATGAATCACGCTGAAGCTTTTCCAGATCTGCACTGACGATTTGCTGCTCAACACTCATACATTCTCAGGCGTCTTTTCCGGCCAGTTCTATTCGATAGCCTTACTGACTATAGATTGTGCTTCATCCTGGATGCGGTGCAGATGGTCGTCGCCGAGGAAGCTTTCCGCGTAGATCTTGTATATGCTCTCAGTCCCTGAAGGACGGGCGGCAAACCATCCGTTCTCAGCGACCACTTTTAGTCCGCCGATCGAGGCGCCATTGCCGGGTGCATTTGTCAGGATCGCGGTGATCTTTTCGCCGGCCAGCTCTTTAATTTTGACCTGCTCCGGCGATAGCTTTTGTATTGCCGCCTTTTGTTCCGGCGTTGCCGCAGCTTCGATGCGTTCGTATACGGGCTCGCCGAATTCTTTTGTAAGCTCCCGATAGATCTCGCCAGGGTCGCGTCCCGTCCGGGCCGTGATCTCCGCAGCAAGTAGGGAGGGCACCATCCCGTCTTTGTCCGTTGTCCAAACGCTTCCGTCCATTCTGAGAAACGAGGCCCCCGCGCTTTCTTCGCCGCCGAAGCCAAGCGAGCCGTCGATCAAGCCATCAACGAACCATTTAAAGCCGACCGGCACTTCATACAGTTTGCGTCCCAGCTTCGAGGTGATCCGATCGATCATCTGGCTACTGACTAAGGTTTTACCGACCGCCGCGGACTCACTCCAATTTGGACGGTGTCGGAACAGATAGTAGATAGCCGCAGATAAATAGTGATTTGGCGCCAGCAAGCCGGCGGTTCGGGTCACAATACCGTGGCGATCATGGTCCGTATCACAGGCGAAGGCGACTGTGAACTGATCCCTCAGCCCAACCAAACTCTCCATCGCATACGGCGACGATGGGTCCATTCGTATCTGTCCGTCCCAATCAACTGTCATGAATCGAAAGGTCGGATCGACAGCCTTGTTGACGACCGTAAGATCAAGTCCATAAAGATCAGCGATCGGCTCCCAATAATGAACGCCTGCGCCGCCGAGCGGATCGACTCCAAGGCTAATGTTCGCACCGCGAATGACGTCCATATCGATAACATTCGATAGATCGCTTGTATATGCCTTTAGAAAGTTGTGCCGGTGTGTCGACGATGTCTTCAGTGCCCGCTCGTAAGGGATCCTTTTAACGCCTTTGAGCCCCGCTTCGAGAAACTCGTTGGCCTTTCCTTCGATCCACTTGGTGATCGATGTCTCGGCGGGGCCGCCGTTTGTCGGGTTGTACTTGAAGCCTCCGTCGTGCGGCGGATTATGGGACGGCGTTATCACGATTCCGTCGGCAAGTCCTGCTTTCCGGCCGTTGTTGTATGTCAAGATCGCATGTGAGATCGCAGGGGTCGGAGTATACTCATCACCCTCGGCCAGCATTACTTCCACATCGTTTGCAGCGAGGACCTCCAATGCCGTGGCAAGTGCGGGAACGGAGAGGGCGTGGGTATCCAACCCGAGAAACAACGGGCCATCGATCTTGTTCTCTCGTCTGTAAAGGCAAATCGCCTGGCTGATCGCCAATATATGCCATTCGTTGAACGCTTTATCGAACGACGAACCACGATGGCCTGATGTGCCGAACGCGACCCTTTGTGCCGGTATCGCAGGATCCGGCCTCTCGGTGTAATAGGCCGTGACGAGCCGTGGCACATTCACGAGCATCGACTCCTCGGCGGGTTTTCCGGCTAATGGACTAATATTCAATTTAATTACTCTCCCTCGACTGCTCGAGACTCTCTAAATTCTCGGTAACGTCGGATAAGCGCGTTGGTGGAACTGTCGTGCCCGAGTTTCGGCTCTAGCTCGCTTTCGACCTCCGGGATGATTCGCTGGGCAAGTACCTTTCCCAACTCTACGCCCCATTGATCGAAGGAATCGATCTGCCACATCGCACCCTGAGTAAAGACGCAGTGTTCATAGAGTGCGACAAGTTTCCCGAGTGCCGCCGGCGTCAATTGTTCCAGGAGGAACGTGTTCGAAGGGCGGTTTCCTTCGAAAGTGCGGTGCGGGGCCAGCCAGTCTGGTGTTCCCTCGGCCTCAACTTCCTGAAGTGTTTTGCCGAATGCCAGTGCTTCTGCCTGTGCGAAAACATTAGCTAAAAGTATGTCGTGGTGCCGGCCAAGCCGGTTTAGTGGATTTACAAAGGCAATGAAATCGCATGGGACAAGTCTTGTCCCCTGATGGATCAGTTGGTAAAACGAATGCTGGCCGTTCGTGCCGGGTTCTCCCCAGTATATCGGCCCGGTCTCGTAGTCGAGCTGAGCCCCGCCGAGCGTTACATGCTTGCCATTACTTTCCATCGTCAACTGCTGCAGGTACGCCGGGAAACGCTTCAGGTACTGCTCATACGGCAAGACGGCAACGGTCGATGCTCCCAAAAAATTGTTGTTCCAAATACCGAGAAGGCCCATAAGTACCGGCAGGTTTTGCTCGAACGGCGCCGTGCGGAAATGCTCATCCATCTGATGAAAGCCGTCCAGCATCTCGTGAAAATGTTCGGGGCCAATTGCGATCATTGTCGAGAGCCCGATCGCTGAGTCCATCGAGTAACGTCCGCCAACCCAATCCCAGAATTCGAACATATTTGCAGTGTCGATACCGAACTTCGCCACCTCCTGAGCGTTGGTCGACACAGCGACGAAATGCTTGGCAACCGCGGACTCATCTTGCAGACCTTTGAGAGCCCATTCGCGCGCGGTGTGAGCGTTGGTCATCGTCTCAAGGGTCGTGAAAGTCTTCGACGAGACGATGAAAAGCGTTTCCGCGGCATCGAGGTTACGTGTGGCCTCGGTGAAATCAGTGCCGTCTATGTTGGAAACGAAGCGGAACGTCAGATCTCGATGGCTGTAGTACCGCAACGCCTCGTATGCCATGACCGGTCCCAGGTCAGATCCGCCAATACCTATATTGACGATATTGCGGATCGGCTTGCCCGTGTGGCCTTTCCATTCACCGCCGCGTACCCGGCGTGAAAAGTCGGCCATCTTGTTGAGGACGGTATGCACCTCCGGCACGACGTCCTCACCATCCACGAATATTGATTGTCCTTCGGGAGCTCGGAGGGCGACGTGCAGGACGGCACGGTTCTCGGTAATGTTGATCTTCTCTCCCTGAAACATGTCATCGATCCGAGACCGCAGACCGGATTCCTCGGCCAGTTGGAGAAGAAGCGTCAATGTCTCGTCCGTAATGCGGTTCTTTGAGTAATCGAAATAGATGCCGACGGCCTCGGCAGTCATCCGCTCGCCGCGTTTTGGGTCGTCAGCGAAGAGCTTGCGGAGGTGCGATTCCTGGGACTTCTCGTGGTGCGATCGGAGGGCCTTCCAGGCCGTGAGTTGAGTTAAGGGTCTTATGGTTGCTGTCATGTTCGCTCTTCTACTTTTACTGTTTGATAAGACGGATCTCTTAGTCCCGCGTGATGACTCTCTCGATATACCCGGCATCGGATCCGGTCGCCATGAGGCGATGCTCCCGCGTGCCGACTCCGAAGACGGGCTGCGTCTTGCGGCTCAAAACAATACTTTGTGGTGTCATGCCTTCGCTCCTGAATTGTGGACAGTCGGGAGGATGAAACGCTCAACGGCATTGGCGAAGCCTTCCTCCTCGTTAGAGGTTGTCACGCATGTGGCAGCTTGCTGCACCTCGCGGCTGGCGTTGGCAACGGCGATGCTCAGCCCGCTTTTGGCGAACATCAGCACGTCGTTGGGTTGGTCGCCCATGGTAGCGATCTGGTCGGCGGGGATGTGCATGAAGTCGGACATCCATGTGACAACGGCGCCCTTGTTGGCACTCGGGTTCGTGACGTCCAGGTAGTATGGTTGCGAGCGCGCTGCTGAGACTTGCTGGCCGAACGTATTCTGCACATCAGATTCACAATGAGCGACTGCATCGAGGTCGTCACTGACTCCGACGATCTTAACCACGTCGTCCATGACCTGGTCAAAGTTCGGAACGATCGTCGGCGGAAATTTGACTGTAAATTCCTCTCGGGCGACGTGCGGCGATCCTTTCTTTTTGATGAACCAATCCTTGCCTCGATATATCCACACCGTCAGGCCATGAGCATCAATCGCTTTGATTACACGCACGGTGACATCGGCGGGAAGCACGTGTTGCTCTATGATCGTTGTATCGGGATGCACATACATGCCGCCATTGAATCCTGGAATTGGGGTCGTCAGGGCAAGAGGTTCGATCAGCATGGTCATCCCGCGTGGTGGGCGTCCACTCGTGACCACAAAAGCGATTCCGGCATTGTGCAGATCGTGGACAGCTTTGATGGCGCGCGGGGTCAGTACCTTATCCTGTGTGACGAGCGTGCCGTCGACATCCGCGATCAACAAGCGGATCGGCGACGGACCTTTCTGCGAGTCATCGTTCTGCGCATCGGTTATAGCCTTTTGCTGAATTTGCATCGTCATTTATCGGAGCGCCGATCCGCGTCTAACTTTGAGCTGTCAGCCGACTGGCCGCTGCCTCGTCGAGAAGCCAGGTTAGGTTACCGTTCGCTGGACGGACGTACGCCGCCGGGCGCTCTTGGCGGCTGGGCTTGCCCTCTAATACATCGTACACTGCCTCCGCCTTGTTCTCACCCGCGACGAGGAATAGTATCTCTCGCGCGGCATTTAAGACGGGAAACGTCAGCGTTATACGCTCCACGGGCGGAGGAAGAGTTCCCGGCGGACTGGCCACGACCCAGAGATCGGTGATGTCCAAAGATGCCGCTCCAGGAAAGAGCGAGGCGGTGTGCCCATCGTCGCCCAAACCGAGCAGAACCAGATCGAACCGCGGCGGATCGGCACCGTCGTCGACTCCGAAAACCTTGGCGAGCGTGACGGAGTATGCTGCGGCGGCGTCCGCCGCATCACTGAATTGCGTTGGTATAGGAAAGACGTGCTCAACAGGCGCAGCTAACGGCTCCAGCAGCGTTTTCTGCACCATGGCGAAATTGCTGGATGGATCATCCGGCAGCACGAATCTCTCATCCCCAAAAAACAGATACGTCTGAGCCCAATCGATCCTGTTGCAGCGCGGCGACTCCGCCAGCAAGCCATACGTCGCCTTCGGTGTGGAGCCTCCAGCCATTGCCAGCATTGCACGGCCGCGTGCCTGGATGGATTTCTGAGTGACTTGAACTATGAGATCGGCCGCCTGCGCGGCCACCTCATCGCTGTCTTTGAAAATCATTACGGACGAGGACATAGTGTTTACCCTCTGCCAAGCGTCAACTGCCGTTCGAGAATGTGTTGGTCGTCAATCGGCTCGCCGCTTAACCGGCTTTTTTAAGTGCCTTGCTCTTAGACGAGATGCACTCCATCAGTTCGCTCCATGAATTGTCGAACGATTTGGCGCCTTCGTCCAGTAGTTGCTCGGCCAATCCGTCGACGTCAATTCCGGCTTTGGCAAACTTCGCGAGCACCGCTTCACAATTGCCCCCGTCTCCCGCCATCATTGCGCCGATCTGGCCGTGATCGGCAAACGCTTTAAGCGTCGCCTCGGGCAGGGTGTTGATCGTAAGTGGAGCAGCCAATGCATCGACATATAGAGTGTCTGAAGCTTCAGGATCTTTGGTGCCGGTACTTGCCCACAATAGACGTTGTGGACGCGCTCCGGCATTCAAGATCCGTTGACAACGCGGCGAAGCTAAAACCTCGCGATACGCCATATAGGTCTGCTGAGCAATTGCGATACCGAGCTTATTACGCAGAACTTCCGGCTCTTTCCCTGCCACCGCAACATCCCAGCGGCTGACAAAAATCGACGCCACTGACGCTACATCCGGTTTAAGGCCAGCCGCGATACGTCGCTCGATGCCGCGAAGATACGCCTCTGCCGCGGCCTGATATTGTTCTCGGGAGAATAAGAGTGTGACATTGATCGGCACCCCTGCAAAGATCGACTCCTCGATTGCGGGCACGCCCTCTTTGGTTCCCGGGATCTTGATGAAGAGGTTAGGACGGTCCGCGCGATCATGGAGAGACCTGGCTGCGGCGATTGTACCGGCAGTGTCATGGGCGAGCAGCGGTGATACTTCCAACGATACCCAGCCGTCCACGCCGTTAGTTTGTTCATGGATCGGCCGAAACAGATCGGCGGCCTGCTGCAGGTCCTCAATTGCCAGCTCGAAGAACAGCGCCTCGCCCGACTTGCCTTCTTCCAATTTCTGGCAAATAACTTCGTCGTAGTCGTGACTATTCTTGATTGCCTTTTCGAAGATCGTCGGGTTTGAGGTAAGACCACTTACCGAGTAGTCCCGAATGTAGCTACTTAGCCCGCCGCTGGTAAGCAAGCCCCTGGTAATGTTATCCAGCCAAAGGCTCTGGCCCTGATCATGAAGTTTTTGAGTCGGTTTCATATTATTATGTCCTCATTTAGCATTAGTCATCAGGCATCACCCGCGGCAGATCGTCATTCGACCTCAGAAGTCGACGGATCGTGCCACTTTACTCCCGATTTAGTGATCGAATTAGCCTCTTTCGGTCCCCAGCTCTGCCGCGGGTATCCGAAGACAGAATGATGTTTCTTAATTACGGGATCGACGACGGCCCATGCGGCTTCAACTGCGTCCTCTCGTGTAAAAAGTGCTCCATCCCCCGCCATGGCGTCACCAAGTAATCGTTCATAGGGAGGTGCGTCTTCTGGCTGTTCTTCTACCAAATAGAGTTCTTGCTGATCACCGACAAATTCCTTTCCGGCCCGCTTAACTCGAGCGGCCAAGGCGATAGCGGAGTTTGGAGAGATCCGAAAACGGATATAATTTGATGGTCCAGCCGCAGGTGCAGAATCAGCAAAAAGACGCTGGGGCGGCGATTTCAGCTCAACCACGACCTCAGTAGCCGTGATCGCCAAGTATTTGCCGGAACGCAAATACCATGGAACCCCAGCCCATCGCCACGAATCAATAAATAGTCGAAGGGCACAAAAAGTCTCGACATCGGAATCTTTTGCCACGTCCGGCTCCTTGCGGTATCCAGCGTACTGGCCGCGCACAAGATCGCTGGACCTTAACGGCCGCACCGCTTGGAATACTTTAGCCTTTTCATCATGCACGGCCCCATAATCCCTATCGGCAGGCGGCTCCATGGCAAGCAATGCTGCTATCTGAAAAAGATGGTTCTGCACGACGTCACGCAGACAACCCGCGGTTTCGTAAAATCCGCCGCGGTCCTCGACTCCGAAATCCTCCGCTAAGGTTATCTGGACGTTTGATATGTAATTGCGATTCCAGATCGGCTCCAGGAATGAATTCGCGAAACGGAAATAAAGGATATTCATGATCGCCTCTTTTCCGAGGAAATGATCGATCCGAAATATCGAGTCTTCCGGAAAGACCGACCTCGCGACGCGATTGAGTTCGCGGGCCGAGGCCAAGTCGCGGCCGAAAGGCTTCTCTACAATTACACGTGCATTTTTGGCCAGATCTGAGGCACCGAGGCCCTTAATTACCGTCTCAAATAGCGACGGCGGGATAGCGAGATAATGAGCCGGCCGATTTGCGCCACGGAGAGCCGTCTTTATTGCGGTGAAGGTTTCCGCGTTGTTATAATCGCCGCTGACGTAACTAAACAGAGATATTAGCTGCTCAAAAGCCTGCTTATCATCTATCCCGCCGGTCCGCATTAGGCTGTCTTTGACGCGATCTTTTAGGTCTAAAATCGTCCAATTCGGAATCGCAACGCCGATGACAGGAACCTTTAAGGTGCCGCGTTTGACCAAGGCGTAGAGCGCCGGAAATATCATCTTATGCGCAAGATCACCCGTGACACCGAAAAGCACAAGAGCATCCGAAAGTTCAGCGGTCATAGTCTGCCCACGTTCCTATTATATTATAAAGGGATGCTTTCGATCCCGTGGTGACGCCGTTGTTGAAAGGTGAATTTGATCAACACACCAGTGTAAACAAAATACGATAGACAGGGCAGTCATTTTCAATTCCAGGAACGGTATAAGCTCTATTTGAGCAAGATGATGGGCCAATGTCCGTGCGCTAACATACATGGAAGTTGGATTCCTATAAGGGATTTCCGAGGCGATTAACGAGCTAAGACGGAAAACCTCGCCTCTTGCCGCAGAAATTTAGTGAAAACGTCGTTACATAATGAACGGATGGCCTTCGATGCCGTGATTCTCCGTCGTTAAAAGAGTTTCTTTAACCTTGTCGACTTCGGGACGTTCGCCATGAGCAATTAGTAAATATTTACCAGCTTTTATCTGCGTCTCATATTCAATAATGCTGTCTTTGGGAATCCCAATGCCATACAATCCCGCGCCTAACGCGGTTAGCCCTCCGACCACTACTGCCCCTTCCAACCCGCTTACTATCCAGCCGATGATAGGGCCCGCAACAACCAGCGGTCCAATTCCGGGAATAAAAAAGAAGGCCGACCCGAATAGCAACCCCCATAAACCTCCCCAAAACGCTCCTCGCTTGCCCCACGCCTTCATTCTGTCGCCATTGTTGTAGTAACCGACCACATCCTCCTCGGTGTGAAAATCTTTCCCGACGATCGACAACCTAGTCATATCGAATCCGAGTTTCTGGATCTCGCGGACAGCCTTGCCCGCTTCCTCGTGGCTATCGTAGACGGCGACAACTGAGCCGTGATCCAGCGCCTTCGTCTCTTCCAATTTCGCTTTTATCTTCTGTACTTGTGTCTGCATTTCCATTCTCCTTTTACTTGTTATCTAGCTCGGTCGCGTTGTCGTAATCGACATGTGAAACGATGATAAATTCCCCCTGCTCGTTACTCCAACTTTTGGCTTCTTCGCTCGTGACCGAGTCATCTTTGGCAATAGAGCCAACTCCCTCTGCTGTGCCGGTTTTTATCGAATTATGTGTAGCCGCAATGGCGAGGTAGATGATCGCAATAACGGTAATCAGTATCAATTGTACTGTGTGCAGCGACAGCAATGTTTTGAAGGATTTCATGTGCTTCTTTGCCCCTTGCCTCGATTATTGATTTTGCGATCAGGCATTCTTCTTTAACTCGTTTGTTGGCGAAGGCGACGGTTCTTCCTCGGAGCTTCCGCTCCGCCGAGTAGTCGCAAAGCCATTCCTCTAAAACCATCGATAAGAACCATCACAGGTCCCTATTTCACGCGATTATAAGAATAGTGTAGAGGCTTTTTTCTCGTATTTGCGACGGTGTTTACACGCGATTTTGGTAGGTGTTTACTCTCGCGTTAATGTAGGTTCCAGAGCGTTGGGCCAATCTGGCACTGGTATTCGGGATTCTCTTTGAGGCCGGATCTGGCGACTCGCAGTTTCTGAAGACTGGCGACCCTGAATTAGGGGTTAAGGACCTTTGTTTCGCCAAGTAAAATGGTCACGTTGTGAGTTTGACCGTCGGCATCGATCGGAATTTCATTTGATGGTAGCAATTCTCCGTCGAGACGAACCTCGGCGACTCCTCGACAAAAACCTGACGGATTTTCGACTTTTATTCGATAAAGCGTGTCGGCACGCCGGTAATCGATCTCAAACCCGCGCCAACTACGAGGAATACAAGGTTCGATCGTTAACGTCTCGCCGCGTAGGCGAAAACCGAGCATAGATTCAAGCGCGGCCCGGTACATCCAGCCTGCTGATCCCGTGTACCATGTCCAACCGCCGCGCCCGACGTGCATACTTTCGTTATACACATCACCTGCCGCGACATATGGCTCGACCTTGTATCTGTGAAGCCCGGCACGCGTCCGAGCATGATTGACCGGATTTAGCAACGCAAAGAGTTCACCTACTTTATCGCCGTCACCGAGCATTGCATACGCGATGATCGTCCAAATGGCGGCATGGGTATACTGCCCGCCATTCTCTCGAACCCCGGGGATATATCCCTTGATATACCCCGGCTTCAACGAGCCCTGATCGAACGGCGGAGTAAATAGCAGCACGATCCCATCACCGCGGCGAATCAGATATTCATCAACGGACGCCATTGCCCGAGATGCTTGCGCGTGATCTGCTCCGCCAGAAATGACACTCCATGTTTGAACGATTGAATCAATGCGGCATTCGTCGTTTTCGGCCGACCCAAGCGGGGTTCCGTCGTCGAAGTAAGCCCGTCGGAACCAATTTCCATCCCACGCGTTCTTTTCGAGTGCAGTCTTTAGATCCTTGCTATGTTTACGGTATTGCTTGTTTCGGTCGTTCTCATTCCGGGCATCGCAAAACGGCAGGAAATCCGCCAGAGTATTGATCAGAAACCATCCCACCCAGACGCTTTCCCCTTTTCCTTCGTTGCCAACCGTGTTCATTCCGTCGTCCCAGTCCCCCGAACCCATAAGCGGCAGGCCGTGTGTTCCGACAGCTAAACTGTGGTCGATCGATCTGGCACAATGTTCAAATACACTAGCGGATTCTGAGGAGACCGTAGGCTGCGTGTAAGAATCGGTTTGTCCCTCGGTGAGCAGCGGTGCATCGATAAATGGAACCATCTCGTCAAATACGGATGTATCTCCGGTGGCATTCACATAAAAGCTCGTTACAAACGGCAGCCATAACAGATCATCAGAAATGCGGGTCCGCACGCCGCGGCCTGTGGGCGGATGCCACCAATGTTGAACATCGCCTTCTTTGAACTGATGTGCAGCCGCGAGCAGAATTTGGTCGCGAGCAATTTCCGGCTTTGTATAAACAAGCGCCATCACATCTTGGAGTTGATCTCGGAAACCGAATGCTCCTCCCGATTGATAAAACGCCGAGCGGGCCCAAACTCTGCATGACAAGGTTTGGTACAAAAGCCATCGATTGACGATCGTGTTTAGTGCCTCATCGGGAGTGCGGACTTCAATAGCGCTCAGCGCTTCGTCCCAATATGAAACGACCCTAGCGAAAGACTCTTTCACCTCGGTCAGGTCTCGAAATCGTGAAATTATCGCCTGGACCTCGTCATTTGTCTCACCTTCGCCTATCAAATAGATTATTTCGCGTTGTTCGTCAGGGGCAAGGTCCACAATTGTCTGAAGCGCCGCACATGGGTCGAGGCCGGCACCGCTTCGACCTGACAAATTTTCACGGGTGAGAGAGGCCGGGTTTTCTAGGCTACCATTCCGGCCCAGAAATTCCTTGCGATCGCACGTTAGTGAATTTGAGGCAGGACTAGAAGCTACAAATGCAATTCGGCCGGCAAATTCATTATTGTAGCGATTGTGGGCGAGGATGCTGCTGTTCTCGAGATCGGCTTCGGTTACAACGAAAGGTACTGTCTTGCTACGGTCGAATCCTAAAACGAGTTCGTTGTAATTCGTAACAGACAAACGACGCTTAACGTTCGTTCGATTATGAAGCCGCAGGATGGAAATTTTGACCGGAGCGTCGAGCGGAACGAACATCTTGAGTTCCTGCTCGATACCATGGCTTAGATGCTCAAAGATCGTGTAGCCGTGCCCATGTCTGATCGTGTATGGCTCATTTTCGCGAATTGGCAGCGGCGTCGGCGTCCATACGGATCCGGATTCCTCGTCGCGCAAGTAGATCACCTCGCCCGGCGGATCGCTTACCGCATCGTTAGACCATGGCGTCAGTCGATTTTCGCGGCTATTGATCGACCATGTAAATCCAGAACCGGTTTCGGAGACTTGAAACCCGAAAGCCTTGTCGTTGGCAATAACGTTTAGCCATGGCGCTGGCGTCCATTGTCCCTCACCAAGGACGGTGACATATTCGTTTCCCACTTTACTAAATCCGCCCAGGCCATTAAAAAATGACAAAGTCGGAGTGGCGTTTGCTGTCTCTGGATAGGATCGTTGCGGGGTTCTGGCAACAAAAGCTTCGCTCGTATCTTCGAATTCCGCCGGTCGCCTCAGGACCTCGTGTTCAAAATCGCCGCGTTCGGCGACTATCACAGCTCGGGCAACCGTGTGGAGCAGGATCCGATCCGCCTCGGGGATCTGATCTGAGCGTTTGATAAAGACTCCGCCGTTTTTATCGAGCAGATCGAATTGACCGCTTGTTCTCACAAGATTTTGCAGATCATCGTGCAATGACTGGACGTAATTCGAAGGTACGTCGTTCAAGATCACCAAGTCGAACGTCAAGCCTTTAAGCCGTAAATATTCATGAGCGCATAGTACCTGTTTGAGTTTATGGAGGTCTTCGGCGCGGTTGATACGAACGAGCACGATCGGCAGATCGCCGCCTATACCGTAGGCCCATAGATCAGACTGAGCCTTCGTATTGAGGGCCAATACTGCGGATCGCGCCCGCAAAGAGATGTCCGAATAAAGTATGTGAGCCGCAAGTCGCTGGAATAGATACGCGTTCTCGGGATCAACGTTCAAATGCCGCATTTCGATCTGAGAGCGCGTCCATGCCAATGCAGCCTCACGTTCGAAGATCTTGACATCATGATATTTATCGGCCAGTCGTAGCGCATCATCATGCGAATGGGCTACAGCGGTCGAAAAAGACACACGAACAGTTTCGTGCGGCTGGACGCGAACGCAAACTCGAAGTGAAAAGATCGGATCAAGGACCGCTCCGACCGTATTGGAAAGTGGGCGATCTTCGGTAACGGCGATCGGAGCACGAGCATCGTGTCCTCGACCCAAAAACCTGGCGCGGTCGGTTTCGTATTGAACCGTCCCGATCGTTTCGCCTTCGGTAGCGATCGTATGTATTGCGCAGATCGGTTCATCCGTTTCAGCTCGTGGTCGGCGTTTTGCAATAAGGGAGTTTTCGGCGGCGATGAATTCGGTTTCGATCGAAAGGTTGCTGAATGCAGGATGTGCCGCGTCCACTTCTCGCGAAACCAAAACTACTTCCGAATAGCTCGTTACTTCGATTTCGCGAATTCTGGATGAATCGTTAGTGATCGAGACTCGCCTGATCTCTGCATTGTCCTCGGGAGATACAATTATTTCCGTAGTCGTCGCGATCTTCCGATCACGTCTTTTTATAACAGCTTTATCTTCCGAGAACGCGACCTCGTAAAATTCAGGCCGCTTACCGAGCGGCTGAAAGCCGCTGGACCAAATGTCGCCGCTTTCAATATCTCGCAGGTAGATGAAACTGCCAGACGAATCTCGTGTCGTGTCTTCCCGCCAACGGGTCACAGCTATCCCTTTGCAAGTCGAATAACCCGCACCCGAATTGGTTATCATCACAGAATAAAGCCCGTTTGAGAGGATCTGTACTCGCGGGGTCGGCAGATCCGGCGTGTCGAAAATGCGTGTAACCCGACCGGAAAGCTGTCTGTCCACACTTCCGGACAAAACCTCCTCGGCCCGAGGGTGCCAAGCCGGAGTGCCATGCGGTACGCGCTCTTGAAGCAATAACTCTGTTGCCTTTACCAGCGGGTCGGCGTGGAATCGCCGCTGCATGGTATCGCCATGGATCAAATTATTTAGCGCGACGAGGATCATCCCCTGATGATGTGCCATAAACGCTCGAATCACGACTTGTACAGTATCGGGCGGCAGACGCACAGGCGTGTAGTCAATTGATTCGTAAAAGCCAAACCGGGCCAGAGCACGTTCACGTATAAGATGATGAAAGTTTTCCATCGCAGCGGCTGGCGAAATTGGCGCGGCGAGAGCGGTCGCATATGGAGCAACAACAAGGTCTTCACTCAGGCCGCGTTTCAGCCCAAGCCCCGGCACCCCGAAAGCGTGGTATTGATAATTGAGCTGCAAATCACGGGCGTTAAATGCGGATTCCGAAATTCCCCACGGAATGCTGTTTTCCGCACCATATGCGATTTGCCGTGCAACTATTGCCTTATAGGTCTGATCTAGAAGAGTTCCATCGTAATCGCGCATTACGAGGATCGGCATTAGATACTCAAACATCGTGGCCGTCCACGAAACCAGGGCCCGGCTTGAATCGACCGGTGTAAGTGGTCGGCCTAATTTGAACCAATGTTCCTGCGAGATGTCACCCTTGGCTATTGCAACGAAACTCGTCAACCGGGCTTCAGAAGCAAGCAAATCATAGTATGAATTGTCGAGCTTTTCGAGATCCACGTTGTAGCCGATCGAAAAGATCTTACGCTCATCGTCAAATAGGAAATCGAAGTTCATTTCCGTGACGGTTTCGTCACTTTGCAACGCAAACGCGTGCAGACTTGAGAGAGCAGACCCCGCCGACTGTTCCGCGAGCTTCACCTTCGCCGTCAGATCTTGTAGGACGTTCAGAGCAGCAGAACCGTCGAAACCGGTGGATTGAAATTTAGCGATCTCTTCCCTGATATCAGCGAAATGTAAGAGCAGAGCTTCATACAGCTCGGGAAGCTCCGCCAGAGAGGGAAAATATCTTAGAAGGTCCCCGATCTTTTTCCATTCCGGTTCTAACCGGGGAAAGTCGCGAGCAATAATTTCGGACAACGGAGAAACATCTTGGGTGCTCAGAGGGAGCAACGTTTCGATATCACGCCGAAGGGTCTGAATTTGGTGAGTGAGATCGGCGGACCAGAATCGCAATTCGTCAAAATGCACATTCCCATGTGCCAATAATAAAGTGCCGATAATATCCTCAATGACCGCCGTATGGGCGATCGTTGATTCGAGCAGTGTCAGCCAATTATCGGGAGTCTCGGTTGGCTGGGATACCAATAATTTCAGGCATTCATCGATCTCATCGAAAAGCTGTTTTATCGATATGGCTTCGGTTCCACGGCGGGTGACGTTCAATTGCATCGCCTCGCCGCGCATCATTTCGAGCGAATCGGTCAATCCCATCGTATTATGGGAATCGAACAGCCTTCGGTCTGCGATCTCGGTTATACCTTGCTTTACGGCGAGCAGATGCCCTGCCAAATTCCCGCTATCGACCGTTGAAATATAGCGAGGCATTAATGGTGCCAAGGTCTTTGTGTCGTACCAATTAAAAAAATGACCTTTAACCTTTTCAAGTTTTTCCAGC
>JBDTZO010000011.1:0-30873 GCA_040005135.1 Acidobacteriota bacterium | reverse complement strand
GTAACCCTTGACCTTCATTGGCACCGAAAAAAGGGAGGAAGTAAAATGTTAGATCAATTAGTTGAATCTAAAAATAATTCAAAAGAGTCCGTGAGGATGCTTGAATTTCTCACTACGGTCGCCATTATCGCGGTCGTGGCGATATTGTCGGGATGGACCTACAGCCTGTTTGCCAAGGACTATGGAATGGGCGCGGGCGATCTGGAACTGTCTACGCTGGTGGCACCGCCTCCGCCGGACGAAGAGCCTCCGCCCAAGCCGGAAAAACAACCTGAAAAGGCCAAGGCCCCCGATGCTGACACTCGAAAGGAATTGATCCTCGCGATGGATATGTCCCCGAAGATCCCGGACAAGATCAGCAACGAAAAGCAAACGATCCCGCCGATTCGCAAGGATTACAACGTAAAACTTGGCGACTCTGATTCGAATGCGACACAGGCAGCGGCACCGGGACAGGCCCGACAGGTTACAGAAAGCGCACCTGGTGGTCTCGCGAGCAGCACCGGCACAGGCCAAACTGGCGGTGACACCGATGCTCCGCCTCCGCCGCCTAAAGCCACGCCCAAACCGGCACCTAAAACAGTGTCAGGCGGCGTGCTGAACGGAAAGGCGACGAGTCTGCCGGCCCCGCCGTACCCTGCGGCTGCGAAAGCGGTCCGTGCGAGCGGTTCGGTGAGCGTTCAGGTTCTGATCGATGAATCAGGCAGAGTGGTTTCGGCCAGTGCGGTCAGCGGCCATCCGCTCCTCAGACAGGCTGCTGAATCGGCGGCCCGCGGAGCACGGTTCAGTCCGACACTGCTTTCCGGTCAGCCGGTAAAGGTTTCGGGCGTTATCACCTACAACTTCAATTTGTAGCTGTGAAAATTGTCGAAGGCGTCGGTAGATCCGACGCCTTCGGCTAATGAAAGTAATTTAGCAATCAATAAAAATTCTTTTTGATTTCTTTGGAGGAAAAATCATGACATTTCTTGGAAGCCTGGTCGCAACCGACATTTCGGGCTTGTACCTTTTGTTTTTCAGCGAAGGCGTTTCGTTCGGTATTTACGATATCGCAAAGAGTCTGACTTATCCGGGCTGGGGCGTTATCATTACGCTTCTGATCGAGTCGGTCTATATGATCGCGGTCGGTATCGAACGCTATTTAACCTACGGAAAAGCAAAGTCGCAGTCGCGGGCATACGCTCCGAAAGTTGCTCAGGCATTAAAGACCGGCAACATCGACGAAGCTATCAATATCGGCGACAAGCACAAGGATTCGCATCTCGCGATGGTGGTTTCGTCCGGTCTTAAAGAGTTTGCCGCCCACCAGGGGAATAGCGATATTTCGGCAGACGAGATGGAAGCGTCGAAGCGAGCTCTCGAGCGTGCGATCGCGGTCAAGACAGCTGAACTCAAGCGTGGCCTTTCCGGACTCGCGACAGTTGGTTCTACCGCTCCGTTCGTCGGACTATTCGGAACCGTGGTCGGCATCATCGGTGCTTTCCAGGCTTTGAAAACCAACGAAAATGCAGGTATCGGCGCGGTCGGTGGTGCTATCGCAGAAGCCCTTGTTGCTACCGCTTTCGGTATCCTCGTGGCCGTTCCGGCTGTTTGGCTGTTTAACTGGTTCACAAGCAAGGTCACAAGCTTCACGGTTGAAATGGAAAATTCCGCTTCGGAACTTGTCGACTACTTCATCAAGCAGCGGTCAAAGAACCTCCGCAGCTAACGCTTTGGAAAGGCTTTGTTTTTTGACCAAACAGGAGATCTACTGCAATGGGTGCACAGATAGGTGGTAAGAGCGAGTTCAACTCGGAAATTAACGTAACCCCGATGGTTGACGTGATGCTGGTGTTGCTGATCATCTTCATGATCGTCACGCCTCTGCTTCAATCCGGAGTATCTGTTAATCTTCCGCGTGACATGATCAGCCCCGATGAGGACGGTGATATCGCAAAGGATACATCGGTCATCATCGCTATTCCTGACAATAATAATTTCTATATTGGAAAGGAACAGTTTCCGCTGGACGCTCTGGGCGATGTGATCAAGAAACGTATGGAAGGCAAAACGCCCGAAAAACGTATCGTTTATATCAAGAGCGGTGTCGATGTTGACTACGGCCGGGTCGTAGCCGCGATCGACACGATCCGTAAGCAGGATATCGATAAGATCGGGCTCGTCGCAGATAAAAAGAAGGGCACAGAACCGCCCAAGTAATAGGCCTCGAATGTTTTAAGTTCGGAGGTAATGTAAAGCTATGGCAATGTCATCTGGCGGCTCCGGTGGAGCAACGCCTTCAATTAACGTTACGCCGTTGATCGACGTGCTGCTGGTCCTTCTGATCATCTTCATGGTCATCACGCCGCTCAAGCCGAGCCGATTTGAGGCGAAGGTGCCGGCGGAGCCGAAGGATCAGCCCGAGCTGATCGCAAAACCCAATCCGTTGACGCTCGTGATCGCTATTAACCGTGATACGAAGGCGATCACTCTGAATAACGAGCCATACGGCGACGTTTCAGACCCGCAGAAACTTTCAGATAAGCTCAAACAGATCTTTACTGAAAGGGACCACAATGGGGTGATTCGCGAGGGCACTAATGAGGTGGAAAAGACCATCTTTATTAAATCGCCTAAGAGCGTGCGCTATGGTGATGTGGTCAAGGTGATCGATGCCGCAAAATCGGCCGGAGCTAACCCGATAGGCCTTCAGGTCGACGATCTGTCTGAATAATTTTCCCGTTTCGGGCGTATGCGGCATTGCCGACACAGCCGTTCGGGCCGTGAATGGAGTCAAATGATGAGATTCTGTCGTTTTGGGGTATTTGCATTCATTGCACTTACCGTACTTTTTGGGGCAAATTGCTCCTACTACAACAAGGTAATGGCCAGAAAAAATCTGGTCGATGGAGCGAAAGCGTACAAGGACAGGAAGTTTCCTGAAGCCGAGGCTCTTTTCAGATACGCTGCCTCGCTAGACCCTAAAGGTGAGACTGTTGAGGGACGTACTGCCCAGCTCTCGCTGGCCCGGACGCTCCATTCCGAGTATATCGGCAATCGTCAAAACAAGGCCTTGGCGCAATCTGCACTTGACGAGTACAAAAAGAGCCTTCCGCCAAGCCTGAAGGAGCTCAAAGAAAGTGCTGCCGCTTTTGAAAAGAACCCGACATCCGACGACGTTCAGAGGAAATATTACCAGTCGCTATCGGCTGTGAATAGCTCGGCTAGCGCGGTCGCGAGTCTTTATGACAACCTAGCTCAACCGGACCAGTCCAAGGCTTGGCAGAACGAGATCGTCAACAATCCCGACTTTCCGCCGACTGCCCGGGCTCGCGCATTAAGCTCGCTTGCGGCTAAGTCGAACACTTGCGCCAATGAGATATCTGATACGGATGCGACCAAAAAGACTGTTCAGAAAGAGGGCAAGGAAGCGTTTCAATTCATAAAGCCCGCCAACCCGCAAGACTTCGAGACTATGAAGCAGTGCGTTGCGGATGGTCTAAAGCTGATAGATCAGGCTGATGGCCTTGAGCCGCCTCAAGTAAAGAGTGCGGATACTATCGACATCAAAAAGATCAGCGATACTGAGATCGAGCTCGACCTCGAGATCTTCAAGGTGTTTGAATCGGCTAGATCATACAAAGCGAGTTTGACCGTCCAGGCAATGCGTGCCGCTGAAATGGATGGCAACAATGCCGAACGTGACCGCTTGAAAACTGAGGCTGAGACCGCTAAGGATAATTTCAAAAAACTTAGTGATGTCGTAAAACGGCTTCAGACTGAAAAGGATGAGCGAATCGCGGCCAAGGACGAAGCCACAAAGGCAGACTCCGCCAAAAACGCTAACGCAAATAAGAAGTAGATCGATTTTTCTTTCCAACTCCGGTGATGCTCAATTACAATAATTTGAGCATCACCTTTTTGTTGGGTTCGCAACACAACCGAAAAGTGCCAAATCGGGCGCAGAAATCGGTCGGGGCCTTATCGTAGACCCTTAGGCCGTCCGCAGAGTCAAGATGATCAGGATCGAAAACGTGATCGCAAAGGTTACGGCAAATCGGCCCGGTGCCGACGTCGACCTGATCCGGCGCGCCTACCTGTTCTCCGCGATGCATCATCGTGGCCAAACTCGCGCTTCTGGAGAGCCGTATCTCGTACACCCGCTTGAGGTCGCCGAAATACTCGCGGACATGCGACTCGATGAGGTCAGCGTCTCGACGGGCTTGCTTCACGATGTCGTCGAAGACACGCTCGTCGATCTCGATACCATCCGGTCGTATTTTGGCGACGAGGTCACATTGCTTGTCGACGGCCTGACAAAGATCGCCCACATTTCCAACCTTTCCAAGGAAAAGCAGCAGGCCGAGAACGTTCGAAAAATGGTGCTTGCAATGATCACTGACGTGCGGGTCGTCTTGATCAAGCTTGCCGACCGTCTGCACAACATGCGGACAATGCAGTTCCTGAAGCCGGAAAAGCGTGCACGTATTTCACAGGAAACGCTCGACATTTACGCCCCGATCGCGCACAGGCTCGGTATGGGCAAGATGCGAAGCGAGCTTGAGGACCTTTCTTTCCAGAATCTATATCCTGAGGAATACAAGCGTCTCTCAGTCGAGGTCGAAGCACGCCGGCCCGAATTAGAAGCGGCGCTTGTAAAGATCCGCGAGACGATCAAAACGCAGCTTACAGCCAACGACGTCCCGTTCATCGAGGTCCAGGGCCGCGTCAAGCGACTCTATTCGCTCTGGAAAAAGCTCAAAAAGCAAAAGATTCATATTGAGCAGGTTTATGATCTCATCGCCGCCCGCATCATCACGCCGAACGACAAGAAGAATTGTTATCTGACGCTGAGCGTTATCCACTCGATCTGGACGCCCGTTCCGGAACGTTTCAAGGACTGGATCGCGATGCCGCGGGACAACCGCTATCAGTCACTGCATACGTCCGTGATCGGTGACGGCGGCGTAGCATTCGAGGTCCAGATCCGAACCGAAGAAATGCATCAGGTCGCCGAGGAGGGCGTCGCTGCCCATTGGAAATACAAAGAGAACAGTCTCGGGGCTCATAAAGATGACGACACGCTGGATGAGCTCCGAAAGACGGTTGAAAAACTACTTCTCCCGCTGGTCGAAGCCAACGAGGAAAATGAGGATTCCGAAGATTTTATCGAATCGCTAAAGCTCGACCTATTTCCAAAGGACGTCTATGCATTCACGCCGATGGGTAAGGTGATCCAGCTCCCACGCGGAGCGACGCCGCTTGATTTTGCCTATGCGATCCATTCCGCAGTCGGCGACAAATGCACCGGAGCTAAGATCAACGGCCGTATCGTCCCCCTTCGCACAGAGCTAACGAACGGAGATGTTGTCGAGATCCTCACAACCCAGAGCTCGCAGCCAACGCGCGACTGGCTCAATTATGTTGTAACGTCGCGAGCTCGCAATCGCATTCGTCACTGGATCTCACAGCAGCAAAGAGAGGAATCGATCGATATCGGCCGCAAGCTTTTGGAAAAGGAGGCCGAGCGGTTCCGTATCGCTCCTAAGAAGTTCTTAAATAACGAAGTCGAGATGAGGCGTATCGCTAACGAATATGGCCTCAGCCGACCCGAGGATCTGCTGGCTGCGATCGGCTACGGCAAGGCCCTTCCGCGAAACGTCCTCGCAAAATTCCTCGGTGCCGAAAAATTCGAGGAGCTCGACCCCGAGAAAAAAGCACTCTCGCGGATCGGGACAGGCGTCAAGGCCGTCAAAAAATTCATTGGCCTTGGCGAGGATGCGATCGTCGTTAAGGGAGTGGATAACCTTCTAACTTCACGGGCACGCTGCTGCAACCCGCTCCGTGGTGAGGAGATCGTGGGTTATATCTCACTTGGAAAGGGCATCGTCGTACACAACAAGCGGTGTAAGAACATGGGCCAGCTAATGGTAAATAAGGACCGCATCGTCGAAGTCGAGTGGGCCAAGACCGAGAAGGAAGAAAAGCAGTCTGTCCAACTGCTCGCGACGACCGAGAACCGCACGGGAATGCTTGCCGGTATCACAAATGCCATCGCTGAGATCAAGACCGGCATCCGCGACGCCCGAGCGAACGTGTCTAAAGAAGACATCGGCCTTATCGAAGTGACCGTCGAGGTACACGATAAAAAGCACCTCGATAAGGTCATCTCCGCCATTGAACATGTTCCGGGCGTAATTGCCGTTGAGCGTCTAAACCCCTGATCCGCCACTATTTTCGCACAAGCTCTGCTTTCCTTTTCCGCCGCAATTTGCTAGAATTCGCCTTTTGCTTGAAGAATCATTTGCAAGCGACTTCGAACCAATGAAAGAGATCATATCGACAGAGAAAGCTCCCGGAGCCATCGGCCCATATTCGCAGGCGATCAAAACGGGCGGGCTTGTTTTTTGCTCGGGCCAGATCCCGATCGATCCGGCGACAGGTAACTTCGTTTCGGAGAACGTTGCCGAACAGACCGAGCAGGTCTTAAAGAATTTGGAAGCGGTGCTCAAAGCGGCTGGGACAAGTCTCGATGGCGTTGTGAAGACTACCGTATTCCTCGCGGATATGAACGATTTTGCGGAGATGAACGAGATCTACGGCAAGTTTTTCAGTGATAACAAGCCGGCTCGTGCGACGGTCCAGGCGGCGAGGCTGCCGCGGGACGCGCGGGTCGAGATCGAATGTATCGCGACAGCGTAAAACGAAAAGCCAAACGCCTTTTTAAGAGCGTTTGGCAACTAAAGTTAAGGGCAATATCTCTAACTACTTACGCAGCTTTTGTGATCTTTCCGCCCTTGATACAGCGGGTACAAACCTTTGCCCGACCGTTTCCGCCGGTTGGGAGTTGGACACGGACAGATTGAAGATTCGGGTTAAATCGTCGTCGCGTTTTATTGTTCGCGTGAGATACGTTATTTCCAAATTGCGGACCTTTTCCGCATACGTCGCAGCGTTTAGCCATAATATTATTGCCTCCGTCGAATAGTACGAGGTGTAAAATCAAGAGTTTTTCAATAAACTCGAAACTAAAACTTATACCAGAATTAATTGGATATAGTCAAGTTATGCAACAGATCGATAAGTTGAAAGGAGCAGAAGCCACAGTGCAAAACAAATTGAAAAGATTTTCGACCGCAGCCATCCTGGTGACCATAGCTGCGTTTTTGGCCGCATGCGGCGCGCAGTCCGGTGGAGCGACGGACGGTTCGTCCACGGGCAATGAGACGGCCGCGACGGTAAACGGCAAGGTCATCACAATGCAAGAGGTCGACCGAGCGGTCAAGCAACAGGCGCAGGGGCAAGAGGCTAAATTGTCGCCGCTCGAACTCGCCGGTGCTCGCCTCCAGGTCCTGCAGACGCTTGTGGAGCAGGAAGTGATGTTCCAAAAGGCCGAAAAGGAAGGCACGATCCCGACCGACGACGCGGTAAACGCGGAGGTCAATAAGCAAAAGGTCGACAGTCACCTCTCGGCTGAGGAATTTGAGAAGCAAATGAAGTCGGCCGGACTCGACGACGCAGCGTTCCGGACCAGCGTCAAAAAAGGCCTCGCGATCAAAGCACTGGTCGACAAGATAACCGGACGGATCGAAGTGCCGAAGGATAAGGAGATAACAGATTTCTTTGCCGGTAACCCCGATCTGTTCGTCAAGAAACGTGGCGTTCATTTGGCGGCGATCGTTATCGACCCGTCGAACAGCGGCGAAGGCGACGTTACGACAAACGCGGCTGAGGCAAATGTTCGGATCAAAGAGATCCTGACAAAGCTTCAGCAGCCGGGCAGCGACTTTGCCGCACTCGCACGAGAGTACAGTGAAGATCCGAGCAAATTGCAAGGCGGCGATCTGGGCTACATCAGTGAAGAAGAACTGAAGTCGAATTTTGGTGAGCAAAACGCTGCGGCCTTCATGAATCCGCAATTCAGTGTCGGCGGTGTGACGAACGTCATTCCATTGAATGGAAAGGGTTATATCTTTAAGCTGCAGGAACGGATCGAAAAAGAAGAAACGCAGACGCTTGAGACTCCGGGCGTTCGTCAACAGATCCAGGACATGCTTGTCAACAACCGTAAGCAGCTGCTTGCAGCATCTTACCAAGCTATAGCTATGAACGAGGCAAAGATCGACAACAATCTTGCCCGCAAAGTGGTCGACAATCCGAACGAACTTAGCGGAGCTCGACCGGCTGGTGCTGCGACTCCGGCGGCGGCCAATTCGAACGCGGCAACTCCGGCAAATACAAATGCCGTCGCCAATACGAATGTGGCGAACAGCAATGCCAAACCGACAGCTAATGCGGCGGCAAAACCTGCTACAACGCCCGGAAAGCCGGCTGCAGCCGCTCCGGCAAAGCCCACTGCAGGTAGTCCGGCGAACAAGTAGTTCGGTTTTTGGCTAACAACTAAGGTGAAAGGCAAAAGCACTTTTTTGCCTTTTACCTTTTTCCTTTTACCGCCTGAGATGCGGCCGTTTTACTGATAAATGCTATTTCGTCTCAACAACGTGTGGAAGTCGTACGGTGGAACCGAGATCCTCAAGGGCGTCTCGTTTCAGGTCAACCCAAACGAAAAGGTTGGCCTGGTCGGCCGCAACGGTGCCGGCAAGACGACGGTTTTCCGCATCATCAACGGACAGGAAGCTCCCGACGAAGGCGAGATCATCAAGATGAACGGCCTAAAACTCGGGCTGCTCGATCAGCACGTCGATTTTGGCAACGCCGAGACGGTCCATACAGCGGCCCTCTCAGCTTTCAAAGAGATCCACGATATGGAAGCCGAAATGCGTCAGCTCGAGAAGCTGATGGAGACGGACCATTCCGAGACAGTGCTTCACAAATACGCCGATATACAGACCGCTTTCGAACACGCCGATGGATTCTCCTATGCAGCCAAGGCCGAATCTGTCTTGCTCGGCATGGGGTTTCCACCGTCGATGTGGGAACAGGACGTTCGGAAACTATCAGGCGGGCAGATGAACCGGCTCGGAATGGTTCGATTGCTGCTATCGTCAGCGGACGTTATGCTGCTTGACGAGCCGACCAATCACCTCGACGTAGACGCGGTGGAGTGGCTTGAGGAATTTCTCAAGACCTATGAACGTACCTACGTCGTGATCAGCCATGACCGCTATTTTCTCGACCGTACGACGAACCGCGTGATCGAGATCGACCGTGGCCAGGCCGTAACCTATAAGGGCAATTATTCAAAATACCTTGAGGAGCGTGAATTGCGACGCGAACAGCAGCTTCGCGAATACGAAAACCAGCAGGCTTTGATCAACAAGACCGAGGAGTTTATCCGACGTAATCTCGAAGGTCAAAAGACCAAACAGGCAAAGTCACGCCGGACATTGCTCGCCCGTATGGATCGGATAGAGGCGGTGTCGAGCGAAAAGTCGGGCGGTAATTTCGGACTCCGGCAGGTCGAACGCACGGGCAACAACGTCCTGACCGCCGAGGACCTGACGATCGGATACGAGACACGCACCTTGGCGAGTAATCTAAATTTTTCGCTCCATCGCGGTGACGCCTTAGGAATAATCGGCGGCAACGGAACCGGCAAAACAACGCTGGTCAAGACACTACTTGGCAGCATTCGTGAGCTAGACGGCAAGCTGCACTGGGGCACCAAGACCAACATCGGCTATTACTCGCAAAATCTTGAGGGCCTGGAGCCGCGAAATGAGGTAATTCAAGAGTTGCGTCGCGTTGCTCCATCTGCTGACAACGGCACGCTTCGGGGCTTTTTGGCTAAGTTTCTGTTCGTCGGTGAGGACGTTTTTAAGCCGGTCTCAGCCCTTTCGGGCGGCGAAAAGGGAAGGCTCGCTCTCGCCAAATTGATATATTCCCAAAAGAATGTTCTCGTGCTCGACGAGCCGACAAACCATCTCGATATACCGTCGCGCGAGTCGCTCGAGAATGCCCTAGATGAGTATGATGGCACGATCATCGTCGTCAGCCATGACCGATTTTTCCTTGATAAGATCGCCAATCAGATGCTCGCGTTCGAGAACGACGGCCGCGTGATCTCATTCGACGGCAACTACACCGAGTTTCATGACTGGAAACTTGCAGCGGCCGCCGGCGGTACGTCGGCGAGCGGGGTCAATAAAGCACGTATTGCCGAGCCGGCGACTGCCAAGGCGTCGGGAGCATCAGCAAGTGCGGGCCAGTCAACAGAATCTCATCTTTCGAAAAATCACCGAACACAGCTCGAGAAACGCATTCAGCAGATCGAGGCTGAGATATCGAATCTCGAGGACGTAGCTGCCAAACTTTCCGAACAGATGGCCAGTCCGACCGTTGCAGGCGATTTTACGAAGCTCAACGCGATTGCGGCCGAACACAGCGAAACCGAAAGCAAAATACAGAAACTATACGCGGAATGGGACGAAGCTTCGGACCAGCTCAAACACTGATCTAGCCACAACTATCGCGTCACGCGTGGGTCCATTTCTATTTTTAGCGGCTGGCTATAAGTCTTGCCTCCTACGGTTAGTTTTACAGTGTAGACTCCAGGCAGGACGGTTGAGGAACCTCGCCGGCCACCGCCTCGCGTCGGTGCTTGGGGAGTCGGGCGCAGGTCCCAGACCCACCGGTGCATTCCCTTGGCCGTCGAGAGCTTCGGCGGCGTTTTTATCCAGAAAGCCGGGATATCCAACGTCAGCGGATCGACGACGGTAGGTTTATCCTCGCTTGAGAATCTACGGATCGCTTCGCCCGCGGGGTCTAATATCTCGATTGTCACGGTCTCGCTCGATTTGCCCAAATAATAGTCGATGATCGATCCGTACGGCTGATTTTCCGCAAGCGGCTCGTCGCGAGGCTGCGGTGTACCGTTTTCGGACGGCTGCGGCAAATTGTACGCCGTTGCAGGCTCGAAGAGGTACGCTTCAGATCGTACGATACTCTCAGTGATCTGCCTCAGCGGCGTAATATCGTCTAGCACCCAAAAACCACGACCATGCGTCGCAACGATAAGGTCACTGTCATGGATAGCAAGATCACGATTCGATACGTGCGGAAGATTTAGCTGTAGCGGCTGCCAATCGTCGCCGTCGTTGAACGAGACGTAAACGCTCAATTCACTGCCGGCAAACAACAGACCTTTGCGAACCGTGTCTTCAGTAACGTTCTGCATGTAAACGCCGGGAGTCAATCCTCTTGTTATCTTCTGCCACGACTTGCCGCCATCGCGGGTCCGGTAAATATACGGCTCGTTGTCGGTTAGACGGTGGCGGTCGACGGCGGCAAATGCTTCGTTAATGTCAAAATGCGACGCGATCAGCATCACGACCTTGCTCCAGGGCGTGAGGTCGGGAGGCGTTACATCTGCCCAGGTTTTGCCGTCGTCGTCGGTTTTATGGATCAGTCCGTCGTCGGTTCCGATCCATACTGTACCGGCTCGAAGCGGGGAAGGTGCGATCGAGTAGATAACGCCGCGACGTTTGTCCTTGGGTGCGTCTGCGGCCGTCACTTCATCGAGGTTTGGTGGCGCACCCGGATCCTCGCGAGTCATATCTTGACTGATCTGGGTCCAACTCTCGCCACCGTTGGTTGTTTTGAATAGGAATTGATTACTGAAATATAGTGCGCGCGGGTCCGCCTCGGAAAATACAAGTGGCAGCGTCCATGTGTGCCGTGCCGGTGTGGTCATGCCGCGTTCGGGCGATACGTTTGTCGTTTCGCCCGTAACTATGTTGCAACGCGTAACGGTCCCGCCGAAAAGGATATTCGGATGCAGCGGATCGGGTGCAGTATAACCGGATTCGCCCCCTGCACAGGCCGGTTCCCAGTCGCGGTTCGAAATCTCCGCATGATTGCTCCGCGTCAGAACCGAAGCGGAGCCGCTGTCCTGTTGTGAGCCTGTTGCCCAATAGGGATATCTGAAATCGGGAGCAACGTTATACATCTGGGCGATCGGTTGGTTGTACCACGAACTCCAGGTCGCAGCCCCATCCTCGCTCACAACGGCTCCCTGGTCGCTCGCAAGGATCATTCGATTAGGGTCGTCGGGATAGATCCAGAGTTGGTGGTAATCATCGCCGCCCGGTGCTCCCTTAATCGCCGTCATCGACTTGCCGCCGTCCGTCGATTTATAGACGGAGGTATTTGAGACGTATACGACATCAGCATTTTTCGGGTCGACCGCGACCTTGCAGAAGTACCAGCCGCGTCCCCAGATCCGCTTTTGGTCATTGATAAGGGTCCAAGTCGCTCCGGCGTCATCCGAACGGAAAAGTCCGCCCTTGGTAGCGTCGACGATCGCATAAATGCGTTTGGGATTCGTCGGCGATATCGCAATCCCTATTCGGCCCTGGCCGTCGACGGGAATTCCCGAGTCCATCTGCTTCCATGTCGTTCCGCCGTCGACGGACTTAAAGATGCCGCCGCCAGCACCATAGCTCGGCGGATAAATGCTCCAGGGCGGACGCCGCGTGTTCCACAACGTGGCGTAAACGACTTTCGAGTCCGTTGGATCAATTGCAACGTCGATCGCTCCGACATTATCGTTCTTAAAAAGGACCTTCTCCCAATTTTTGCCTCCGTCCTTGGAACGAAATACTCCCCTCTCTGGATTCGGTCCGTACACGTGGCCAAGTGCGGCGACAAATACAACATTTGGGTTCCGTGTATCGACGGCCACGCGGCCGATCTGCCGCGTGTTTTCGAGCCCAATAGATGTCCACGTTTTAGCGCCGTCCGTCGACTTATACATGCCGTCGCCATATGTGATCTGCGAGCGCATGTCCGCTTCGCCTGTGCCCACATACACCGTATTCGGGCTCGAAGATGAGACGGCGATCGCACCGATCGAGGCGATCTTTTGATCGTCAAAGACTGGACTCCATGTGCGTCCCGAGTTACCGGATTTCCAAAGACCGCCTCCGACCGAACCGAAATAGAACGTATTCGGCTGTCCGGGCACGCCGCTCACGGCGTTTACGCGTCCACCGCGAAAAGGACCGATCATACGCCATTGCATTTCGGCGTAGGCTGAAGTGTCGAACACCTGCGCCGCCGCCGGCAAAACTGCAAACAAAATACAAAATACGACGGCAGCAATCCTGCGGCCGTTCGAGCGGGACGTACAGAGATCAGGCATCTAAGATAGCTCCTCAAAAAATGATTTTCCGTTAGTTCAATTATAATCTTCGCAGCCGAAAACCCAAAAGCGTGCGATGCAGCCGCGGCCGATAGTTTGGCACCCACGGTTCGTGCTAGAATCTTGCCCATCTCGTTTCATATAAAATTCGTCGGAGGAAATCAGATGTCCAATCGTGTTCTAAATACGGCGATTCACGGTCGTGCTTGCGTAGCTACTTTTATTCTTTTCATAAGCTTCGTACTTGCCGCTGGATCGGTGAACGCTCAGACGTCCAACATGGGCACGCGCCTTCTTCGCATGCCGACCGTGAGCGAGACGCAGATCGCATTCGCATACGCACAGAACATTTGGACCGTTCCACGTGTCGGCGGCATTGCGCGCCGCATAACGAGCTATCAGGGACAGAGTTCGAATCCGCACTTTTCGCCCGATGGGCGAATGATCGCGTTTAGCGGCGAATATGCCGGCAATCTCGACGTTTACGTCGTGCCTTCCGAGGGCGGCGAGCCGCGGCGTCTGACCTGGCATCCCGGGGGCGACCTGGTTCAAGGCTGGACGCCCGACGGCAAGTCGATCGTGTTCTCATCGACACGTGCGACTTGGACGCCGAGCGGCGCACCTCGATTCTGGACGGTGCCCGTCGACGGCGGCGTCGAGGAGCCGATGCCGTTGCCGCGTGGATTTCAGGGCAAGATCTCACCGGACGGGTCGCGTATCGCGTATCGTATGAACAATTCGTGGGACGACGAACGGCGAAACTATCGAGGCGGTCAGAATCGCCCGATCTGGATAATCGATACCAAGACGTATGACCTTGTTTCACCGCCATGGACCGATTCCAAGGACATCGATCCGGTCTGGATCGGCGAGAGTGTCTTTTTTATCTCTGACCGAGACGGCGTTCAGAATGTCTGGAGCTACGACACGCGATCAAAAAAGCTCGCGCAGGCGACTAAATTTCGCGACTTCGACGTTAAGACGATGGACTCCGGAGCCGGAGCTGTGGTGTTTGAGCAAGCTGGATATATTCACGAACTCGATCCGTTAAGCGGCCGCGAACACGTCGTCAACATTACCGTCAACGGCGATTTTCCGTGGATGATGCCGCGTTGGCAGGACGTGGGCGAAAAGATCACAAATATCGGCCTATCCCCGACCGGTAAACGCGTGCTTGTCGAGGCCCGCGGCGAGATCTTTACGATTCCGGCCGAAAAGGGCGACGTTCGAAACCTGACGAATTCGAGTGGTTCGGCCGAACGCGATCCGGCTTGGTCGCCCGACGGCAAGTGGATATCATATTTCAGCGACCGATCGGGCGAATACAGGTTGTATATCCAATCGCAAGACGGTCTTACACCGCCGAGGGAGATCGTCATCGACAAGCCGACGCACTACTATACAGCCTCGTGGTCGCCGGATTCGAAAAAGATACTTTTTAGTGACACGAACCTTAAAGTTTGGGTCGTCGACGTTGCCACGGGAGCCGCAAAGAACGTCGGAAACGATCCATGGATGGTTCCTAGTCGAACGTTGAACCCAACATGGAGCCCGGATTCCAAATGGGTCGCGTACGCCAGCCGCCTACGGTCGATGTACCATGCAATTTTCGTGACAAACGTCGAGACCGGCGTTTCCAGCCAGGTGACCGACGGTTTGGCCGACGCGGTTTGGCCCGTATGGGACGCGAACGGAAAATATCTTTGGTTTCTGGCGTCGACGGATTTCGGGCTGAAGTCACAGTGGCTCGATATGACGTCATATGACCACGATGAGAATTTTGGCCTTTACGTCGCCATCCTAAATAAAGGCGACTCGAGCCCACTCTTGCCGGAAAGCGACGACGAAAAAGCCGCCGCTGCCGCGGCGACACCAACCCCGAAGCCTGCGGACGCACCTGCCGAAGCCCCTACAGGTGAGGGAACAGCTCGGACAGTACCCGGGAAAAAGCCGGAATCTGTCAGCGTCAAGCTTGATCTCGAAGGACTTTCGAAGCGAATCATTTCGGTTCCGGGTGTACCGGAGCGTCAGTATTCGAACCTGGCCGCGGGAGCAGACGGAACTGTGTTTTACGTCGAAGCAGGCCGCAACACACCCGGTTCCGAGCTGATCAGGTATAAGCTGAGTGACCGCAAGGCAATTCCGTTCGTTAGCGGGATCACTGCCTTCAGCATCAGCGCCGACGGCAAAAAACTCGTCTATCGAGCCGCGCAGTCCGGCGGTCTCGGTGCGAACGCCGGCCGGCCGACATCACCGCAGCTTTCGATCGTCGATGCGGACAAGGGAGCACCACAGCCGGGAAGTGGACGACTTAGTTATTCGCTTCGCACCTATCTCGATCCACGTGCGGAATTCAAGCAGATCTTTAATGAAGGCTGGCGTAATGAGCGCGATTACCTGTACGTTCCCAACATGCACGGGACCGACTGGTCCAAAGACCGCGAAATGTACGGAGCAATGCTGCCGTATGTCATGCACCGCGCCGACCTGAATTATCTGCTCGATATGATGGGTGCTGAGATCGCGATCGGCCACTCGTATGTCCGCGGAGGCGACATGCCCGACGTGCCGCAGGTTCAGGGCGGTTTGCTCGGAGCCGATTTCACCGTCGACAACGGCCGATACCGCGTGACGCGTATCTACGACAGCGAGAACTGGAATCCCGATCTTCGTTCGCCGCTCGCGGTCCCTGGTTCGACGGTAAACGCAGGCGATTATATCCTCGCCGTCAATGGCGTTGAGCTGAAAGCTCCCGATAATATTCACCGTCTGCTCGACGGAACGGCAAATCGTCAGACATCTCTTACCGTGAACGATAAACCGACTCTCGAAGGCTCTCGTACCGTCGTCGTTTTGCCCGTCGCGAACGAGCAGGGCCTAAGGACGCGTGCGTGGGTCGAATCGAACCGGCGTCTGGTCGAAAAACTGTCGGATGGCCAACTCGCATACGTCTATATTCCGAACACGGGCCAACCGGGCTACACCAGCTTTAACCGATACTACTTTGCCCAGCAGGATAAAAAGGGCGCGATCATCGATGAACGATACAATGGCGGGGGTTCTGCGGCCGACTATATTATCGATGTGCTGCAGCGGGATTTTGACGGATACTTTAACAATGTGGCCGGCGACCGCTATCCGTTCACCAGCCCCGCGGCAGGCATTTGGGGACCAAAGGTAATGATAATTAACGAAATGGCCGGATCCGGCGGCGATCTGATGCCGTACATGTTCCGCTACCGAAAGATCGGGCCGCTGGTGGGCAAACGGACCTGGGGCGGGCTAGTTCACACGGCCGACACGCCGGGCTTTGTCGACGGCGGATCGATGATCGCACCGCGAGGCGGATTTTTTGCAAGGGATAACAAATGGGCGGTGGAGAACGAGGGAGTCGCGCCAGACGTCGACGTCGAAAATTGGCCGAAGGACGTTATCGCGGGTCGTGACCCGCAACTTGAGCGTGCGGTCCAGGAAGGCATGAGGCTGCTCAAAGAAAAACCCGTCAATCGTTCAACTTCGGAACCCGCGGCGCCTGTTTGGGGTGTGCGCAAACCGTAGAGTCCGCGTAATGGTAAATTACTACAGGCGGTCAGGTTCTCGCCCGATCATGGACCTGCGACCTGCCAGCCCGCGCGAGATCCTAAAGCATCGGCGTCTTTGCCCGGCGGTGCCGGTTTTGTAGAAACCGTGATTTTTGTAAAATTCAGGCTCATCGACTCGAGAGCTTGTCGGCCGCCGTTTCCACTTACATTCGTGCTTGAGATCAACGCATCATCCAAATCTAAGGTCATATAAGCGACACCATCGCCGTTTACGAAGTCGATAGTGATCTTGCTACCGATCCCAGATATTGCCGCGCGAAAAAGCAATGTGGAAGATGTGTCCATTCTTTTGGAAATTCTTATGTCCGAGATCTGCTGTTTCTCGGCGCTTCGCCTTGCCGCATTGCTCGGGACAGATGTGCCAAGTTGGCATGATTCCAGTTCGATCCATCCGGCGTGCTGTCCCTTAACTGGCCCGACGATTCCCTCGTATTTCATATAAATAGGCATGTAATGACCTCCGGCAATAAATTATCTTAGTAAAGCCGAATTATATTGCTCGGGGAATCAACTTGTAAAGAAGTTTTTTGTCGAGTAAGAGTAAGACGGATATTTATTCGCGTTCCGGGCAGATCAAGATTCACTTCGGTAATTCGGAGCTTCCTTGGTAATTATCACGTCGTGAACGTGGGACTCGCGTAATCCTGCCGAGGTGATACGCACGAAACGTGCGTTATTCTGGAGCTCTTCGATCGAACGGCAGCCCGTATAGCCCATTCCAGATCGAAGTCCGCCGACGAGCTGAGTCACCATTTCCGCCACCGTGCCTTTGAACGCGACGCGGCCCTCGATACCTTCAGGTACGTACTTGGCGTCTGAAACCGTTCCTTCCTGACTGTATCGATCGCTCGACCCTTTTTTCATTGCTCCGATCGATCCCATACCGCGATAGGTCTTAAAGTTCCGGCCCTGGAATAAGATCACCTCTCCCGGAGCTTCCTCAGTCCCCGCGAAAAGTGATCCGATCATGACTGTATCGGCACCCGCTGCGATCGCTTTGGCGACATCGCCGGAAAACTTCACTCCGCCGTCAGCAATGATCGGGACGCCGGAGCCGCGTGCGGCTTCGACGCATTCGACGATCGCAGTAACTTGCGGTACGCCTGCACCTGTAACAACCCGTGTAGTACAGATCGACCCAGGGCCGATTCCGATCTTGACGGCATCAACGCCAGCAAATATCAAGGCCTTTGTCGCGTCGGCCGTCGCGACATTGCCCGCTATTATCTCGATATCCGGAAACTTAGACCTTACATCGGCGATCGCGTTTATCACGCGTGAACTATGACCATGAGCGGTATCGATCACGATCGCGTCCGCACGAGACGCGACTAAGGCTTCGGCTCGTTCCATAAAATCGCCTGTCGCACCTATCGCGGCCGCACAACGCAGCCGGCCGAGCTCGTCCTTGGCCGCCAGCGGAAAGTTGATCGCCTTTTGAATGTCCTTGACCGTGATCAGCCCTTTAAGTAAACCTGATTCATCGACGACGAGCAGCTTTTCGATCCGGTGTTTCTGAAGTTTCACCTTCGCTTCATCCAGCGTCGTGCCGACAGGTACTGTTACCAGCGGTTGCGGCGTCATGATCTCCGAAACCGGTATATCGAACCTCGTTTCAAATCTGAGGTCACGATTCGTGATGATCCCGACAAGCAAGCCGAACTCATTGATCACCGGTACGCCGCTGATCTTGTACCGAGCCATTATCGCAAGTGCTTCGGATACGAGCGATCTTTCGTTGATCGTCACTGGATCGACGATCATGCCGGACTCACTGCGTTTTACCTTGTCGACCTCCTCAGCTTGTTCGGCGATCGAGTAATTCTTGTGGATCACTCCTATACCGCCTTGCTGGGCAAGTGCGATCGCAAGGCCCGCTTCCGTAACGGTATCCATGGCAGACGAGCATAGCGGAATATTGAGACTTATATTTCGTGAAAATTTAGTACGCGTGTCGACCTCGCCCGGCAGAATTTCGGAATACGCCGGGATCAGAAGTACATCGTCGAACGTCAGGCCCTCATTAATTTCTGTGATATTCATTACTTTCTATTAAACCGCTAAATAAAAATGCCCGCAAATCGGTTGCGGACATCGTGGGCTATCGAGGCTCTCCGAGAAAACTTGCATCAGGGCTTTGGCTTTGTCACGGGAGGTACCGCGATGATCGTAGGTTTCGGTGTCGGATTCGATTTTATGAGCGGCTTGTTCGTATTTGCGGCCGCAGAATTAGCTGCTTGCACCGGCTTAGCCGCTGGTGTCGGCCGACGGACGGTCGTGGCGGCGGGCGAGGGATCAGTATTGGCGGACGGAGCCTGCAACGTCGGATCTCCGGTGATCGAGCCGCTCTGCCATATCTGAGCAAGGTTCGACTTATTGATCTCAAACTCGATAATGTTGCGTTTCGGCGAGAGCGGCTGAGCCGGAGGTGTGATCGCCTTGCCGTTGATCGTGATCTGCACCTCGTTGGCTAGAGAACGCGAATAGCTAAGTTTAAGATTCTCTTTCGGTTCGAACGACATGCTCGATCCGGCTGCTACTAGGCTGTTCGTAAACTTGGAATCCGTAGTCGCGGCAAGCGACACCGGGGAGCCCAACGCTTTGAACTCGATCTTTACTGCGGACAGTTCCGGAACACCTGCGGTAGTCGACGGAGTGTTGGTGACCGTGGGATTTTGCGTGTTGACGGTTGAATTCGCAGGAACGCTTGCAGTCTGTGAAGTTCCGCGGTTCTCAAGATAATTTATCAGGAAGAGAATTCCGACCGTCATCACCGCGAGGATGATGACCGCCATAATCACTGTCGGAACCATCGAGCGGCCGCCTCGGTCATCGGTAAGGACTTCGGGACGGTAGGTGCGCCCATCTGGTTCGTCGAGCGGCTGCGAAGAGGAGATCAGGCTCGAATAATCGGTCAGTGCCTGTTGTTCGTCGATGTTGACGTATTTAGCGAAGGACTTAACGAAGCCCTTGTTAAAGATGCCGCCGGGCAGTGGTTTGTAATCGTCGCGTTCGATCGACTCAATATAATGCGGCGAAATGCGTGTTTGCTCCGCGACTTCCGCTACAGAAATACCCTTTTCCTCGCGGGCCTGCCGCAATTTTTCACCGAGAGTTTGTGACATTACAAGTGTATTAAGTCGATAAAGAAAGCCACGTGTTTACGCCGATCTTAACACTGAAATATAGCGTTGTTACACGGGCCCTGTCAATCGTTTCACACAGGTTTTATCGGGCGATTGTCGCTTGATAATTGACTTTTTGCGTGATACGTTTAGGCAATATACTGCGCATATATTAAAATCCATACAGTAAGTTATTCAGTAAGGAGTAATCAATGAGTTTAGAAGCTCTCGGGATGATCGAGACGAAAGGCTTTATCGGCATGGTCGAAGCGGCCGATGCAATGGTTAAGGCAGCGAACGTCCAACTCGTAGGTAAAGAATATATCGGTGCCGGATACGCGACTATCTTTGTTCGCGGCGATGTCGGTGCTGTAAAGGCGGCGACAGACGCGGGTGCAGCAGCGGCCCGGCGTGTTGGCGAACTTATCAGTGTACACGTCATCCCGCGTCCCCACGGCGAAGTGGAACGCATTCTTCCCAAGGGCGGCCAGGTTGGCTTGAGCCCGGACGAAAAGGCGCTCCAGGGCGGCAGCGGACGTCAACTCGGTTCTGCTCCGGCAAATACACCCACTACGGGCTCAACTGAGGCGAATAAGCTAAAGACCAAATAGATGCGACCGCGGACTCGGCTCCCCGTCGGCGATCGAACTTGGGGTTCGGCGCCGAGCCCGCCTTTTTTCGTTTTAAGAAATGGGTGACAAGGACCTAGTAGCACAGCAACAGGCTCGTGACGCAGTCGACGCCGCGTATGCCGCGTTCGGCACAGTTTCTCGTTTCGATCAGGCAAAGATCGACGCGATCTGTGAAGCCATGTCTGCGGTTGCACTTGCCAACGCCTTACGACTCGGCCAGATGGCTCATGAGGAGACGGGATTTGGAAAAGCCGAGGATAAACGCGAAAAGAACCGGTTCGCGGCTGAGGACGTTTGGAATCATTTTCGCGGCCTCAAGACGGTCGGTGTCATATCGGACACTAAGAGCATCGTCGAGATCGCGTCCCCGCGCGGTGTAGTCGCCGCGATCATTCCGTCGACTAATCCCACATCGACCGCTATCTTCAAGATCATCATCGCAATCAAATCGCGCAACACGATCGTCCTGTCACCACACCCATCGGCAAAAAACTGCATAACGGAAACAGCTCGTATTATGCGTGACGAGGCAGTCAAACTCGGATTGCCGGCGGACGCCATTCAATGCCTAACGATCTCGTCGATCGAAGGCACTGAAACGCTTATGAAACATCGGCGGACGGCAGTTATCCTGGCTACTGGCGGAACGGGGCTTGTTCGTGCAGCGTATTCGTCCGGAAAACCAGCTTTTGGCGTCGGTCCCGGCAATGTTCCATCGTTCATAGAAAGGACGGCAAATGTGCCCAAGGCTGTAGCTGATATCCTGACAGGAACATGCTTTGATAACGGCACCATTTGTGCGTCCGAACAGGCCGTCGTCGTCGACTCACCAGTTGAACAGCGGGTCAGGGAAGAATTTACGAAACAGGGCGGTCATTTCCTTAACGCCGCTGATGCGGTCGCGGTCGGTAAAATACTGCTGACGCCGGAACGAACGTTGAACGCATCGATCGTGGGCCGATCGGCGGCGACGATCGCAGATCTTGCGGGTATATCGATTCCGCCCGGCACACGCTGCCTTTTGGCGGATTGCGCGGGCGTTGGGCGAGAATTCCCATGGTCCATTGAAAAACTCTCACCTCTACTCGCTTTTTTCGTCGTTGATGGCGTCGTACAGGGAGCGGATAAGTGCCACGAGATACTTCAGTTTGGCGGAATGGGCCATACGGCCGGTATGCATACGAGTGATCGATCGGCGGCCATCAAGTACGGCGAACAAATGCCTGCGGCCCGTGTGATCATCAATTCCCCGACGACTCATGGAGCGATCGGATTTACGACAGACCTTTCGCCTTCGATGACACTTGGCTGTGGTTCGTGGGGCGGCAATGTCACATCCGACAATGTCTCGCCGCGACATTTAATGGACATAAAGCGTGTTGCCTTTGAGACAAAACCCATAAATGTCTCGATGGTACCGATTCCGGCGGCTCAAACGCCCGTGCAGCCTCAGCGTAAGGCGGTCCGTCGAGAAGACATCGCTGCTTTGGTCGACGGCTTTTTAAGCCAGAAGCTACGTGATGAAGGCCCGGTTTCCACCGTCGCTGTTTCAGCCCCCGAAGCTCTGATCTCCGAAACGTCGCCGGTTAAGACGATCCTGCACCATTTGATCCCCGAAATGCCGCCCGAGGCTGAGCGGCCACCGGTGGCGATTGATTTTGTTTGTGAAGACGACGTGCGCAAAGCCGTGGATCAAGGAAAGAAGATCTATATTTCCAAAACGACGATCCTCACTCCGTCAGCCCGCGACCTTGGAAACGAAAAGGAGATCTTCGCAATGATCTGATCCCACTAAGCGTGGCATTGAGATCAAGGGTGTTTGAATGGCTGAACCTAAACTTGAAAGGGAAGTTTGTGTAAACTGCGGGGCGGAGGTTCGGCCCGACACCCAGTTTTGTTACAGTTGCGGCAAATCGGTCTCGAAGAAGGACGCTGCGAGAGCAGAAGTTGTCCCGGCACAGACCGAATCAAGCGAGAGCTTGGCAGCGCTCGAACGAGCCTTGGCGGTATCTCGAACTGAAGATGCGGTAAAGACTAAACTGGATACCGCGGCAGTCGAGCGAAAGCGTGCCCGCAGCGGAAACCGAAAGCCGCTGGAGATCGTTTGGGAGCCCTTGGGCCCGAGCATTGTTTACTTCATTGCGGTAGCCGTGTTGTTCATTCTTGCGGCCATTGTCGTTTTCGTAAGCTTGGCTTCGAGATAGATCGGGAACATGGTTTTACATGGCCGTTCAAAGGCAGTAAAGTTCGTTTTAGGTATCAATATGCAAGCACTTGGATTGGTGGAATGTTTCGGTTTAGTAGCAATGATCGAGGCCGCGGACGCGATGGTAAAAACTGCGAATGTCCAACTCGTCGGATATGAAAAAGTTGACGCAGGGCTCGTCACGGCGATCGTTCGTGGAGAAGTAGGGGCGGTCAAGGCCGCTGTCGACGCGGGTGCAGCCGCCGCTCGCCGCATTGGGACTGTGACGGCTGTTCACGTTATCCCGAGGCCCCATGACGAGGTCGATGAAGGCATTCCGGTGCTCCACACAGGTGAAACGAACCGGAAAAAGATCGCCGGTTCAGTGCCGGAATAAAACGAAATAGATTTAAGGCTTTGTAGCCGGACCAGTCGATGACGGGTCCGGCTACTTTTGATTTGATCAGCGGATCAGGGTTTTACCGGCGTCTGACTTGATTTCTGAAGTTTGGGCGAACCGCCCTCAGCGGTTCGTCCATTTCGGGAAACCGCAATGCGTTTTTGTTTATTCGGGCCGTCGTCGACCGTGATCTTGATATTTCTAAAGGTGCCGTCGTGAGCCTCGTTTGACGGAATGTAGCCTATTGAGTATTGCGTTCTAAGCTCACTCGCGATGTCGCGGCCGATCTGCGGCAATTCGTCCACGCCCTTTGGGAAATAAGCCTTTCCGCCGGTTTCCGACGCCAACTGCTCGAGAAATGCTTTTGCCTTGCCCTGCGGGCTCTTCGTTATCAGCCCGCCCTCGCTGCTGAGATCGGATACGAGCCCGACCACGTAGATCTGGACGTCGGATTCGCGAAGCAGATCCATCAGCTGTTTGATATTGTAATAGCTGTCGCGGTCCTCGCCGTCCGTAACCAAAACTATGGCCCGCCGGCCGCGGTCATCACTGACTTTCGATTTAGCATCCGCCTCGAGGTTCTCGGTCGCGAGATATACAGCATCGATGATCGCGGTCTGGCCGCCTTCGATGTAAAGGTCGTCCAGGGCGTCCGTCAGGTCGGACTTATTCGTCGTCAGGTCCTGCTCGATGCTGATCTTTTCCTTTCCGACGAACCGAATTATCGACGTTTTGTCCTCCGGCTTGTTCGTATTTACCAGGATCTTGCCGGCTTCAATTACCTTTTCTAGCTGAGGACGCATAGACCCTGAATTATCAACCACTATCGAATAGGTCGTGGGAACCTCAGACTTTGAAAAAAAATCGATAGTCTGCTGAACACCGTCTTCGTAGATCTTAAAATCCTTTTGCTGGATGTCGTTGATCGGCCGGCTGTTACGATCGATGACTCGAACGTTCAGGTTAACCAATTCTGTGTCGACCTTGATGATCTCGTTAGGATCATCGAACGATGGCTTTGGCGTTGGCGATACCGTCGCCGCCGGTTCTGGTGTCGGAGTTGGAACCGGCACAGAATTGGACGGGCCAGCCTTGGTTGAAGTCAACTGTGCAGACACCGAAGGCATTAACAAGCCTGCGGAAGAAAACGTGACGGCGGCTGCAAGCACCGCAAAAATCGTAAATTTGGTGGACATCGTCTATAGTCGTCCGCACTAGCGGTAGCTAACGTTAGGCGTCGCGTAATAACCATCGCGTCCGCGGACTGTTAGACGCGGATAACCGCGCGGAGGTTTGACCTTAGTTTTTACCTTTCTCCATTTTCCATCGGCCTGAAAATCCTTAGGAATATAACCGATAGTATACTGGTGCCGCAGCTCAATTGCGATGCGCTCAAATATCTCATCCATCTCAACGTCCGATTCGGGATAGAATGATTTGCCGCCCGTGACCGAACTTATCTCGTCGAGAAACGCTTGTCCTTGCATTCCGAGAGAGCTCGACGTGTCGCCTTTCCCCACGATCCCCACCGTGTAAGTCACGACATCAGACTCTCTCATAAGACGGCGAACTTCGCCAAAATTATACCGCGAAGCATTATCTTGACCGTCGCTAATGATCAGCAAGGCACGCTTCTGATGCGATCCGCGTGTGACCTTTTCGATGCCAAGATAAACCGCGTCGTAAAGAGCCGTATCCTGTTTAGGCTGGACAAGAGTGAGCTTTCTCAAAACGGCGTCTGCATCGCGACTACGATCGAGCAATAGCTGAGCGCGGTTATTAAAGGCGATAAGGAAATATTCGTCCGACGGATGGCTAGTAAGCAGAAATCGCGAAAGGGCTTTTCGGGCCTTGTTTATCTTTTCTCCGCTCATTGAACCGGACACGTCGAAAAGGATGCCGACGGAGATAGGTGCGTCAGCGTCGCTGAAAAAAGTTATGTCCTGCGGGACGTTGTTGTCAGTTACGGAAAATGCATCTTTCGCAAGGCCCGTGACATATCGACCGTAATTATCTTGGACCGTGAGAGTAAGCGTGACCAGGTCGGTCTTAACGCGCACAGGAGCCTCGTTACTCTCGTCGGCTGGCTCCGTTGAAAGTACAGGCGAAGGAGTCGGGGAAGGTGTCGGCTGAGCCTCTTGCGCAGCGACCGCGAAGACGGACGCAATTATTAATAAAAGCGTTTTGAACGAACGACGGATCTGGGATCCATAAACCGACATTTGTGGGACCATAAATGTGCCTGGTCGACTGATTTTGACCTTATATCCTAAATACAGCTGTTGCAAGGTATTTCTAGGATGTTCGCTAAACTATTTTGGTTGGATTCAGTAACGTTCATACTCTGATTTCATTCGCTCGCAACTAAGTGGTTCATCCGGCGTGTTATACTGCGGATTCGCTATCATTTCCTGATAGCTTTCCCGACGCATAATATGGCTGAATTCATTTGCCGTTTGGGCACGCCGTCCGGTGAGATCGTAACGCGCATCGTCGAGGCTTCTGGGGCCTCGGACGCAAAGGTGCGCCTTGAGGAAGAGGGCTTTAAGGTATTCAAGGTCGCCTCGTCCGACGAAGGCCTTTCATCGATATTTTCGCTAGGCGGCAGCAAAAAGGGCAAGGTAAAGGCGGGAGATTTTCTACTGTTTAACCAACAGTTTTCCGCTCTTTTGCGAGCGGGAATTCCGGTTTTGCAGGCGATCGGCCTGCTCAAGACGCGGACCGCCTCGGCCAACTTACGTGTCGTTTTGAGCGACGTCGAGGAAAAGATCAAGAGCGGTATCCCGCTGTCCGACGCGTTTGAGGCCCAGGGGTTATTTCCGAAGATATATACGGCGTCGATCCTGGCCGGCGAAAAGAGCGGAGCGTTGGATGACGTTCTCGCTCGCTTCGTAACGTATCTGAAGCGCAGCGTCGGCATTTCGCGTAAGCTTCGCGGTGCGCTAGCGTATCCGGCGTTCTTGCTGCTCGCATCGACGCTGATGGTCGCCTTTCTGACCTTTTATATCGTTCCGCGCATGTCGGACCTTTTCCGCGGATTAAGTGCTAACCGGCCGCTGCCCACGGTGACGGTTGTCGTGCTCGCTTTCTCGACTACGATCGCTAAAAATATCTGGTGGATCGTTCCGCTGGTGTTGATCGTCGGTTTGAGTCTGTACGTCTGGCTGCGAACGCCTGGCGGTCGGCTTACGCTGCACAAGATCTTGCTCAAGATACCGGTCGGCGGCCAGTTGATCCGCAATATGGCGACCGCGCAGCTATCGCGTTCAATGTCGACGCTGCTTTCGGGAGGCATTACGGTCCCCGATTCATGGGATCTGGCGTCGCAGGCAGTCACAAATCTCGAACTTCGCCGACGAAGCCAGGGCGTTCTGCCTTTGATCCGTGAGGGCCGCGGATTTACCGAGGCCCTCGAACAGGCAAAATGGATGCCCGAACTCGGACTCGATATGATCGGGATCGGGGAAAAATCCGGCTCGCTTCGGGAAATGCTCGATGAGGTCGCGTCTTTTTACGACGCTGAAGCCGAAGTGCGGCTAGAGCAGCTCACGACCCTTCTTGAGCCGCTTATCCTCGTTTTCATGGCGGGCATCGTCGTCATCATTTTGCTGGCGATATATTTGCCGATAATTCAGACCATCTCCGGCGGCCCGTTCGGGAGCAGAAGGTAGTCGTAGCAGGAATGTATATGAGCATTGAAACAACTTCGACATCCGTCAAACAAAAGATCGAACTATCGGATTTCCTCGAAAATGAGCCGCCCGAGGTTACCGAGGCGAAACAGCTGGCCCGTCGGTACCGCATGCCGTATATTGACCTGCTTCCGTCCGAAGGTCCATCACCGGTCGATCACGATGAACTATCGAAGATCCCGGTCGACTTGATGCTGCGCAACCAATTCGTGCCACTAAAACGCGAAGGAAACAACCTTCACGCAGCAATGTCGGATCCAACGAACCTCGAGCGACTGGACGAACTCGAGAACGTTCTAAATGTCCGAATCGTTCCCCACGTCGCTACCGCCGGAGCGATCGACGTCGTGCTAAAAAAGGGTGATGCGACCCAGCGTGTGATGGCCGAGGCGGCTTCGTCGTTCAAGATATCGCTCGTCAAGGAAACCGATCAGGGCGAAGAGGTGCTTGATCTCGATCGACTGGCGAATGACTCGGACATGTCGCCGATCATTAAGCTCGTCGACACGATCATTTATAACGCGATGGAATCACGTGCCTCCGATATTCACATCGAGACGCGCGAACGCGACGTGCAGGTAAAGTTCCGTATCGACGGTGCACTTTATGCCAAGGTCGATCCCATCGATATTGCTTATCACCAAACACTGATCTCGCGAATAAAGGTCATGTCTGAGCTCGACATCGCCGAACGCCGAATCCCGCAGGACGGACGATTTCGGGTTCGGTATAAGGGACGAACTGTCGATTTCCGCGTGTCGATCATGCCGACCGTTTTTGGCGAGGACGCCGTCATTCGTATCCTCGACAAGGAGCAGATCAACGAGAGCTTTAAGAATCTCGATCTCGACGTCGTCGGATTCGACATCGACGACGTGACTCGTTTTCGCGTTTATATCAAGGAACCGTACGGAATGGTGCTCGTCACCGGACCAACCGGCTCGGGTAAAACGACCACGCTGTACGCCGCGCTCAACGAGATTCGAAATGAGGAAGACAAGATCATTACGATCGAGGATCCGGTCGAGTATCAGCTTCACGGGATCGTCCAGATACCTGTCAACGAAAAGAAAGGGCTGACGTTCGCCCGCGGCCTCCGCTCGATCCTTCGGCACGATCCCGACAAGATCATGGTCGGCGAGATTCGTGACGAAGAGACCGCCCAGATCGCGATCCAGTCGGCTCTGACGGGCCACCTCGTTTTCACGACGGTTCACGCAAACAACGTCATCGACGTTATCGGCCGATTCCTGAACATGGGTGTCGAGCCATACAATTTCGTGTCTTCGCTCAACTGCGTGCTTGCCCAGCGGCTCGTTCGCCTGCTTTGCCCGACATGCAAACGTCCATATAAACCCGAGGCCGAAGAATTGCAGGAAGCAGGCTTGAGGCCCGAAGAGGTTGGAGACCGCAGTTTTTATCGCAACGTCGGCTGCGATGCTTGTAACCATACGGGCTATCGCGGCCGAACCGCTATCCATGAGCTCCTGGATATGTCAGACCCGATCCGCGAAATGATCATCGAGCGGCGTCCGGGCTCCGAGATCCGCCGCCAAGCCGAAAAAGAAGGCCTCTCGAGCCTTCGCGAGTCGGCAGTTAAGAAGGTATATGCCGGCATGACCACGCTCTATGAGATCAATCGTGTGACATTCGTTGAGGAAATAAAAGGATAGCGTCTGACCTATTGGAGCAACGAGGCATAAACGGCAGGATCCACGTTGCCGCCGCTGACGACGAGACACAATCGCTTTCCGGCAAACTTCTCGGTATTCATCATCAATGCCCCGAGCGGCAGAGCTCCGGTCGGCTCGCATTTTAGGTTTGCGAGGCCGAAATAGATCCGCAAAGCCTCGGCGATTTTCTGCTCGGGAACCTCGATAATATCCTTTATTCCATGCTTAATGACGGCCCAGTTGAGGTTGCCGACCGAGAGAGTGCGTGTGCCGTCGGCGATCGTTTGCGGTTCAGTTTCGTTGGCAATTAGCCGCCCTTCACGGAGCGAACGTGCGGCGTCGTTCGCCATATGCGGTTCCGCACCGTAAACCTCGGTCGCTAGGCTATTTCGCCGAAAACTCTGAATAAGACCCGAACTCAGCCCGCCGCCGCCGATGGGCACGATAACGGCGTCGAAATTGTGCTGAGCAAGCTCATCGCCGAGTGTCGAGTTGCCGTCGATGACCAACTGATCGTCGAACGCACTGGCAAGGTATGCGTCCGGCCGCTCGTTTGCGAGCTGCTCAAGGCGCTCCGTTCGGCTAACTTCGTTTACATTGATAAGGTCGGCATCGCCGCCGTACGAACGGACGGCGTCGATCTTCACCTGCGCCGAAGTGTGCGGCATGATGACGGTGCATTTTTTGCCCGTCAGCTTTGCCGCGTATGCGAGTGCCTGGCCAAAGTTGCCGGAGGAGACGCCGATCAGCTCGTCGTTCGGCACGTTGATCGCGACGTTGTAGGCTGCTCGAAACTTAAAACTTCCTGTGTGCTGAAATGTCTCGCTTGCGATGGTTACATTCAAACCAAGGAAATCGCACAATTTGGACGACCTGATGATCGTTGTCGGTATTATGGCGTCAAGCAGGCTCTTCATTTGTTTAGCATCTATCAGACACGATAGACTCGTCAAGAATGACCAATCAAGATTTCAGGAATGATCTGCCGGCGGGATTTGTTAAAAACACTATCGCGTTGTGCGGCGAACGCGGCGAAAAGTGGCTCGATGAACTCCCGACGATCCTGGCGGAGCTCGGCGAAAAGTGGGGCGTCGAACCTGGACGGCACTTTAAGAACCTTTCGTACAACTATGTTGCAAATGCGGCTATGTCGAACGGTAAATCGGCCGTCATCAAGATCGGCCTGCCGCTGGAGGATGTCGAGATATTTGGCGAAACAGCCTATCTGAAAGCGGTTAATGGTGAAGGCGCCGTCCAGCTGCTTGGGTCGGACCGAGAGCGGCAAGCGATACTGCTTGAGCGAGTCGTGCCCGGATCTAACCTCAAATCGTTTTTCAAAAAAGACCAGGCCGCAGCGACAGGTGTGGCGATAGGTGTTTTGAAACGTGTGCTTAGGCCCGTGGGCGAGGACGTTGCCGATCTCGTCAGCCTCGACGGATGGTTCGACGGAATGCGGCGTTATCCTGGTACTAATTTTCCGCACGACTACGCAGAAAAGGCCCTCTCGTTTTACGAAGAGCTGTCGCAGGACAAAGCGAACGTTTTACTGATCCCGGGTGATCTGCATCACAGCAATATTCTTACTGCCAAACGTGAGCCATTTCTGCTGATCGACCCGAAGGGAATGGTCGGCCATGCCGGCTACGATATGGGCGTTTTTCTCAATAATCATCGCGATTGGCTGGATTGGGACACACGCCTCGAAGGCAAACTCGACCAGGCTGTCATAGAGTTTTCCGCGGCATTCGATCTCACCGACACGGCCGTCCGAAAGTGGGCGTTCTGTCAGATGGTCCTGTCGTGGTGGTGGATCTTTGACGAGATGCCCGAGTTATTTGCCGAGGGCTCAGGACTTTCAGATATCTGGAACGTATAATTGTATTTTAATGGCCAAGAGTGACATGGACGAGATGCTTGACCTCGTATTTAGGCAGGCCGAGATGCAGTTCGGCCCCGCGATTAAGTCCAGATGGATCCACGCCCGCGATCAATGTCCGGGCTGTGGACGAAAGATCGATGACCTTAACTGGAAAGGGCAGAGGGCACTCTCGATCAACGCATACATGTACCGACAGCACGGCGTGCTGGTCGCGTATCTGCTTTGTGGAAAGTGCGGCAACGCGGTGCACGAAGGGGCCGAAAAGAACCCGGGCACCCAAACCCAGCTTCACGCTAAGATCGAAGAGACGCTCAGGGATTATTACTTAAAGAAATCAGGACACTAAAATGACAAAAGCACATTTCGGCATGATCGGACTCGGCACAATGGGCCGTAATTTTCTACTCAACGTAGCCGAGCACGGCATCAGCGGCGTCGGTTACGACCTCGACGCCGGCAAACGCGAACTGCTGTTGAAAGAGGGTTCCGGAATGCCCATCGATGTTGGGAACGATGTGTCGGAATTTATCGCCAAGCTCGAATCGCCCCGCAACATCATGATGCTCGTGCCAATCGCCACGGTGACCGCGAATCTTCTGATGAC
>JBDTZO010000169.1:0-30927 GCA_040005135.1 Acidobacteriota bacterium | reverse complement strand
GCTCGTATGCCGCGACCGCCGACTTCGGCCAGGGCGCGACAGGCAAGTTCACTGTTGAGGTTGCTCCTGAGGTACAGGGTGCCCATGGCAAAGCAAGCCAGGTAGCAGGCGCCGCACTGGAATCTGCCGAGGGTAGCGAACCCGTGCAGGCTCAGGATGAGGTCGCTACCGGCGACACCGCTGTCGACGACACAGCGACCGACGAGGTGGACGCAGCAGCCGATGACACGGCAACTGATGATTCAGAGGCCGGCGGTACAGCACAGGGCTAGGTGCAATACCGGCAATAGCAGATTTGTGGGGGCGTGGCGAAGGCTGCGCCCCTGCAGGATGTAGTGGGCTTTTCCACTTTTCCCCTGCTAATGTGTATTGCATGGTTCCGGGCATTGGCGATCTCTAATATATAGAGAGAGCGCCGGTGCTACAAATCGAGGGTGTAGCAAGCAGAGCGTTTTGAGTTATTAGAGTTTTTTGATTACCTTACATCCTGGGTAGCACCGTATGAACAGTAATATACCCTCCGGGGTAGAACGCCCGGTCCCCTATGATCTACAAGCAGAAGAGGCCGTTCTCGGCTCGCTCCTCCTTGATCGCGACGCGATTATCAAGGTGGCTCCTTTCCTGCGCGCCGATGATTTCTACCGCGAGGCACACGGTTGGATCTATGGGTCTGTACTGGAACTTTATGGCAGACGTGAGCCGCCCGACCCTGTAACGCTGGCGGCGGACCTTGAAAGGGCAGGACGCTTGGAGCCTGTAGGCGGCTACAGCTTCCTGGCTAACCTGATCAACCGCACTCCTACCTCTGTCCACATCGAGTATTACGCCCACATAGTGGAGCGTAGCGCTGTCCTGCGACGCCTTATTTCGGCAGGCGGCGAGATCGCGGCCCTCGGCTTTTCCGAAGACAGCGACACCGCTCAGGTGCTCGACAAGGCCGAGCAGATCCTGTTCAGCATCTCTCAACGCACCACGAACAAAGACTTCGCATCCATAGAACAGGTGCTTAACGAGTATTACGACCGCATTGAGACCATCCAGCATTCTCCCGGGAGCGTCATAGGCGTGCGCACGGGCTTTCATGATCTGGACGAAGTGACGGGCGGCCTGCAAAAGAGCGACCTGCTCATCATGGCAGCCCGGCCTGGCGTAGGCAAAACTTCCCTCGGCCGCTCAGTCGCGCGTGCACTAAATCGAAAATTTGTGCGCCTTAGTCTCGGTGGGCTCCATGATGAAGCTGAGATCCGTGGACACCGTCGAACATATGTTGGAGCTATGCCCGGTCGCATCATACAAGCAATACAACAGGCCGAAACCAACAATCCCCTGATCATGTTGGATGAAATCGATAAGGTTGGAGCGGACTTCAGAGGTGACCCTAGTTCCGCCCTGCTCGAGGTTCTCGATCCTGAGCAGAATTCATCGTTCCGTGACAATTATTTGGGTGTAACTTTTGATCTGTCGAATGTGATCTTCATGACGACGGCGAACATGCTCGACACGATACAGCCGGCCCTAAGGGACCGGATGGAGGTTATTTCGCTTTCAGGTTATACCGAAGAAGAAAAGATCGAAATCGCGAAGCGCCATCTGATCCCGAAACAGGTCGACGAAAACGGACTGGAGAAGGGCGATGTTAAGTTCGACAAAAAAGCGGTTGCCCGTATCGTTAGCGACTATACCCAGGAGGCTGGGCTGCGTCAGCTGGAACGTGAGATCGGGAAGGTGTGTCGAAAGGTTGCTCGCAGCAAGGCCGAGCTTGAGGGCGATTTTAAGCCGATACATGTGGTGGCAGACAATCTAAAAGATTTCCTGCGTGCACCTAAGGTATATAGCGAAGGCGCTCTGAAAAAAGACCAGATCGGCATTGTTACCGGACTTGCGTGGACGGCCGTCGGGGGAGACATACTTTTCATTGAGGCCTTGAAAACTAAGGGGAAGGGCAAACTACTGTTGACCGGCCAACTTGGCGAGGTCATGCAAGAATCGGCTCAGGCGGCCTTTTCGTATGCGAAAGCCCGCGCCAAAGATCTCGGGATCGCTGAAGAGACTCTGGACAACTTCGACATTCACATCCATTTGCCCGAGGGTGCAATACCGAAGGATGGGCCTTCAGCTGGCATTACTATGGCGACCGCGATGGTATCGGTGCTCGCTCAGCGTCCCGTCAGAAAGGACGTCGCAATGACCGGCGAGATCACTTTGAGGGGCAACGTACTGCCGATTGGCGGAGTCAAAGAAAAGTTGCTCGCGGCTCGCCGCGCTAAATTGAAGATCGTTATTTTGCCCGAGCCGAATCGGCGAGACCTTGAAGACATGCCTCGGGAAGTAATTGATGATTTGACGTTTATATTTGTTGAGAATGTTCGCCAAGTGTTTGATGTCGCACTTCGCGAATCGATACTTTCTAAGCCAATGCCAAATAGAAAGGCAGCGAAGGCAACCTAGTTGCGTGACTAGATAAGCGATAATCTTTGATTGGGTAGCGAACGTTGAGATATTTTCTTTGACTAGATATGGCCAGGTTGGTAATATTTAGAGATATAAGATGCCTGTTTTAGCGTTTTATATTAGCTGGTAGCAACTTTTCGAGTGATTCGTCGTTTTTATTTATAAGTATGTAATTCATATAAGTGGTCAAAACAGTTCGAGGTCAACTGGCCGTTTTTGGGTTCGCGTTGGCCGCGAGCCACGATGTAGGAGTATTGACGTAATTGATGAAATTAGCTGTAAGTAGGATATTAGTTTTAACATTTGTATTCGTTTTTGTTTTATCAGTAGTCTCTGTATCTAAGGGCCAGGTCACAGGTGCTCGTTCGAGCAATGATGCGACCACTCCAGAGGTATCTAAGGCTCAAGACGTTGTCAATGCCGTTTTAATCGAGTCAGGCAAAGCGTTTAAGGACGGACTTACCGCATATGTTGGCGACCGTCGTTCGGAGGCGGGTTCGAGATTCAATAAGTCGGTCGAGGTTTTTCTCTATTCCACGATTAACATTCAAAAAGATCAGCGTCTCCAGTCTTGCTATAATCAGCTAATAGAGACCATTTACCGCATAGAGTTTCCATCTGAAACTCAGGTCCCACAGATCCGCAGTTTGGCCGCGACTTGCAACTGGAACGTTGATGCTTCGCTCTCAGACGGCGTGGCTAAGCATGCCCGTCCATCTGCAAACGATACTCCAGGCCCCGATACTACCGTCCCTTTTAGCGAAAAGGACTCGGCCGTTGCTAGAGCGGGATTCAATAATCAGACATTCGAGCCGTCACCGCTCGACGAGCTTTCGCGATTGGAACTGACTCCGGATGAGCAGCAGGTGGATAGTAATCCAGTAGCTCAGCAGCAATATCAGTATATTCAGTATGCCGTTGCGAATAAGTCGCTTGGATTTTCGTTCCAGGTCCATCCGATGATTCAGCAATTTATCAATTACTACCGCGGACGCGGCCGAACTACTATGGAAGTTGGGCTCTATCGTTCGGGTATGTTTATGAGAATGGCTCGCCGGATATTTCGCGAAGAAGGGGTTCCTGAAAACGTCGCGTGGCTTGGTCAAGTAGAAAGCGCTTGGAAACCCAGTGCTGTCTCGTCTGCAGCGGCCTCCGGACTTTGGCAGTTCATCCCTGGGACCGGCACGCGGTTTGGCCTTCAACGAACAGCCTATGTGGATGAGAGAAACAGTTTCGACCAAGCAACAAGAGCTTCGGCCAGATATCTGAAATTCCTTGCTAATCGTTACGGTGGCAATTGGGAGCTCGCCATGGCTGCGTACAATTCGGGTGAGGGGAATGTTGATCGGGCGATCCGCCGTGCGGGCGTCTCTAATTTCTGGGTTGCGTTTCCTTATCTTCCCCAGGAAACCCGTAATTATGTTCCAAATATTCTGGCGACTATACTAATTGCCAACAACCCTAATCAGTATGGATTCGGCCATATTCGCCCTGCTCCTTCCCTTTCTTACGATCAGATCCGTGTTCCGGCTTCGACCAATCTAAGCCTGTTAGCCCAAGCTTCCGACTCCAGCGTCCAGTACCTCCGATACTTGAATCCGCATCTCCGTAGTAATGTCACTCCGCCTACTCCATATGTCGTGAATGTGCCGTCGGGCAAGGCGAATGACGTTGTAGCGTTATTCCGCCGTATACCCGCTTCGAAGTTGGGCAATACGAATTTGGCTAATTCTTCCGCAGGCGAAACTTGGCAGACGATTGCGAACCGCACGGGGGTTTCAGTTGCAGATTTAATAGCAGCGAATCCAGGGATGAACAGTCCGAAGGGCAAGGTTTTTGTGCCGGTTCAGGGTAACAACGTCAACACGATCGTTTACTCGAGGCCCAGTGGATCGCCACCGGTTGAGGCCGCAAACAAGGTTCGCGTCGTTAAGGCGAAAGCTGGCGACACGGTTGAAAAAATCGCGATCCGGGAAAAGGCGAGCCCGACCGAAGTAGCCAAATTCAACGGACTGCTTCCGAACTCAGTCTTGTTTGCCGGTCGCGAGATAAAGATACCTACCCGTTAGATTGCTGATTGTACTATTTTCGAAGAATGCCGGGCGATGTAAATTGCCCGGCATTCTTCGTTGGAGCTCTCGACCATTGACATTGAGTGCGACTGTAACTATGCTTGTTACAGTTATGGCAGCTAACAGTCAGTTCGCAATGGCGGTGCATATTCTAACTATGTTGGCGAAGTCGGGTGACGAAAATGTTAAATCCCGGTATATTGCTGCGAGCGTAAATACAAACGCGGTTGTGATCCGTCGACTGCTGGGCCTACTCGGCCAGGCAAAACTAGTGACCTCGCAAACAGGAGCATTTGGTGGGGCACGCTTATCTTATAGTCCCGAGGACATCACGCTTTGCGAGATTTACAAAGCGGTAGCATGCGGTGAGGTTTTCGCATTGCATGCCAAATCCCCAAACCAGGATTGTCCAGTCGGAAAAAATATTGAAGCAGTGCTATGCAATTTGCAAAAAGAGATCGATAGGAGCGTCGCCGAAAGGCTGGGTCAATTTACGCTTAAAAGCGTGATCGAAATGATTGATTCTCCAAATAAATAAATGTTTTTAGATTTATGTGTATCAGGGAAGATTAAAAAGGACAGGAAATACATCTCATGGCACTTTTTTTAAAAATTGGACATCGCGAATGCCCAAGGCCATTGAAATAGCTTGAGATCGTTGAAGAGAAACCGCAGATTGCTGAAAAGTTGCAGTAATTGAAAAACAAGGATAATGAAGGCTCTATTCAGGATGTGTTCGTGAGTGCTCCAATTAGATAGTGAGCAAACTCGGCCAGTTTCCGTGAGGTCTTCGCCTTTCGTGAAGCAAATAATTCGGTCACAGAAAGGATCCGGATAATAATGAAAGTTTACGAGATTGAAAAGTTTGGAATTGAGGGGTTGGCTAGGGTGGAACGCGAGATTCCAGAGCCTGCTTCGAATGAGGTGCTGGTTAATCTAAAGGCTGCGTCGCTCAATTTTCGGGATTGCATGGTAGTTAACGGAACTTACAACCCGCGAATGAAATTGCCCGCGGTTCCATTTTCCGATGCAGCCGGCGAAGTCGTGGCGACGGGTCGATCAGCGACGAAATGGAAAATCGGGGATCGGGTCATGCCCATCTTTGCACAGCGATGGTATGAAGGCGACTCCAGCGAAGAAAATCGTCGGACGGCACTTGGAGCGGGCCCTCATTGGAATGGCGTCCTACGTGAATTTGCGGCTTTCAGTGAAGACGCCGTCGTTCGGGTTCCTGCTCACTTATCGTACGCAGAGGCCGCGACGCTTCCTTGTGCAGCGGTCACGGCTTGGAACGCTCTCGTCGTCTCCGGGAAGCTGAAAGCAGGTGACACCGTTTTAACGCTTGGGACCGGAGGAGTTTCCATATTTGCTGTTCAGATAGCAAAGCTTTTTGGAGCAAGAGTAATTTCGACGTCCAGTAGCGACGAAAAGATACAACGATTGAAAGCGATCGGGGCTGACGAGACGATCAATTACAGGACAACCGAGGCTTGGGATGCAGAAGTGCTCGCATTAACAGAAGAGCGCGGTGTGGATCATGTTGTCGAAGTGGGCGGTGCCGACACGCTGCCACGATCGCTGAACGCCGTTCGCGTTGGGTGCCACATCGCACTTATCGGAGCACTATCGGGGGCGGGCAACTTTAATCCTATAAACGTCTTTATGAAATCGGTCCGAATTCAAGGGATATTTACCGGCTCTCGTGCGATGTTCGAAGATTTGAATCGAGCTGTAAATGAATCGAAGCTCAAGCCTGTGATCGACCGCGTTTATGAGTTTGACGAGGTCCAAGACGCTTTACGCCATATGGCCACGGGAGCCCACTTCGGCAAGATCGTAATTAAATACTAAAACCGGGAGATTAAACATGGCTTCACTATTTGATAAATTAACAATCGGGGAAATTCAACTTAACAATAGAATTATCCTCGCGCCAATGACCCGCAGCCGCGCGGACGACGAAGGTATCCAGACTGAGATCGTCGCAGATTACTACGTCCAGCGAGCCTCGGGTGGATTGCTAATAACAGAAGCAGTAAACATTTCGCCGATGGCAAAGGCATATGTAAGGACGCCCGGTATCTATACGGCCGAACAGATCTCCGCCTGGAATAAGATTGCCGATGCTGTCCACGCTGCCGGTGGAAAGATCTTTATGCAGATCTTCCATACGGGCCGAATTGCCCTTCCGGATCTGTTGCCCAACAACGCGCAGCCGGTCTCGGCGAGTGCCGTGAAGGCCGCCGGACAAAATTACACGGACGCTGGAATGAAGGATTTCGTGGAACCTCGCGAACTTTCCCTCAACGAGATCAACGCTACGGTCGCTGATTTCGCGAATGCGGCCCGTAACGCGATCGATGCGGGTTTTGACGGGGTCGAGCTGCATGGGGCGAGCGGTTATCTGGTTCAGCAGTTCCTGATGAAATCGGTCAATCTGCGGACAGACGAGTACGGTGGATCGGTCGAGAACAGGACACGATTCTTGTTCGAGGTGCTGGACGCAATGTCTGCGGCAATCGGCAGCGAACGCGTCGGCGTTAAGTTTTCGCCGCAGATGCCGTTTAACGATATCAGCGAGCCAGATGCCGACGAGGTATATTCGTATATTATGAAAAATCTTAGCGGACGAAAACTTGCGTACGTTCACGTGGGTGACCATGCCAACATCGGATGGCATGAAAAGCTGCGGCCGCTCTATGAGGGTGCCTATTTTGCCGGTGCGAATTTCGACAAAAAGCGTGGAGCGGAGTACGTTGCCGCGGGGAAAGCGGACGCCATTGTTTATGGGACAAAGTTTCTTGCAAATCCCGACCTGCCGGAAAGGTTCCGAAAGGATGCCGCTCTGAACGAAGCGGACACGTCGACCTTCTACTCAGGCGGAGCAAAAGGTTATACCGATTATCCCACCATCGACCGGTCCGCAAATGCTGAAGCCCGCGTTAAGTGCCGCGAGATGTGAATTGAAATGAGCAAACTATTCGAACCCTATGGATTGCGCAATGTCCATTTCAGAAATCGTCTCTGGGTATCGCCGATGTGTCAGTATTCGAGTGTGGACGGATTGCCGACCGACTGGCATCTTGTCCATCTGGGCAGCCGGGCCGTAGGCGGAGCCGGCCTTGTCATTGTCGAGGCGACGGCGGTGTCGGCGGAGGGACGCATTTCTCCCGACGATTCGGGCATCTGGTCAGACGATCATGCAAATGCTTTCAAACGCATCACGCGATTTATCAAGGAACAGGGGGCGGCCGCTGGCGTACAGCTCGCTCACGCTGGCCGCAAAGCATCTACGTTTGCTCCATGGAAGGGAAGCGGCGAGATACTTCCGTCGGAAGGCGGCTGGGAGGTCGTCGCACCGTCGGCCATCAAATTTGCCGATAGCTTTCCAGATCCGCGTGAAATGACGCGGGGCGACATCGACAAGGTCGTTGGCGATTTTATCGCCGCTGCACGGCGTTCGATCGATGCGGGTTTCGATGTAGTTGAACTCCACGCGGCGCACGGTTACCTCTTACACGAGTTTCTCTCGCCATATTCCAATAAGCGGACGGACGAATATGGTGGCACACTTGAAAACAGAATGCGGCTGCCACTCGAGGTGGCGAAGCGAGTTCGCGAGACCGTTGGCGACCAAACCGCCTTATTCGTACGGATCTCGGCGACAGACTGGGTCGAGAATAGCTGGGACCTAGAGCAATCGATCGTGTTCTGCGGCCGTTTGCAAGAGATCGGTGTGGACCTCATCGACGTTTCGACTGGCGGAAATGTGCCAGACGCGAGCATTCCGGTCGGCCCAGGTTATCAGGTGGAATTTGCACATAAGATTAGGGCCGCGACCGGAATTCCTACCGGTGCCGTCGGTATGATCACGGAGGCTCGTCAGGCTGAAGCAATCCTCGAGAATGGCGATGCGGACGCGGTGCTCGTTGCGCGCGAGTTCCTTCGTGACCCGTACCTTGCTTTCCGAGCTGCTGGCGAGCTCGGCGGCGGTGCCGAGGTTCCGAAACAATACATCCGGGCGATCGACGTAAATTCTCGAGCGGCCAAGTCGAAATGACAAAATTCTCGGACATACCGATCTCCGTGCTCGACCTCTGTCCTATAGTTGAGGGCGGCACGGCATCCGACTCTCTTTGGAACACGCTCGACCTTGCTCGTCATGCCGAGAGGCTAGGTTATAACCGTATTTGGCTCGCCGAACATCATAATATGCCTGGGATCGCGAGCGCGGCGACGTCGGTCGTGATCGGGCATGTTGCCGGCGGAACGTCGACCATACGTGTCGGCTCCGGCGGCGTAATGCTCCCTAATCATGCGCCGCTCACCATCGCCGAACAGTTCGGCACTCTGGAGTCGCTCTTTCCGGGCCGGATCGATCTCGGACTGGGGCGTGCGCCTGGCACCGACCGGCCGACGGCCCATGCGCTGCGCCGCAGCCTTCAGATTGACGGCGACGGTTTTCCTGAACTTCTAGCCGAACTTCAGTTCTTTTTCCAGGAGCCCGTTCAGGGGCAAAAAGTACAGGCCGTTCCAGGAGCCGGTCTGAGCGTGCCAATCTGGCTTCTTGGTTCTAGCGATTTCTCAGCACGGCTTGCGGGCCGTCTCGGGATGCCGTTTAGTTTTGCCGCGCACTTTTCGCCGGAAAATACACTGCCGGCGCTTGAGATCTACCGCAACAATTTTCAGCCGTCCCAATATCTCGAGCGGCCTTACGCGATGGTGGCACTAAACGTCTTTGCCGCCGATTCTGACGTGGAAGCAGGACGGCTGGCGACATCACAGCACCAATCCTTCCTTAATCTGATCCGAGGCACGCCGGGAAAGATAAAACAGCCGGTCGACAATATGGAGGCAATCTGGACGCCGCAGGAAAAAATGCTGCTCACTTCGCGTCTGGCCGGTTCGGTGATCGGTGGCCCAAGTACCGTTCGTGCGGGCCTGAAGAAGTTTGTTGCGGAAACGCGCGCGGATGAGTTACTGATAAACAGTATATTCTACGATCACATCGCTTGTCTGAGGTCGTATGAGATCATTGCCGAGATTTGGAGCTAAGGGGTTTGTTAACATGACGAAACGAAAAATCGGCTACCCCAACGATTGGGTTTTTGATTCCAGGGGAACTTGCTAAAAGTGAATTAATATATGAGTTTGACTCTCAGGCACCTGCTTCAAAGAGACGATGCTGTTCCTCGTGACGTCCTAACTCAGGCGGGAATCACCGAGATTTTAGGCAAACAATTTGATTGAAAGGAGATGAAAAATGGCAGACAGAAAAGGACGGGCAGTTTGGCGTGGCGGGATCATGGACGGCATGGGCTCGATCGGCCTCGGCAGTGGTTTGTTTGAAGGAGCGTATTCGTTCGCATCGCGGATGGGTGAAGACCCCGGAACGAATCCGGAAGAATTGCTGGGGGCCTCGCTCGCGGGCTGTTATGCGATGGCTCTGAATGCCACGCTCAAACGCCAAGGAAAGCCGGCAACCGAGGTGACTGCCGAGGCAAATGTTCATCTTGGTAAGGAAGACAGCGGATTTGTTATAAAGGGCATTGATCTCACAGCAACGGCGTCCGTACACGGACTCGAGGATGCTGATTTTCAGACGATAGCCGAGGACGTCAAATCGACCTGCCCGATCAGCAAGGCTCTCGGCGGCACAAAGATCACGCTTCATGCTTCTCTCAAGCGATGACTGCTGCAATTGGGGCTGATAACAGAACGGTTCGAGTTGACAACTGTAACAGCAAATGTTACAGTTGTCATTGTGCCACTGGAAAGACTTCATCGCTTCCAGTTTTGCCGGAATATTGGCAGCTAAGTTATACTTGGGCAAAATATTTAGGAGATAACAATGGGAAATTTCGCAAATCAGATAACGGACAGCAATTTTAAGACAGATGTTTTGGATGCCGAGAAACCGGTGCTCGTGGATTTTTGGGCAGAGTGGTGCGGACCCTGCCGAATGATCGCTCCTTCGGTGGAGGCGGTCGCAGAGCAGTTTGAAGGAAAGGCGAGTGTGTACAAAATGAATGTTGATGAAAACATGAATGTTCCGAACCAATTCGGCATACGCGGCATTCCCACGCTGATCCTTTTTAAAGGTGGCCAGGAGCAGGAGAGAATCGTTGGGGCAGTAACGAAAGAGGCCATCGCAAAGGTTGTCGAGAAATACATCTAAACGAGTTCGTCGTATGAATGGCCGCAGGAATTGAATTCCTGCGGCCATTTTATTTTGGACACTACTTGATCATCAGTGACTGTTGAAACGAGCGACCGGAAGGTCACCGTTCAGACCAAAACTCACTGACGAAACGCTTCCGGAAGCGGTGGATCGGACAAAAAAGAACGACTGACCAGGAGTCGCGCTCGGACGCCAGACTGCGACATCTGTCTTGCCGTCACCATCATAGTCACCCTGGGTTAGGTAGTCGGTAGCGGACGCTCCGAATGTCGTAAATAACGCGCCACCAGACGCTGGGTTCGTGCTAGGCCGGAGGTACCAATCGATCGCACCAGCATTGCTACGAACAACCATTATGTCTGTCTTGCCGTCACCATCGTAATCACCGGGCACGATGACATCGGTCGGCGTGCCAAAGATGAAGCTGCTAACGGTGTTAGACCCGTTCAATCTTTGCCAGAAAATGGCCTGCCCACCGCCTGCATTTCGCTGAATGCAGAAATCGTATTTGCCGTCACCATCAAAGTCACCTGGTGCAGGGAAATCGCCGTTCAAACCCCACGGTTCGTAGACGACAGCACCGCTATAGATGCCGCTGCTGGCTCGATAGTAAAAGTAGCTTTGGTCACCTGCATTGGCACCTGAGCGGTATACTGCGGGATCTGCCTTTCCATCGCCGGTGTAATCGCCGACAACTGTCGGGTTATCTCCGGTCTGCCCGAATTGGTCGACTCGCAGAGTATTGGTACCGCTTTGGAGGATGTAAAAAGCTGCCACTCCGGGTGCACCCGCACGCCAAACCGTGATATCGGCTTTACCGTCGCCATCGAAATCGCCCGATATGAAAGTATCGCTCGCGATGCCCCAAGGAGTCGTCAAGGCTGAAGCTCCATTATCGGTACTGATATACCAGGTAGCTTGTCCGCTCGCTCCGCCGCCGGTGTTTCGAACGACAGTATAATCAGTCTTTCCGTCACCATTGTAATCAAGCGGCGATTTCACACTCACAACCGCGACGCACGGGGTTGCCGTCGAAAGGGTATTCCGCGGAACTGGCGGCGACACAACATCAAAATCGAGATTGTTATCATCGGTGTCCGTGCATCCGCCGTTTTTCCGAACGGCACCCTGCGTAGCCGTGAGGGCGGCACCACCGTTCACCGCGGTGCCACCTTCCCCATTGCCCGCAGTTCCGTTTCCGGCCGCTCCATAAGCGACCCAATCAATTATTGCAGCATTTGGAAAGGTACAAACTGTCGCTGCGGCTCCGCAATTGAGCCAGGTGTTCGTCGTTGTTAGAGCGATCTTGCCGCTCGATCCCGACAAATTGACGGCGGAGAGTGTAACATCCGCAGTGACAGGAAGGGCGCTTCCGTTGGCGCCGCCCGCCAATGCCACAAGATAATATTGGCCCGGCGCGATAGAAGCCGCCGGAAGCGTTGCGATATTCGTTCCGGTCGAACCGCCGAACTGTCCGGTAGCGGCGCCATACTGTAAAGCCAAGCCGGTAAGATCCTTTACAGATCCTGAAACATTCTTGATCTCAACGTAGTCTACGTTATAGGTCGCTCCAGAGTTGCCGCCAGCTCCATACACCTGACTGATCACAAGGGTCGTAGAGCCCGAGGTGGGTGCGGCCGCTTTGGATCCATCGACCGCCGTGCTAGCTGACGCGGAGTCGATGAATATCGCAGCTGAAGCGATCGCGACCAACGCAAAGGCCGATAGTATAAGATTTCTTTTCATAATTCTCCTTAAAAAAACACACAAATTCGTCTTAGAAAGTTGGTGGATGGTGGTCATCCGAGCATTTTCGGATCCAAAGTCGTGGCCATCACACCACTGAGCAAGTTAGTTAGACTTTGCTGAATCATATCATAATTGTCGGCTCTCCTTATGATGTAGCCCCTTATTCCAATAGACCAATGCTAATTTTTTGCTACAATTTATTGCATTCACGTTGTAGGAGTCCGAATGAAATTTATCTGTGTACTTTTCTGTCTTTTGTTCGCTCTGCAATCGGCGTTGACTGGTGCATCGCAAACTAAGCCGGATAAGGAAAAAGACGAGATCATTCGTGTCGATACTCAGCTCGTTGACGTGCCGGTGTCGGTGGCCGGAAGTGATGGCCGTCCCATTAGAGATCTCAAAAAGACCAACTTCCAGGTATTTGAGGACGGCAAGCCTCAGACGATCGAAAGCTTTGCCACGGCATCGGCACCTTTTGAGGTAGTTCTCATCCTGGACACGTCTGGATCGGCACGTTCCGATCTGCAGCTGATCAAGCGGGCCGCTGCCGATTTTATCCAATCGCTCCGGCCCGGCGACCGCGTAGCGGTGACTGCCTTCAATTCGGAGAAGATCGACGGCCAATCGTTCGCGTTTAACGAAGTACTTTCCCCGCTCACGAACGATCGCGATAGGCTGCGTTCCGCGATCGATCGAGCGAGCGTGAGCAACGGCACACCATACTACGATTCGCTGATCGACGTGGCCGAAAAGATCTTTCGAGATGCAGCCAGTGACGAATTTCGCGGGCGGCGAGCAGTGGTCGCCTTGACCGACGGTGTCGATTCGACAAGTTCTGCGGATTTTGAAGAGGTTAGGGAAAAGCTCGCCCAGATCGGCGTCATCTGCTACTTCATCAAGGTCGATACGCGTGAATTTTTTGAGTCCGGGATCCTCGGCGACTGCCAAAGTGCGACCAGGTTCTCGGTGGCACAGATCCGACGTTATTACCGCGGAATGAGTTCGAGTTCGCGAACCGGTATGACAACAGACTTTTGCCAGCTCGGTGATTTCGAGCGGCTCGCTATCAGCAAGCGCCTCTACGAGATCGCGGACGAAGAGATGTCTGAGATCGCAAAATCCTCGGGCGGAGCCATCTTTCCGGTCGGCGACCTGACGGAGGCCCGTGGTGCCTTTCGGAGCGTGGCCAACGCTATCGGAACACAATTTACGATCGGCTATTCTCCGACCAATGAGAAACGCGACGGCACGTATCGTCGGATCAAGATCGAGCTCAAGGGCGTCGCTGCGGGCGCCAAGGTTCGCTCGCGCGACGGTTACACCGCTCCCAATAATTGATCCGCCGCCGATCACGTTATCATAACCGACGCTTTTCATTTTACTCTCCGTAAACTTAATATATCCTTATGACACAGAAATTTAAGAGGATCTGTCTCGTTGTATTGGACTCGGCCGGAATCGGCGAAATGCCGGACGCGGCGAGCTGGGGCGACGCCGGGGCTGACACGCTCGGGCACATCCTCGCTTCGCGAAAGGTCGAACTGCCGAATCTGCAAGCGATGGGCCTCGGCAATATCCGGCCGCTCTCCGGCCTCGATGCCGTGGCGGCTCCAACAGGTTCGTACGGAAAGTGCACTCTGAAATCCGACGGCAAGGACACGACGACAGGCCACTGGGAAATGGCGGGTATTATCCTTAATACTGGTTTCCCGAAGTTTCCGGACGGCTTTCCGCCGAGGATCATTGACGAGTTCGTTGCTAAGGCAGGCGTGCCGGGCGTGCTCGGCAATTACGCGGCGAGTGGAACAGAGATCATTAAAGACCTTGGCGAAGAGCACATTCGCACCGGTAAACCGATCATCTATACGTCCGCTGATTCCGTATTTCAGATCGCCGCTCATGAGGAGGTTATTCCGGTCGATCGCCTCTATGAGATATGCGACATCGCTCGTAGAATATTGCACGGAGAGGACGAGGTTGCTCGGGTCATCGCGAGGCCGTTTCTCGGGACCAATGCGGCCGACTTTAAGCGAACCGAGAATCGACATGATTACGCTGTTCCGCCGCCTGCCGATAATCTGCTGCCGAAGTTGAAGGATGCAGGCCTCGACGTTGTCTGCATCGGCAAGATCGCATCCATATACGATTCGATGGGCGTTACGGAGGACCTTGTCGCGAAAAATAACGAACAGACGATCGATCAGACGATCAACGCGTTGAACGACGATTCGCGTGGACTCATCTTCAGCAATCTCGTCGATTTCGACATGCTTTACGGCCACCGCCGCGATACCGAAGGGTATGCCAAGGCTCTCGAGCATTTTGATGGGCGTCTGCCGGAGATCGTGCACGCACTCCGCCAAGACGACCTGCTCGTGATGACTGCCGACCACGGCAATGATCCGACAAAGGAAGGTTCGGACCACACGCGCGAATATGTACCGCTGCTTGTCTACGGCAAAGCGGCGAAACCCGGTGTTGATCTGGGTACACGTCAATCGCTCTCCGATATCGGCCAGACGATCGCGGAAAATTTTAGTTTGAGGATCGAGGACGGCGTGAGTTTCCTGAATGACCTCGAACTGAGTTGATCGTCTCACCGCGTTCGCTTTAGTGGTTTCCATAACTCCTTCAAATACAATGATTTCCCTTTTCACCGTCTCACCCTCATATTACAGTGTGAGACGGTTTATTTGTTGTGAATGAAAGGTTTAGCCTCCAAAATCGTCTCACCCCCGCACTAAGCAAGCCAGGTGAGACGATTTGTGCCGTATGCCAAGTACGGGGCGCCGTTTTTAGCGGGGATATCAACGTTCCCAAACTCCTTTCCCTCTTCCACACAACGGACCCACAGATCGTCCAACGCTCGTCGAGTTGACGTCCGGACGGAATCGCTGGCCGCCTTATATAGCCGTTATTTAGTTCGTATTTCATCGTAAATGGACAGGTTCGGTCGGATAGTCATACGGCGTTACCCATAAAGAAGAGTGTTGCATATATGCAACAATATTGCAAGAACGCTGCCCGATAAGATGACGCGGGCCGGCGTCGCCATGAATGCGGCCGCTCGAGCAGGCCGATCCGAGCGAAGTCCATTGATTGACGGCGAGATCGTGTTTAGGTTAAGTTCTCTCAACGAATATAAATAGGCTGGCGTATGAAAAACAGTAAACTCCTATACCTTCCTCTATTGCTGCTGCTTTTTATTTCGGCGGTCGTTTTCGTTCAGCATGCCGCACCGCTGATGACCGGGCTCGGGAGGCTGATCGATCAGAGCCGTTCAGTACGTTTTCCGTTTGAATTGCGAAACGGCGAGATCGCTGATGTTTTGCCCGAAGCGAGTGCCTCCGGGATCCGTGTTCATGACCGTCTTCGTGCGATCAACGGCCATCAACTGACCGATGATCAGTCGATCCTTAGAGAAATGTCTAAATTGAATGTAGGCGACAATGTCATCTACACAATTGAGCGTCCCGTAGAACAGCAATCCACGGAATTTCAGTCGATCGATGTGCCGGTACGGGGGATCGCGATCTCGATGTCTATTGGCCAGACGGCCCGAGATCTTTCTACGCCGATTCTATTCCTCCTATGTCTTCCGGCGATTTCAATGCTGCTTGGATTCTACGTGGCCTTCGTGCGTCCCCGGGACCCACAGGCGTGGATCCTGTTGTTTCTGCTGTTGGGAATAGCTTCGATCGCACTCGAAGGGGCACCCGAGGGAACATTGATCAAAACCTATCAGAGTCCTGTCTTGAACTCGATCGGCATCTGGATGGTCCTTTTTGGAGTGTATTTCCCGGAGCGTCTGCCGCTTGACCGGCGTTATCCATTCATCAAATGGCTGTTGCTGGTGCCGCTAATATTATTTTCGGCGTTCGACCTGATCGAGCAGGTCGGCCGTTTCATGTCGTGGCCCGCGGTCTGGCGTCCGGTCGACAACCTCACGTCGCCCTTCGACAACGTGTCGACCATCTTGTCGATGATAGCCATTAGCACGTTCTTTGCCTGTTTGGCGATCAAGAGTGCGACGCTTGAGAATCGCGATTCACGCCGTCGGCTTCGTATACTGTACGCTGGCACGTCGGTGGCGATGGTGCCGGCGCTGATCATCGTGATCTATCGAGTCATAAGCGGACGGACGGACGGATTTTTCCAGCTGGTACCATCTTGGCTCGCGATCTACGCTTTGGTCTCAATGCTTCTGTTTCCGCTTACCATTGCATATGTGATCATCGTGCAAAGAGCAATGGATGTCAGCGTTGTAGTGCGTCAGGGACTTCAATACGCCCTGGCCAAGAACGGCGTCCTCGCGATCCAGATCCTCCTTAGTTTTTCAGTGATCCTGATCGCATTCTCGCTCGTAAGCGAGTCGAGTGCGAACCGGCCTCAGAAGATCACCTTCATCGCAGTCGGCGTGACGCTCGTTTTCGTCTTCCGGTTACTTGCCGGAAAAATTAGGGTCTGGATGGATAAGAAGTTCTTTCGCGAAGCCTACGACGCGGAGCAGATCCTGTCGGACCTGAGTGACGACGTTCGGACTATGGTCGAGACCAAACCGCTGCTCGAAACGGTCGCCAGCAAGATCAGCGAGTCGCTCCATGTTCCGCAAGTCGCTCTCTTGGTACGGAACGGGGCCAACTTCGTTCCTGCGTACGCTCTGGGCTTTGACACGCCGCCGGTAGTTTCGCTAAGCGAAGACTCGAGTTCGATGCGCAAATTGCGATCTAATCGACACATCGTTCTCTACGACGATATGACCGAAGTCACGTCGCTGCCAGTAGTCACGCTCAACGAACGCGAGCAGCTCGCCGAGCTGAATACGCAAATGCTGCTGCCGATCTCAGTAAAGAACGAGCTTTCGGGGATCATAAGTCTGAGCCCAAAGAAGTCGGAGGAGCCCTATACAACAAGCGATATTCGCTTGCTGAAATCGGTAGCGACGCAAACCGGATTTGCCATGGAAAATTCACGGCTGACGGCGGCCGTCGCAAGCGAAGCGGCCCAAAAGGAACGCCTTAATACCGAACTGGATATCGCCCGCGAGGTGCAGGAGCGGCTGTTTCCGCAGGAGCTGCCGCCGGTCCAGGGGCTCGATTATTGGGGAGCGTGCCGTCCGGCGCTCGGTGTCGGCGGTGACTATTACGACTTTTTGGAGCTGCCAAACGGAAAATTCGGGCTGGCGATCGGCGATATCTCGGGCAAGGGAATTGGGGCGTCGCTGATGATGGCGAGCTTGCAGGCTTCGCTGCGCGGCCAAACAATTCATTACGGCGACGACCTGGCGGCCCTGATGAAGCAGATCAACGGGCTGCTTTACGAAGTTTCAACAACCAATCGGTACGCGACATTCTTTTACGCACAATATGACATTGTGTCGAAAAAGTTATCGTACGTAAACGCCGGTCACAATCCGCCCTTTCTTATTCGAAAAAGCGGCGAGGTGGTCATGCTCGAGGACGGCGGGCCGGTCGTCGGGATGCTGCCGCCGATGCTTGTGAGCTACTCGCAAGGCGAGATCCAACTCGAAAGCGGCGATCTACTCGTCGGCTACACCGACGGCATCTCTGAATCGATGAACGCTGACGAAGAAGAATGGGGCGAGGACAAAACGCTCGAGTGCCTGCTTTCAGTCACCGGGCTCGCGGCCCGTGATATCGTCACCCAAGTTGTCAAAAACGCAGATGCTTTCGCTAACGGAGCCAAGCAGCACGACGATATGACGATGATCGTCGTGAAAGTTATCTAATGGATCTGTCTGGTGTCGTCTGGCACACCCAATATTTAAGTTGCACCGACGACAGGCCGCCATTTATCTCTTGAACTGTCTCGAGCATGTAATAATGTCGACGCCCGTATGCGAGAGCTTTCCGCGAGCCCGAGGGCAAGTTTGGATCGGATCGGGATAGAAAAGACCGTCGCCGACCTGATAGGACAGGGCGACGACGGCATTTTTAACGCGAAACGCCCGTTAGGCCGAGGGGACTAACGAGAGATGGTCATGATCGCGCGGCTGACCGCTGCGGTAATATCGAAGTCCAGCACGTCGGCGGCCGGCGTCAGGGTCCGCGGGGTAAAGTCCGCCATCTTGCTCTTGGCGCGGATCGTGTATTCGGTGCCAGACGCGATATGGTCAAAGCGATAATAGCCGAGCGGAGACGCAAGCGTCGTTTGGACGATGCCCACAGAGTTTTCGATCGTGACCGTTGCTCTGACACCAAGCGTGTTACCAGAAACCAATCTGCCGCCGATCGAGACCGGGACTGAAGCTGGCGAACTGGCGATATACGAGATGCCGGAGACGCTGCCGTCGGTGCCGAGCGTATTAACGGCTTGCACGGCCTGGTCGGAAAGCACGCCCGTTGCGGGGTTGAATGCAAAACGCGTGATATTTCGCGTGCCGCCGTTCGCGACGAAAATATTGTCGCCAGCCGCGTTAAAGACCATTGTCAACGACGTCGTGCCGCCCGTTACGAACGGCGATCCCGAAACAACCGAAAGGGAAGTCGCCGCTCCGCTACCCGAGATCGCGATCGAATAGAGGTGATTGCGAGTGCGGTTCGGTTGGACCCAGAAATTTCCCGTCGGGGCGATGCGCCCTACCGCAGCAAATCCGGTCTCGGTCATTGAAAACGGGCTTCCCGTGACCGCCGTAGGAACACCGGCAGACAGCGTGTAGACGCGAGCCAGAGCCTGGCGGCTGCTGGATAAGTATAATCTTCCCGCCGAATCGGTCGCTGTCGGCACCGGATTGGTGCTGCCAGAGTCAAATGGGTTGCCAGGCAGTGCGGTCATCTCGCCGGTCGCGGAGTTGATGGCATATCCGCCAAAGAAATTGCCCGAGTTGCCGCCCGCATAGTAGTAACTGCCGTCGGGCGTCAGCGTCGAAACTGAAGGGCTGACGCCGGTGGGCATCGCGTACGGGCTGCCCGGCGCAGCCGTTGCCGTCGTCGACGTTATTACAAAGCTAGCGAAGGTATCCGCTCCGATGATCAGGGGCGAACCGGACGGGTGGACCTTCAACGTCCGCTCATTGGCCACCGTCGCGATAGGTGAAAAAGGCATCGGCGTCAAAGCTCCCGTCGTCGTGTCGATCGAATACGCCGAAACATTCGAAGAGCCGCGGTTGCCTACGTAGAGTCGTTTGTTTAGAGGGTCGATGGTCGTAAGCTCGAGATTTGTAAAGCCTGAGCCAATATAACCCGTCGCCACCGGAAAACCGCTCAGAGCGGTCAGTTCTCCGGTCGTCTCATTGACCGAGAAACCGTAGATCATATTCGCCGTCGCCGAATCGGTCGCAACGTATACAAAACCGGCCAAAACGGGCGTCGCCGAAAAAACGACCGCGGCCGCGATCAGAACCGTAAACAAGAACGCAGTACGAAATAAACGCATAAACCTCCAGGTGTCGTCAGATGGAAAAAGGGAGAGTGATTTTCGATTTACACACGAGTATAACCGCGTACAATAGACCAGACAAATCAGCTTCGTCGTTAGGAATTAAAGTACCTAATCTCAAAGTCATTTTTGAAATTTTGGCTGGATAATCAACTTAAAAAACGGAGAGCGAAATTATGTTTGGGGTTAGGATTCTAGCGGGGTTGTTGTTGGCGTATTGTTTTCAGGCGGTCGCGCAGACTGCGACAGCGACGGCCGATACAGTGGAGTCGCCGTCGCGCCTTAGGGGCATGATCGAGCGGTTTGATGCGGACTATGGCAGTCTGGACAGATTCTACTCTGCACGGATGTCTGCGAATCGTTCGGAGCGGTTCAGGCAGCTTTACGCGGACGAATTATCGATGCTCGCGAAGATGGATTTTGACCGGCTCAGCCACGACGAACAGATCGACTACATTCTCTACAACAACTACCTTGAGCACGAGATCAAAGAGCAATTACGTGCCGACGCACAGATGGCGGAGATGTCGGGCCTGATACCGTTTGCCGGGACGATCACCGACCTCGAGGACACGCGGCGAAAGCTCGAGCCTATCGACCCCGCAAAGACCGCAGACATGCTTAATAAGCTTGCGGCAAGTATCGCGGCTGCACAGACAGCCGCGAGCGGATTCGGCGCAGGCGGAAAGAAGACTATTGCAAATCGTGCAGCCCGGACCGTCGGCGATCTTCGTGGGAACTTGAAACGCTGGTACGGCTATTACAACCTCTACGACCCGATGTTTACCTGGTGGTGCGAGTCTCCGTACAAGACGGCGGACGAAGCTCTTGCGAAATATCAAACGTTTATTACCGAAAAGCTCGTCGGCATCAAGGCCGATGATAAAACTACGATCATTGGCGACCCTATCGGGAGGGAAGCGCTCATTCAAGAACTAAAATTCGAGATGATCCCGTACACGCCCGAGGAACTGATCGCGATCGCGAACAAGGAGTTCGAATGGTGTCAGGTCGAGTTAAAGAAGGCCTCGCGAGAGATGGGCTACGGCGACGACTATATGAAGGCGATCGAAGCCGTCAAGCAAACGTATGTCGAGCCGGGAAAGCAGCCGGAACTGATCAAGAAGTTCGCCTACGAGGCCATCGACTTTGTCGAGAAAAATGATCTCGTCACTGTTCCGAAACTTGCCCGCGAGAGCTGGCGAATGGAGATGATGACGCCGGAACGGCAGCTTGTCGCTCCGTTCTTTTTAGGCGGCGAGACGATCCTGGTCAGCTATCCAACCGACGGGATGACGCAGGAACAAAAGATGATGTCGATGCGCGGCAATAATCCGCACTTCGCACGCGCCGTTACGGGGCACGAACTCATTCCGGGCCATCATCTGCAGGGGTTTATGGCGAATAGATACCGGACGTACCGCGGCGATTTTCGGACGCCGTTCTCGGTCGAGGGCTGGGCGTTGTACTGGGAATTTCTGCTTTGGGACAAGGGATTTGATAAAACGCCCGAGGACCGCATTGGGGCGTTGTTCTGGCGTTCGCATCGTGCGGCACGCATTATCTTTTCGCTAAACTTTCACCTTGGAAACTGGACTCCCGAGCAGTGTGTAGACCTCTTGGTCAATAAGGTCGGCCATGAACGCGAGAACGCACTCGGCGAGGTGCGGCGATCGTTCTCGGGCGACTATGGCCCACTCTATCAGATCGCGTATATGATGGGCGGACTTCAATTTTATGAGCTCCATCACGACCTCGTCGATTCGAAAAAGATGACCGATAAGCAATTTCACGACGCCATTCTGCACGAAGGCCAAATACCAGTGGAAATGGTTCGGGCAATACTGACGAAGCAGGATCTAACGAAGCGTTACGATCCCCACTGGCGCTTTTACCCTGGCTTGCCGGCAAAATGAGGCTGATTTAGTCGAGAAAAAGTAGTGGTGAGAGGTCACAGTTCGTAATTGGAGTCGCTGATCGCCAAAACCGATCATCTCGCAAAGCGGTTTCCGATCAGGACCATTGGGATAAACGTCAGAAGCGCGAGTACAGCGAACCATATCGGCTGGCCCGGCAGCATTATAAAATTTGAAACTCCGGCGAGCGTTAGCAGTCCGCCGACGATCAAGGGCAGCGTCAGATCGGCCGACACTTGTCGACTCATTTTAGTGACGATAAATCCGCTTACGAACGAGCCAATGACGTAACCAACGAGCACGACGATGTACGCCTTTGCGGGTCCATTTGCCATGTACTCGCGCAACTTGGCAGGGTCCGCCAACACGTCGGTAGGCGGCGGAGGAAGCACGAAAGAGTTGAGCATTTCAACGATCATGAAGATCGCGGTAGCAACTATCAGAGCGACGACGACGGCGAGGATCTTTCGTCCCATATTTGTTTCTCCGAATTGTAATGTAAAATCAGCAATATAGTATGCCCAAATTCATAAAGATCCAAGGCGAACTTTTGGGAAAGGAAGGTTGCTAGCACGAAACGGATAGTTTCAAAGAATGACTTCAAAAAATGGAGGGAAAGAGAAAAGCATGATGCCAAGTATTTTTAGAATTTTCGTTCCAGTGTCGGATTTCGAAAAAGGGGTCGGGTTTTATCAGCATCTGTTTGGAACGGAAGGACGAACCATTCACCGAGGGCGGCAATATTTCGATTGCGGCCCCGTCATTTTTGCGGTAATCGAAAACCACGGTCAGCCCGTGAGCGATCACATCTACTTTGCGGTGTCTGACCTCGAAGACGTCTTTGAACGCGCAAAGCAGCTAGAGTGTCTCGAACGTTCCGACGTTCATGGATCGCCATCCGACGAGATCAGCGTGCGACCATGGGGAGAACGGTCATTCTACGCTCGCGACCCATTTGGGAACGGCCTGTGCTTTGTTGACGATACGACACTGTTCACCGGCGTGCGTTAGCCGCTGTTTGGTGTTAATTATTTCGCCAGCCTTGCTCCAAACATAACCATCGGAATCGTTGCGATAATTGTAATAGCCACTAGCCATATCGGCTGGCCGGGAGCGATCCCGAACATGTTCACTACGCCCACGATCAACATCACTGCCCCGACGAAGAGCGGGACCGAGCTTGTGCGCATTTCCCTATGCGTCAACTTGTTGGCTATCCAACCAGCAGTAACCGTCGCCAGCAGCCACCCGAAAAGTTCGATCAAATAGACAGTCGTGGGCCGCGAGCTCCAATACGAAGCCAATTCGCTGCGGCTCATGTATTCCATGTTAGTCGGGGCCGCACCGTAGCGCGTGCTGATCATTTCGACGAGTAAAAAGGTCGCGATCCCCGTGATCAAAGCGACGACCGCGGCGAGTATCTTGCGTCCCATTGAATTATGCCTCCTTAACTTGTTCGATAATACTACGCTTGTTATACATTTCCGTAAGCTTCAACTAAGGTGGCTAGCATACACTCACTTAAAAGTTCGCGGACGCGAAGGCCCGCCGTTTTTTCATCATTTTTGGTAAGCTAGATGCATGCTTGTCCTCGGGATCGAAAGTTCATGCGACGAAACTGCGGCGGCTGTGGTTCGTGACGGCCGGACGATCCTGTCGTCGGTGATAGCATCGCAAATTGACATGCACAAGCCTTGGGGCGGCGTTATGCCCGAGCTTGCGTCGCGCGAGCACCTTATAAAGATAGATCCTATCGTGCACGAAGCGATCGAGCGCGCGAACGTTACATTTGACGACATCGACGCAATTGCCGTGACGCAAGGGCCAGGACTGATCGGCTCGCTTCTAGTGGGAGTTTGTTACGCGAAGGCACTCGCATACGGTCTCGGAAAGCCCTTCATCGGAGTCAATCACATCGAAGGCCACGTGTTCTCGGTCGCATTCGAAAATCCGGCGGTCGAATATCCAGCGCTGGCCTTGATCGTTTCAGGCGGACATACCAACATCTTTCACATTCCCGAACCCGGGCAATACAAAGTTGTGTCGCGGACGCGTGACGATGCGGCCGGCGAGGCCTTTGACAAGGTTTCAAAAATGCTCGGACTCGGCTACCCGGGCGGCCCGATCATCGAACGGCTCGCAAAAGGCGGTGATAATGCCAAGATCAGGTTTTCGCTCGCGAAGATCTCAGATGGAAGGCCAGACCTGAGTTTCAGCGGCCTCAAGACCGCGGTCGCTAAACACATGCGCGAGAACGCAGTCGAACCGCAAAAAAACACCGACACCCCGCGGCAGGAGATAATGGACCTGGCTGCGTCATTCCAGTCGACTGTTGTACGGTCACTGATCGGAACCTTAGAGAAGCTGGCCTTAGAGCTCAACCCGCGAACGATAATTGTCGCGGGCGGCGTCGCCTGTAATCAGGCTCTGCGGAGCGCAGCAGAGACGGCCGCCGCGAGGCTCGAAATACCGGTTTATTTCCCATCAAAAGATCTTTCGACCGACAATGCGGCAATGATCGCCGCCGCCGGCTACTTTCACCTTGGTTGCGGAGAGACGTCCGATTCTGCGATGACCGCTGATGTGTCGATGAGATTGCAGAACCTCGAAAACGAGGATGCTGAGCTCAAACGGCGCAAAGTGCGCTACCGGCTTTAAAAGTGTTGCAAGCGGTTGATACAAATCGGTACAATTTAATCGTCGCAGTAATTACCGGCATCGTGCCTGCTAGTAAGCCTTACGCCTTGGCCAGCTTTACCGATCGAGCTGAGTACGGTCGTCGATTCGAAATTCGGCAGGAAAAAATGAAAGAAATTAAATTTATCGTTAAAGTTCTCTTTGTCTTTTCGATGTGTGCCTGCTCGGCCCTCGCGCAGGGAACTCCGTCGCCGTATACGATGCGGCTCCAGCCGTTCATGACGGGCCTCAACCGCCCTATACTTCTGCGCAGTGCGAAAGACGGATCTGGGCGTATTTTTGTGGTCCAGCAGACCGGCATCATAAAGGTGATCCAGCCGGGAGCAAACGTAGCGACCGATTTCATCAATTTGAGTTCGAAGATCGTAGTCCCGGCAACTGCGGGCGATGAGCGCGGCTTGCTGGGACTGACATTTCATCCGCAATTCGCGACGAACGGTAAATTTTACGTTGATTACACGCGCGTCGCAGATGGAGCAACCGTGATAGCGGAATATGTGACGCCTACGGGTACCGGAGCTTCGAATACCGGCGATGCTACTACCGAACGGATATTGCTCACCATACCTCAGCCGTTCGCCAATCATAATGGTGGGATGGTCGAGTTCGGCCCCGACGGTTACCTTTACATCGGGATGGGAGACGGCGGATCTGGGAATGATCCGGGAGCTCGAGCTCAAAATCGAACGCAGCTTCTCGGTAAGATGCTCCGGATCGACGTTAACATTCCAGTTGGCTCGCCGGTCCCGTATTTGATCCCGCCGACAAATCCCTTCGTCGGGGCAAATACGGCGCGATGCGACGGCGGCAGCACGACGGCGGGCAATACTTGCCAGGAACTCTGGACGATCGGCATGCGAAATCCATGGCGATGGTCATTCGATCGTGGAGGAACACACCAACTTTTCGTCGCCGACGTGGGCCAGGACGCTATTGAGGAACTGGACGTTATCACAGGCGGAGGAAATTACGGATGGCGCGTATATGAGGGGAATCAATGTACGGGCCTCGACCCGCAACTGTGCGCGGGCGGAGCGACACCGATAGCGCAAATCCCGCCGTACTTCACCTATACGCATGTTTCCGGGCGATGTTCTGTCGCGGGCGGATATGTGTACAGAGGTGGGCTCGGGGCGATGCCGAATGGTTCGTACACTTTTGCCGATTATTGTTCAGGTGAAATATGGATGTGGAACAACAACGCCCAAGTTCTGCTGCAGGACACTCCACGACAGGTCGTCTCGTTCGGGGAGGACGAGACGGGTGAAATATATGTTTGCTATTCGAACGGGCAGATCGACAAGATTACCAGAGCAAAAGCATCCGCCGACTTCGACGGTGACTTCAAGACCGACGTGGCGGTCTATCGGCCGTCTTTGGGAACATGGTTCGTAAACAATTCGTCGGATGGAAGCGTCCGTTCAACCCAGTTTGGCGTCGCATCCGACATCCCGGTTCCCGAAGATTACGACGGTGATAATATTACCGATATCGGCGTTTTCCGGGCATCGGAAGGGAACTGGTACTTCCTGCGAAGCTCGAACAGTACACTTGGGGCTTTTCATTTCGGGGCCGCGGGCGACATTCCGGCCGCGGGCGATTATGACGGTGATGCTCAGGCCGATCTTACTGTCTACCGTCCATCCACCGGATCCTGGTTTACCTTGCGCTCGAGCGACAGCGGGTTTACCGCTACTCAATTCGGCACAGCAAATGATATTCCGGTTGCCGGTGACTATGATGGCGACGGCCGATACGATATCGCCGTCTTTAGGCCTTCCGATGGTTTCTGGTATAGGCTAAACAGTCTAAACGGAGGATTCAGCGCTGTTCAATTCGGCACTTCCGGGGACATTCCCGCTCCTGCGGACTTCGATGGAGATGGCAAACTCGATATTTCGGTTTTCCGACCTTCTACCGGCACATGGTATTGGCTGCAAAGCAGCACTAGTGCGTTCCAGGCTGTTCATTGGGGAGCGAGTTCGGACATTCCGGCAGTTGGCGATTATGACGGAGATGGCAAGGACGATGTTGCGGTCTTCCGGCCGACTACAGGCGTCTGGTACATATTGCAAAGTACCAACTCGGCCATGCAGGTTGCTCAATTTGGTGCATCCGGCGACTTGCCGGCGGCACACTACGACGCTCCGTAGGTCTGTTTTAATTGAAAGATGCGCGGGCCAGGGAAAAAACGTTTACCTTGCCCGCGCCGTTCTTTTTTAGAATTTTGGCACAATGAGACGATGTCGACCCGGAAGTGAAAACGTCGTCGACGAGCAGGATATTCCGCCCCTGGACCAACTTCGGCCGCTTTACGTCGAATGCGTTCCTTACGGTAATGTCACGGGCTTTCATGTCCATCGCGACCCGATGGATCGAGGTGTGGGACTTTCGAACAAGCGTGAAGCGATCGTGTTCGATCCCCGTAAACCTTCCGATCGCGTCTCCGATTACTTCGGCCTGGTTATAACCGCGTTCGATCAATCGTTTTCGCGAAAGCGGCACGGGGATGATCAATTCAGTTTCAGCGAGATCGGACCGGTGAAAAGCAGTTTTCAACGCCCGAATCGCCGTTCGAGGTAAATGAGGAACTGTTTTGAGATTGATTACCGTTGCCGCAAGGGCCTTTTCGTAGATGCCGATCGCAAACGCTCGATCGTAATGATGCTCATCGCACTTGTGACATCGGAAACTGTTTAAGCTGCCCTTGTGATCTATGTGAGCTCCGCACTTTGAGCAAAGTGCCGAGCGTTCATCGAAAATGCGGGTCATCGACCAACATTCAGCGCAGGCAACGCCATCGTCGATGTTTTCGACGATCCGTGAGCACACATGGCAGTCCTGAGGAGAAAGTAAAGAAAGTAAGCAGTTTCCGAGATCCTTGAACATTGCTCAAGAATTATTCTTCGTCAAGCAGCCCTTTCTCGAGCAATTCCTGGCAATCGAGACAGAATCGTGCCCAGGGAATTGCGGCAAGTCGTTTTTGGTTAATTTCCTTTTCGCAGTTGAGGCACGTTCCATATTCCTCATCATCGATCCTGAGAAGTGCCTCGTCGATCAGAGTAAGCTGTTTGCTTTCGTTCTCCGAGACGGCAAGCTGGACATTTTTAGAATAGTTCCTGACGGCGAGATCCACTGGATCCGGGGTTTCCGCGTCGTCGATGGAAAGGTCGCTGCCTTTCAGCTTTTCGATAAGAAGATCGCGTTCGGCGAGAAGCTTTTCTTTGATTTCTTTTAGATTCAATGTACTCATTTCTGGTATGGAAATCCCTTAATAATAGTGAAAGCTCTATAAAGTTGCTCAAACATTATGACGCGAGCCATCTCGTGGGTGAAAGTCATAAACGATAACGATAGCATGAAGTCGGCACGTTCCGCAACGGCGACCGAAACACCGTCAGCGCCGCCGATAACAAAGCAAACATCTTTATGTCCGCGATTTTGCCAGCCCTCCACGGTCCCGGCCAGCTGCTGTGACGTCAGGGCCTTTCCCGTAACGTCGAGAAGACATACGAATGAGCTTGGATTCAATTTATCGAGAATCCGTTTGCCCTCCAATTCTCTTCCTTCGTGCTGAGCGACGTCTCGGACCTCGACGACCTCGGTACGAACAAAATGAGAAAGGCGCTGCAGGTATTCTTCCTGCAACGCCACCCAGTTCTTATCGCGGGTCTTTCCGATCCAAATGAAGCGAAACTTCATGAATTAAGCCGTATCGGCGGGGATCTAGAGGTCGGACGGGAGCTCAACCTTACGAGCATCCCGCCACAGTCGGGCGAGATCGTAAAACTCGCGGGCCTCGCCGTTGAATATGTGAATGACGAAATCGCCGTAATCGAGAAGTACCCACTCGGCAGAGTTGTAGCCCTCGATCCGGACCGGCCTCGCGCCAAGCTGCTTTTTTAACTGCTCACTTATCTCGTCCGCGATCGCCTGGACCTGACGTTGGTTAGTGCCGCTCGCAATAATAAAGAATTCTGTAAAGCTGGCGATCTCGCGTAGGTCGAGGCCGATGATATTCTCGCCTTTCTTTTCGCCAATACATTTGATCGCGAGCTGCAGATCGGGATCGAGGTCGGTAAACGGGGTCGGCTTCGCCGAGATCTCAAGTTTTGCAGTCTCGGGGCGAAGCGATTTTTCTTGTAATTCTTCCATTAGGTATAAATCTGATATTTTTCTATGTAATTTGCAACCGCTTTCGGCACATCTTTGTGCCAGGAAATGTCGTGCTCGCGGATCTTTTGCCTAATAGCGGTCGCCGAAATGTCGAGATTGGCGACATCGGTCAAAAATATACGGGAGTCGGCGGCGGCATGGCCGGCAGTCGCGAGGGACGCGGGATCTTCACCTCGAAGATCCACCACTCTCGCACGGACGTCGTCCGTCACGTGCGGCGAGCGAAGCTCGAAACCAGGCCGCGTTACCACGATGTGGTTCGTCAACGACAGTACTGTTTCCCATTCTTTCCACGTTGTGATGTCCGCCCAGGAATCCGCACCCATCACAAAAAATATCTCGTCGTCCGGCCCTTCCGACTTAAGCTGTCCAAGTGTCTCAACGGTGTACGGCCGCTCAGGAGCCTGGATCTCTATCTTCGAAACGGAGATGCCCGTTGTCGACGCGGTAGACAGACATAGCATTGCGTATCGGTCGAAAGCCGACGTTGGACGGGTCCGTTTCTTATGCGGAGCGTGAAACGCTGGAACGAAAACGAACTGGTCAAGCCGGAATTGGTCTCGCAAAGCAACGCCGATCGCTAGATGCCCGCGATGGACAGGGTCGAAACTGCCGCCGTAATAGGCTATCCGCAGTCGCTTCGCTGGATCGATTTTATGCTCGGAGGATTCGATGGCCATTACGAAACCGGTTCGGCCGAAGCGACCGCGACTGCCGTGCTGCCAAGTTTTTCTTTTTTCGCCGCGAGTTCTGCTTCTGCCTCAAGCCGCATGTGTTCGTCGAGTGCGACTGAGACGACATTGACGAGTTCCTTGACGCCGACGTTGGTGACGGACGAGATTGCGTAGAAAGCTTTTCCGTCCTTTTTTGCACGGCGTTTTAGCTTTTCCAACCGCTTTGGTTCGTCAAGTGCATCGATCTTGGTGGCCACTACGATCTGCGGCCGGGCTCCGAGATTGGCGTCATAGTTGGAAAGCTCGTGATTAATTATCTCGTAGTCCCTGACAGGATCGCGGCCTGATAGCGAGGAAACATCGACAAGGTGAAGTATTAGTTTTGTGCGTTCGACATGTCGCAGAAAGCGGTCGCCAAGGCCGGCCCCGTCCGATGCCCCTTCGATCAAGCCGGGAATATCGGCGACGACAAATGTCCGAAAGTCGCCCATATCGACAACGCCGAGATTTGGCTCAAGCGTCGTAAACGGATAGTCAGCGATCTTCGGTTTGGCAGCCGAAATTACAGAGATCAGAGTGGACTTGCCGGCGTTTGGAAAGCCTACGAGGCCAATATCCGCGATCAGTTTCAGTTCAAGCTGCAATTCGCGTTCGCCGCCGGGACGACCCATATAGTGAAATTTGGGTGCCCGTCGTGTCGGCGTAGCGAAATGTGCATTTCCCCAACCGCCTTTTCCACCCTTGGCCGCTAGATACTTCTGCCCGGGCTCCGTGAAATCAAACAAGAGCTCATTAGTTTCGGCGTCGTAGACCTGCGTTCCCACCGGAACTCGGGCTACATGATCCTCGCCGTCCTTACCATAGCGGTTAGAACCTTCTCCATGGTGGCCGCGTTCGGCTTTGTGCTCGGGATTGTATCTGAGATGCAGAAGGGTATTGAGACCCTCAGTCGCTTCGAGCCATACACTACCGCCGACACCGCCGTCGCCGCCCGAAGGCCCGCCTCGCGGAACAAACTTTTCTCTACGAAACGCCGTAACGCCATTTCCGCCGTCACCGGCCTTAATCCTGATCTTTACGCGGTCTAAGAACATAAGTAACCTTTAATTGTAGGTTTCTGACGCCGTAATGGCAACAGCGCGAAAAAAGCGCCGCTCCGGTTGCCCTTTGCGACGCTTCCTTTTTTTATGCTCTTCACGGTCTGCCGAAGCTCGCCTTAAAGAGTGGCAGTTCGCACATGTACACGTTTGAACCGCCGATTTATATTCCGAAGAAGCCCGCGGAGGGCATTTCCCCGGTCAGCACCCTTAGAGCTTTCGCTGTTCGTTGGCGACTTAACGCCTGGTACCAGTGGGTTTTTGTTCTGGTGGCTTTACCTCCACCGCCGGTTACGTTCCCGGCAACGAGGCTCCGCGTCTTTCGACGAGAGCGGCTAAGCAGCCTTGAGGATGATCATTTCCCTTTGGCGTCATCCGTTTTTATCCGAATGACACGAATCAGCGTTTCGGCCGATTCGCAGCTAAGCCTTTCGGCTTCGGCTTCGGGCGTCCAAGACAGTGGCTTTCCGCTCCTTCTGTCCGCGAACGGTGTGTCACCACCTCCGTTCCATCTTC
>JBDTZO010000130.1:0-2935 GCA_040005135.1 Acidobacteriota bacterium | reverse complement strand
CTCGAGCAGATCTACCCAGACTATTTCTCGAAGTACTCAATGGTCACCTTTCGAGAAGATCTGCCATATGCGGTCGCAAAAGAAAGAGGTAATGCACAGGACAAGCTACTTATGGAGATGTGCGCGGGCGTTAAGAGTGTTAGTGAGTTAGACGTGGCCACGACCATTGAACGTGTCAGGAAACTATGAAAATCAGTGCTTCGGCGGCCTGCGTCGCCATCATATTTGCGTTCGCAGCGTTATTCTCACAGACGGCGGCAATCGCACAGTTGCCGCCATTCACGGTCGCCCCGAAGCCGTGGAACGCAGACGAGCTCGGTAATATCAGAGCGGTGGTTCGGGTCACAAACGCGGATCGTCCTGCCCTTGTTCGCATAGATTGGCGACGGCGCGACATTGATCCAGCGGATAAAAATATCATCGTGACTGCCGTAGATGGCACACGTGTCGCGAACGTCACCCGCGCTTTTATCGAACGTGAATTCGGCGATGTGATCTTTCAGCCGGTCAGCGGCGCGGGTGTTTATTACGTCTATTACCTGCCCTACAAAAAATCGGGGAGTGCCAATTACCCGAAAGACTTTTACCCAAAATTCGAAGAAACCGCCGATCCGCAGTGGCTGAAAACCGCGCGCGAAATAACCGAAGCTAACGCCGAAACGGTCGAGATCCAGTCGATAGATGCGTTCAACTCGTTCTATCCGATGGAGGTCATCGCCACCAACCGCGAGACTGAAAAATTGGTCGGGGAAAATCCCGGAAAGTCGTTTCTCGTGTTCCCAGAGGATCGCATGTTCCCGATCAAGATGTCGGACGATCTGCCCGAACGCTGGATCGAACACGGGCCGCAGAATAGTTTTGCAGGCTCGCCGCGTCGGGGCGAATTTTATGCGTTCCAGCTTGGTGTATACGCTCTCAAGGATCTAAAGAACGTGCGGGTCACGTTCAGCGATCTCAAATCAGCCAGCGGTGCGAAGATCACGGCCACCGATTTGACGTGTATCAATACGGACGGCGTCGATTATCGGGGTCAGAAGTTTGAAAAAACCGTCGATGTCGCGAAGCGAAAGGTCCAGGCACTATGGTGCGGTGCCGATCTCGGTACCCAGATCCCCGCCGGAAAATACAGTGGCACCGCGATGGTCGCCGCCGAGGGCGAGTCACCGCAAAGCATCGCTCTCAATTTCAACGTGTCGAACGACACTGCCCCGAACGGAGGATTTAACGAGCCCGAGAAAATGACGCGGCTCAAATGGCTTAACTCGACCCTGGCCCAAAAAAACACGGTCATTCCGCCGTACACGCCGATCGAGGTCAATGGCAATGTTATCAGCATTCTCGGCCGCAGCATGAGCCTCAGCAACGACGGATTGCCGGGATCTATCGCAACGCGTTTTAGTCCGGAAATGACATCTATGAGCGGGTACAATCAGATTCTGGCTAGCCCGATGTCGATCTCGGTAGTCGGTCGCGATGGCCGAGAATTTGTCGAGATGCCTAAATCGCTTACCTTCACCCAAAAAACGCCGGGCACTGTAAAATGGCATGCATCGACGAAGTTTGGGAACGTCTCAATGGACGTCGAGGGTTCGATGGAATTCGACGGGTTTGTTGCCTACACGGTGAAACTGACGGCGACCGATGACGCCGATCTTGCCGACATTAGCCTCACAATTCCGTATAAGGATCAAGCGGCAAAATATATGATGGGGCTCGGCGAAAAGGGCCGGGCAATACCGCCATTTTTGAGGTGGAAATGGGACGTCGCCTCAAAAAACCAGGACGGCGCGTGGCTGGGCGGCGTCAACGCGGGGCTGCAATTTTCGCTGCGGGACGAGAATTACCTTCGTCCTCTAAATACCAACTTCTATCTTCAAAAACCGCTCCTGCTGCCAACGTCCTGGGGGAACGGCGGAAAAGGCGGAATTGACATCGATGCAGATCCCGACAAAGAAACCGTCACGGTCAAAAACTACAGCGGGCCGCGGACGATGAGAAAGGGTGAAACCCTGTATTACAATTTCACATTGCTGATCACGCCTTTTCATCCGATCGACACCGATTGGCAGTGGGCGAACCGCTTTTACCACAAGTATTCGCCGATCGACGAGATCAGAAAGACGGGAGCAACCGTTATTAATATTCACCACGCGACAAAGATCAACCCTTACATCAATTACCCATTCATCGCTCATAATGAGATGAAGGAGTACATCGACGAGGCTCATCGCAAAGGCCTGAAGGTAAAGATCTACAATACGATCCGCGAACTCTCAAATCACGCCTACGAGCTGCCGGCCCTGCGAAGCCTCGGACATGAGATATTCTCGGGCGGCAAGGGCGGCGGATTTCCATGGCTGCAGGAGCACCTCGGCAACGATTACATTGCAGCGTGGTTCGTGCCCGAATTGAAGGACGCCGCAATCGTCAATAGCGGAGTCAGTCGTTGGCACAATTACTATGTCGAAGGGATGAATTGGCTCGTGCAGAACGTCGGTATCGATGGCATTTATCTGGATGATGTCGCATTCGACCGCGTGACTATGAAACGCATCAAGCGGGTGCTGACGGCGAACGGGCATCCGGGAATTATCGATCTGCACTCGGCAAATCAATTCAACAAGAACGACGGCTTTAACAATTCGGCGATGCTCTATATGGAGCATTTTCCGTACCTCAATAGACTGTGGTTTGGCGAGTATTTCGACTACGAGAACAATTCACCGGACTTTTTCCTGACCGAGGTATCGGGCATTCCATTCGGGTTGATGGGTGAGATGCTCGAAAAAGGCGGGAATCCTTGGCGCGGCATGGTCTACGGCATGACCAACCGAATGCCGTGGTCCGATAACGCCGACCCGCGGCCGATCTGGAAGGTCTGGGACGATTTCGGGATGCAGGGAACCAAGATGTTCGGCTACTGGTCGCCGAATTG
>JBDTZO010000155.1:0-9842 GCA_040005135.1 Acidobacteriota bacterium | reverse complement strand
TTGAACTGCTCGATCCCGCGGCGGGCGATCGACGAAACGCGAAGGTCGGGCGAGATCCGCAGGAGCTTAAATTGCGGATCGATGACGACCTCAAGCGGCCGCCCGTCGGATTCGATATTAAAATCGGCGCTTGCCTCCGGCATGTCGAGCGTCTCGGTCTTGTTGCCGCCGGTCCCCTCGGACCGGAGCATCACGTCGACCGGCAGTTTAAGATTGTCGTAATTTTGCTTTACGGTCCCGCGCGTAATGAACTTGCCGCCCTTGGTACGGATGATCAGATAGTCAGCCGTAAACTCAGGAACGCCGGTCCCCTCGACCCAGCGGGCGAAAAAGTAACGCATATTCTGGCCCGAAACGCGCGTTGCGAGCTTTTCAAAATCATCGATCGATGCGCTCTTGCCGCGAAACTCTTCGAGATAGGTTTTCAGAAGCTGGTCGAACTTTGGCGTTCCGAGCGTTTCGCGCAGCAGCTCGAAAACGAACGCGCCTTTGCCGTACATGATGTACTGATAAGCGATCGACTGGTCATCAAGATTGGCCGGTGCACGCAAAAGCGATGCTGTCTGTTCGAAGGTCAGCGATTTTTCGAGCAGTTCGCGGCGGATATTTTCTAGCTTGGGGCCGTCGACCTCGCTTTCGCGAAGCGATACGGCACTGTACTCGGCAAGTCCCTGCGAGAGCCACGCATCGTCAAAGGACTTGAGGCCGACGGTCAGGCCCCACCATTGGAACGCAGCCTCACGCTGGAGCCGCGAGTATGTAACGTCGCGGGCCTCTTCGAAAGGGCGAGCGGCGATGAACAGCATCCCTTGAGCTGAGTAAAAATCGAGGCTGTCGTCGTCGATCTCGATGACATTCAGGCGTTTCGATGTGTCAGCCGCGCCGAAATGCTGTGCGTAATATTGCAGGGCTTTGCCGAGCGTTTCGCCGTACTTGATGATCCGCTCGTCGTTGCCGGGGCGGGCATAAAACTGCAATTCGTAATCGCCGACGCGCATCGTTTTATTGACGAATTTGCCGTAAGCGAAGTTTCCGATCAAGGCCGGACGCGATTGTACAAAATGATATTTGCCGCCTGTATTTGCGACGGCCGAATCGCTGTATCCGACCATCGTCAGGCCCGCTGGCAACGAAATTTTTATGTCGGCGGTCGCGAGATCGGCAGCGTAATCGTGAAATGGAAACCATCTAGCGGCATACATCAGATAGCCGTAGTCATTCCCCAGATATGCGAGCCGTTTAGACAAAAGCGGCCCGCCCGCCGGCAGGTCAAGAATGCCGCTGTATTTAAATCGAAGCGTAACAGGCACGCCCTTGGCGATCGTATCGCCGACATCGATGCGGACATTCGGCCCGATATCGGCAACGCCTGCCTGGTCCTGTATAAACGTCAGTCCGGGGATCGGAGTGCTCGCGGGCGTCACCGGCGGTTTGGCGGCGGATCGTACCGCTGGCTTAGTAACGACAGCCGTTGGAATTGCTGCGCCGCCGATGCGTGCGACCGACTCGACCTTGAGTGACCCATTGAGTTCAAATGTGATCGAGCGCGTGTCCTCGAGCGGTGTAAACGTGACATCGACCGTCGCGTTGATCTTTCGCTCTGACGGCACCAGAGCGACGTCCATTTGATAATTGGTCACGTCGAACGGAGTCCGTTTGACCTGCTGAGCGAATAGCGGGAGTGACAGGAGAGATACGACAGCGGCCGCTCGAAAAACGTTCGTAATGATCTTTTTCATTCTGTTAAAGCGAATAAATTCCCCAAAAATTATGCTTTCGTATGATGTATCACGGCGGGAAATCGTTTGCCTATCTTACATAAATCGGGTTCGACATGATCCAGGGCATGCGGTCGGATTCGAGTCCGAGCTGGTCGAGAAAGGCCTCGACGCGATATTCTCCGGGGCCGTCAGGTTTGAAGTTAAACTCATCGGTGTCGACCTGTTCGTCGAATTTTTCGCCGTTCTTGTAAACGACAGCACGCACGTGAACGGGCACGGCTGTATGGAGCCTGAGTTCGGGAGTGAACGGCACCTCATCGCCCATCATCGCCGCTCCGCCGGCAGACGTGTCGAACCGAAATCCAGTTGTGTCGCCGAATGAGTTGATGCAGGCGTAATAGTGCCCAGCCCGAACTGCGTCGATCAGGGATTCGCGTGTGAGCGGCGTCGCGGTATCGAGCAGGACATGCATCTGAGCCACGTTGAAGATGTTCTGATAGGCATCGAGCTTAAGATTTATGACCTTGTGCCCGGCATCGTCGCCGAAGAGGTGAACTCCGATATTCGAGTGGGCATCGCTGCCGAAAAAGAGGCTGATGCGGCGGCTCTTGGCCGAATCGTCAAACTCGCGAATGTTTTCCGTGGGCCGTTTTAACTGCTGAGCAAAGATGAGCGACGGGTAGCGGCGGCCCGACCACAATAGGTCGCCGAGTGCGACGAGAGGGCTGAGCTGGCGGGCGGAAGTGTTGAGACTAAGTACCTCGATGCCGTCAAAGTCCGAGGTCCACGTCTTGAACTTTTCGGGATACGTGATCATCGCCAGACGCTTTTCGGCGTGAAGCTTGGCGAGAACGTCGTCCGTCGACATTCGCCTAAGTCCCGGAGCATCAACACTGCCGGGCAGCATCAGGAAACGGTCGGAATCAGCAGTGTCGATCTCGTTGCCGCCGATAAAAAGGGTCTTGCCGTATACGCCATTGAGCGTTAGTGCGGACGTGTCGTATTCGTCGGACCAATGCTCGGTCATCAGCACGAAATCGAGGTCATTGGCGCTTGCGGCCGGGATCAGCTCGGCGAACGTGCCCGTGCTATGGCCGCCGAGCGAGGTGTGTGCGTGAATGATGCCGCGATATTCAGTTAATTTGGGCGAGGGACGGTCAACGCGATGAGCCTGCAGCTCAGCGATCAATTTGGCACGCTGGCTGGTTTTGTATCGTCGATATATGAACGGGACCTGCACCGCGACGAGCACGGCGAGAAGCAAAAGAAGTGCTTTTTTAAGCGGTTTCACGGGTGATCAGATTAAAAAATCGACCGATACGACTCTCTCCGCGATCTTTTTGCCAAGTGAGGCGACGGCCTGATGTTCGGGATGCACGGTGTATGCGTCGAGCGCCTCGCGATCAGCGAATTTCGCGACCAGTCCGGTGTCGAACGAACGGTCGAGATCCAACATGTCCTCACCGACGTCGAGCTCGACGATCTCCGGAATAACGCCGACGAGTGCCGCCAACCGGCGCCGATGGTCGGCGCGCTCGGCGTCATCCGTTTCGTCCTTATATTTCCAGCAAACGATGTGAACCAGCATTACGGCTATTTTCGCACATTAGCGTCGAAATCCAGCGGCTTTCAACCGGTAAATCTGCACGCATTCGACATCTCGTGAAACCACGCCCCGCGTTCGTGCGAATGATATTCTTGTATCTTAACCATAGGAACCGGGAATATGTACGAGAATTTTATAAAACCGATCGAATATGCCGCCTCGTCGATCGCCGACGGGTTGGCTGAGTTTTTGGGCTTTGGCGGCAGCCAGCTACGCGATCCGCCGTCGGACGGGATAGTAAAGCTGCCCGACGACCTGTTCGCAAAGCCCGATGTGCAGACCGAATGGTGGTATTACACCGGCCATTGCCGAACACCGTCGGGCCGCGAATTCGGCTTTGAGCTCGTATTTTTCAAGCGGCGGACCGATCGCGACAAGCTCGGGATCGTGCCGATGTCGGCTCTCGCAAATCCGATGTATTTCGCCCATTTTGCGATCTCGGACGTTACGGCTGGTACGTTTAGATACGAACACGTCCGCAGCTTTGGGCTGCCCTTCGACGTGCCCGTTTCGATGAGCGTGACGGCGTGCGACATTCAGCTCGGGCCGTGGTCGCTGCGTGAGGTAGCTGGAAAGCATATTTTGCATGCGACGTTCAAGGACGGCACGGTCTTTGACGCCGTGCTCGATCCAGGCAAGCCAATTGTGCTCAATGGCGAGGGAGGCAGTGGCATAACGAAAAAGAAAGCCGGCGCGTCGAATCATTTTTCGTATACGCGAATGGATGTGTCGGGCCAGTTAGCTACGCGAGGCGAGATCGAGACATTTACCGGCAAGGCATGGATGGACCGCGAATTCGGCAGCTGGGAACAGGGCAACTGGGATTGGTTCAGCATACAGTTTGACGACGATACCGAGCTGATGATCTATCAGTTCAAGTCCGAGGACGGCGGCATGCACGGGCCGTCGACGGGCACCTTCGTGCATCCAGACGGCACGTGCGAGTATCTCGAGCGAAAGGATTTTGAGATCGACGTGCTCTCAACCTGGACGAGCCCGCGCACAAAAGCCGAGTATCCGAGCGGCTGGCACGTGAGCGTGACGAGCCTGGGGATCGACATCGAGATCGCACCACTGATCGAGGATCAGGAGCTCGACACGCGCGGATCGACGATGATCGTTTATTGGGAAGGTGCGTGCAAGGTGACGGGAACGCGGTGCGGACAGGTGATCAAGGGCCGGGCGTACGTCGAGCTTGTCGGATACGATCTGTCGCACGAGACCGCGGGAATTACGGACTTTTTGTTTGGCACGCAGATACGGCGTGTACAGGAATTTTTCGGCTAATCGGCGTCCTCGCACCATTTGCGGGTCACTTCATGGCGGTAGGCGAACATAGATTCAAGTTTGGGGACGATAGCGAACGGCGCGGCGATCGCGCCGAATATCCAGAAAGGCGGTTCGTACTCGATGTCGTCCCTGAGGATCGCCCCGTCCGCGTGCGGCTCAACGATGTGGCGGTGGCGCCACGCGGCGAACGGACCTGAGATCATTATGTCCTCAAACATCCGCGGCGGATCGTAAGCCGTGTGCTCGGCGATCCAACGTGAAGTGTAGAGCCCCAATATCCTGGTATCGACGATCGCCCGCGAACCGATCACGGAAATATCAGCCTTTTGAATGACCGTCGCCTCCTCGCCCGGCGGCATTAGCCGTTCGAATGCGTCCGGGAGCTGATGAAAGGCAAAAACCCTTTCGGGCGACGCGTGGATAACACTTTCCTTAGTAAATCTCATCGAATATTACGATCCTTTATTATACGAATATACGAATTCGCTCAAAAGCGGCTATCGGTTTTTGAAATGAGCGCTCGGAACTGGTCTAATACCTCAAAACTTATCAGACAATGCTCCGGCGAGGTCGCCGCAGCCGAGAGGACCCTGGAATCATGTCAGTTGGCGCAAGTGATCTCGGTAGTCATGAAACAGACCATATTTCCAGCTTTCGCATCTGGAAAGTGATCGGAGCATCGTCGGTCGGGACGATGATCGAATGGTATGACTTCTATATCTTCGGCAGTCTCACCACGATCATTGCCCCGCTCTTTTATCCACCGGGAAACGACACGTTCGCGTACATCGCATATCTGGCGACGTTCGCCGTCGGATTCTTGGTACGGCCGTTCGGAGCGTTGTTTTTCGGGCGTATCGGCGATCTCGTCGGCAGAAAATACGCCTTTCTGGTAACCCTTTTGATCATGGGCGGTGCCACGGCCGTGATCGGATTTTTGCCGACGTACGCGCAGATCGGAATCGCAGCGCCGATCACGCTGCTGCTGATCCGCGTATTGCAGGGCCTGGCTCTGGGCGGCGAATACGGCGGGGCGGCTGTTTACGTAGCAGAACACGTTCCCGACCATCGTCGCGGGTTTTATACGTCGTTCATTCAGATAACGGCGACTCTAGGGCTCTTTCTTTCGCTCGCGGTTATCCTCGCGGTGCAAAATACGATGAGCGCCGAACAATTTGCCGGCAAGGCGGGTGCGATCGGCGGTTGGCGGATCCCGTTTTTGATCTCGATCCTGCTCGTCGGCATTTCGCTGTATGTGCGGCTTAAGATGAAAGAGTCGCCGATCTTCGAAAAGCTCAAAAGCTCGGGCATGACGTCCGCGAACCCACTTATCGAGGCTTTTACAACCTGGAAAAATCTCAGGATCGTCTTGATATCGCTGTTCGGTGCGACTGCCGGGCAGGGTGTCGTTTGGTACACCGGCCAGTTTTACGCACTGTTTTACCTGCAAAAGATACTGAACGTCGATAATACGTCGGCCAATTACGTTATCGCCGGTGCTCTCTTGTTGGGCATGCCGCTGTTCGTCGCGTTCGGAGCACTGAGCGACCGCGTTGGTCGCAAGTGGATAATAATGGCGGGTTGCCTGCTGGCCCTAATTACATATCTGCCGATCTATCACGCAATGCAATCGGTTGCCGGATCAAATGTCGAAACCGTAAACTCGCAGACAAATCCGGCAACGGGCGAGAAATCGCTGACGCCGATGAGCCGTGGTGCGGACGGATCGCTCGCTGCGGCACCTAAGGTGTTGGTGTATTCGAATTTCGCCGGGTTAGTCTCTGATCCCGCCGCGTGGAAACTCGTCCTTCTTGTGTTTCTGCAGGTATTGTGGGTCACGATGGTCTACGGCCCGATCGCGGCGTTTCTGGTCGAATCGTTCCCCGCAAAGATACGCTACACGGCGCTGTCGCTGCCATATCATATCGGCAATGGCGTTTTCGGCGGACTTTTGCCGTTGATAGGCGTGACGGTCATCGCCCAAACGGGCAATATCTACGCGGGCCTCTATTATCCTATGGCGATCGCCGCGATCACGCTGGTCGTCGGAACAATATTCTTAAAAGAGACGAGCGGACACAAAATATGGGCAGAATCCCGGTGAGGACGAATAAATGAGAAACGGATACACATTGGCGTTCGTGGCGGCGATCATGATCGGTCTTGTCGTCGGTTGTTCGCAGACCGCCAAGTCGCCGGATTGGACAAAGGCGGCGATCCTGGCGGATAACCTCGACCATCCAAACGCACTGACCGCCGACGAAAAGAACATCTATTTTGTGACCGGCGGAACCATCGCGAGCCTTAACGAGGGGACAAGCGGCGTCTGGAAGATGCCGATCAGCGGCGGAGCGCCGGTGCAGCTTTTTAGGGGTTATAAAAAGGACGAAAAGACGGTCGTGCTGCCGGATGCGTTCGTGATGGCGACCGACGGAAAATACGTCTATTTTTCAACCGGCTATATTTACCGTGTTCCCAAAGATGGCGGCGAGGCACAGCAGATCACATCCGGATCGCCGACTGAGATGGCCATCGATAACGAGCGGGTCTATTGGCACAATTTCGTCGGCGAAGGCATGCGGTCCACGCCGGCGTACTCGGCCGACAAAAATGGCGGCGAGGCAAAGCCGCTAACAGGAGCGGTCAACATCTCAGCGATCGCGATCGACGGCGAATTTCTGTATTGGGCCCAGCCCGACGGGATCTATAAGACATTGAAGAGCGGCGGTGAGCCTGTGAAGGTCTACGCGGCCCCTGAGAAGATCGACATCAGCGGCCTGGCACTCGATGGCGACGACCTTTATTTCACGAGCGGAACGGGCCGCAACGCTTTAATGCGGGTGTCGATAAAGGGCGGTGAGGCCGCGAAGGTGGCGGACGAGATCAACCATACGTTCCCGATCTACGCCGAGGGCGGAAATATTTATTTCATTAAGAACGAAGGTACGTTCGGCACCTCGCTCAACTTCATTTCAAAGAGCGGCGGACAGCCCGCAAAGCTCGACAGCGGATACCTTGCCGGTTACTTCGTCAAGAACGGCCATATATTCATCGCGGATATCGCGCGGATCTACGATCTCGCGGCGAATACGAATTGACACTCAATGGGCATCGCCGGCTGCTGTCGGTGACCACCTTTCTAAGAAATCGGTAAATTTTGCGAGATCGTAGCCGTTAGGAGCCACGAGCTCAGACGTGTCCTGCGACTGAATGAGCTTGCCGCCGGCGTCGAGGACGTATAGGTGTGGATATCCCTTAGGCTCGGGATACGGTGCGAGGAACGCGGTGTTCTCGTTCTCTTCGCTGAAGTTGACCTTGATCCAAACGAAGTTATTGTCGCGAATTTTCGCGAGCTCCGGGTTCTGGAAAAAGTATTTGTCCAAATATATGCACCAACCGCACCATTCGCCGCCGATATCCACGATAATACGCCGGCCGGTCTTCGCGGCCGTCAGCATAGCAGCCGCGAGATCCGGCCCCGGGTCGCGTTTTGGTCGAACTTTTCGCGGGTGAACGCTGCCGTCGGCGGTCTCGCACCGGCTGCGGGTTCGCGGTGGACGTCCTTTTGGCCATATGCGGCAATATTCGCGAGGGCCGCGACAGCGGCTATAAGGAGCAGCTTTTTCATACAATTAACTCATATCGGAAAGTCTTGTGTTTAGAATATCCCAGACCTTGGTTAGATGACGCTCCTCGACGCGGATACTGCCAACGGAAAGACGTATCGTAAATTTACCGTTCAGTTTCGTGTGTGAAAGATACGCGTCGCCCGAGGCGTTTATGTCGTTCATCAGGCGTTCGTTCAGCTCATTGAGATCGGTGTCACCCGCCGGACATGCGCGAAAGCAGACTAGTGCGAACGGAACGGGAGCCATCAGTTCAAAATCGGGCGAGGCGGCGACCCACGAAGCGAACAAAGCGGCGAGGCGGCAGTGTTCGCGGAGCCGAGCGATGAGCCCTTCGCGGCCGAAATAGCGGATCACGAACCACAATTTCAACGCCCGAAATCGCCGTCCGAGCTGGATCCCGTAATCCATACCGTTCTTGACGGACTGCTCATCACTTGTTTTCAAGTACTCGGCGACCAGCGAAAAAGCGTCCTTGAGAAGGCTCAGGTCCTTGCAGTACAAGACTGAAAGATCGAACGGTGTAAAAAGCCATTTGTGGGGATTTACGACGATCGAATCGGCCCGCTCCCAGCCCTTCAAATCAGAACCGAGAGCGATCGCGACTGGGTTCTTATCGCGTCCGGTAAAGTAATGCCGAAACTCAGGCACGATCGCGGTCGAGCCTGCGTAGGCTGTGTCGACATGCAGCCAGAGACCGTATTTTTCGCAAATGTCGGCGATCGCGTCGACCGGATCGACGCTGGATGTCGAGGTGGTGCCGACCGTAGGTATGACGCATATCGGCTTAAATCCAGCGGCGATATCCTCGTCGATGGCGGCTGTGAGCAGTTCCGGGATCATTTCAAAGCGGTCGTTGCACGGTATCTTTCGCAGGCTGCGGAGACCCAAACCGAGCGTCAGCACCCCTTTGTCGATCGACGAGTGAACGTGCTCTGAGCAATAGACGCGCAATAGCGGTACATCCTTACGACCACTGAGGCCCTTTTCGCGAACCTCGATGCCCGCTCGTTCACGGGCCGCCGCGATCGCGTGCATGGTCGACACCGATGCCGTGTCGTATATGATGCCCTCGAAATGGGCAGGAAGCTCCATCATTTGCCGCAGCCAGTCGAGAACGACATCCTCCAGCTCAGTCGACGCGGGCGACGTCCGCCATAGCATCGCTTTCATGTCGAACGCGGCCGCAAACATCTCGCCGAAAACGCCGACGCTGCTCGTTGACGTAGAGAACAGGCCGTGAAAATTGGGGTGATTCCAATGCGTGACGGCGGGCAAGATCAACTTGTTCACGTCGCCGAGAATGTCTGCAAAATCCTCTCCGGACTCAGGCGGCGAGGACGGCAGATTGCTCTTTAGCCAATCGGGAGCGACCTGTGACAGGACGGGATACTCCTCGATGTGGTCGAAATACTCAGCGATCTGATCGACGATCTGATAGCCGAAACGTCGAAAATCGGCACTCGGCATATCGCCGAAAGTCTCGTGTGTATCGTTCATAATTAACTGATGACGCGGCGCCTGCGGACTAAACGCGAAAATAAACTCGACAGTTTTTGTAATAAAAGTATAATATCACCTACGATTATCTCGCCAACG
>JBDTZO010000058.1:0-31073 GCA_040005135.1 Acidobacteriota bacterium | reverse complement strand
GTCGAAGATTTCGGCGGCGGAATGGAAAATATTTCGGCGACGACGCAGATCGAGGAGATGATCCATGACGATCGTGAGCTGCTCGACGGTGACAGCGAATCGCTGCAGTCGCACGAACTCGCGCATCAATGGTTCGGCGACTATGTCACATGCCGCGACTGGGGCCAGATCTGGCTTAACGAGAGCTTTGCTACATACATGCAAACCATGTGGACAGAGAAATTCAAGGGCCACGATGAATTTCTGTACACCGACATTCGCCCAAATCACGACACGGTGATCGATACATGGAAGCAGGGAAATCGACGGCCTATCGTAACGAAATATTACGATAATAAGGACGCGATGTTCGATAACTACGCGTATCCAGGAGGCGGCTCAGTGCTGCACATGCTGCGTAAGCAGCTCGGCGATAAGCTGTTTTCCGCTTCTCTGAAAGACTATCTGACGACGAACGCTCATCAACCCGTGTCGACCGAGGATCTGCGCATCGCGATCGAAGAGACGACGGGACAGTCGATGGACTGGTTCTTTGACGAGTGGCTGTACAAGATGGGTCATCCTGTTTTTGAAATTACACAATCGTACGACGACGCCGCGAAAAAGTTGACGCTTAACGTCAAGCAGACCCAGAAGATCGACGTGACGAACGAATTTCCGCAGACCGAATTTTTTCAGTCGTGGGTCGACGTTGAGATCGACAACAAGGTCCAGCGTGTTTGGCTGAAACCGCAGGCGGAGAATGTGTTTACGTTCGATTCGGCTGCCAAACCAAAGATCGTTAATTTCGACTACGAATCGACGCTGCTTAAGGAGATGACCTTCGAGAAATCGATAGACGACCTCCTCTATCAGATGGCCCACGATAACGATGTTCTCGGCCGCCGTTGGGCGATGAGCGAACTTGAGGCGAAAGCCAAGAACGAAGCCGACAAAGCACGAATTACCGCTGCGTTAATAGCGTCGTCAGAAAAGGACAGCTTCTGGCGTATCCGCCGGGCGGCATTTTCGACGATCGCTAACATCTATTCGCCCGATCCTCGGCCCGGCCAGGAACGTCCCGCCGCAAACCTGCCCGCCGATGTTGAGCAGCTCGCTAACCGATTGACGAAGGATCCGCAGTCGCTCATCCGCTCTGATGCCGTCAGGCTGCTGGGTGAGACCAAGGACGCCAAATATGCTGATCGGTTCCTCGCAGCTTTAAATGACCAAAGCTACACCGTCATAGACGACGCGGCCGCGGCACTGGGACAGACAAAGGATGCTCGTGCCTACGACGCTCTGCTCAAGTTGTCCAACACGCCTTCATGGCATGGTCGCATCGCTGGCGCTGGGCTCTCGGGACTTGCGGAACTCGGCGATAAAAAGGGTTTCGAGGTCGGTTACAAGATCGCGACCGACAAAACGCAGCCATTCAACGTACGAATGTCGGCGCTGCGTGTGGTCGGAGCGACTGGCAAGGGAGACGCTCGGGCTTTTCCGCTTATCTTCGAAAAATTTAAGCAGGCGGCTGATACCAATAACATCCAAGGTATAGTAGCCGGTATGCAGGCTATCGTGCGGATCGCGGATCCGCGCGGCCAGGAAGCCATCGATCTGCTGAAGGTCAAGTTCAAAGACAATCCGCAAGCTATGCAATTTGTAGCTGTGCAGGAAGCTGCGCTAAAAGCAGCGATAAAGCAATAGCCTTTCGGTTTGCCCGAAGTTGAGAAATGCGGGCCGTCGGGGTCCGCATTTCTCAACCCTTCTAACTTGTTTTGAGACTAACCTGAGACTCGAACGTTTTCGCGATCTCGAAAGGAGTTCTATTGTGATTCTGATCGGCAGACGTCGCAATGTGATCAGTGGATCGGGCACTTACGATTCCCGATGCCGGTTTGGTTTGAAACTGCGTTTTTCGAGAATAACTTTATTTATGATAAATACTCAGACACTTCTACGATCGAGATTCGTGGTCTTAGCCGTTGGGTTTTCGATGTGTCTTGCAGCTTTTACAGCAAACATTGTCGCCCAAACCGAAGCCACGCCTACCAAGCCGACCCGTCAGGAGATCCTTCGCGGCACGATCACGCCTGAACGCGAATGGTGGGACGTGATGAAATACGACCTGTCGGTGCAGTTTATTCCGACGACGAGATCGATCAAGGGTTCGAATGTAATTACGTTCAAAACTCTTAAGCCCGGCACCAAGATGCAGATCGACCTGCAGGCTCCGCTGGCGATCTCAAAGGTCCTCCACGGAAACACCGAGTTAAAATTCGAGCGAGAGGGAAATGTATATTGGCTCTACTTTGAAAAGGAACTTCCCGCTGGCGTCGAAGATACCGTGAATATTTCTTACGGCGGTCACCCGACGGAGGCTAAAAATCCGCCGTGGGACGGCGGCGTCTCTTGGGGCCGGGACGATCTCGGTGACTGGTATATCAATACGACGTGCGAGGGGATCGGTGCAAGCGTTTGGTGGCCAAATAAGGACATTGGATACGACGAACCGGACCGCGGAATGAAGATCAATATTACGGTTCCCGACGATCTTGTTGACGTTTCCAACGGCCGGCTTAAGGGAGTTGATCACGACGAAAAGGCCAAGACCAAAACCTATCATTGGGAAGTCACGAACCCGATAAACAACTATGGCGTCAATGCGAACATCGGCAATTACGTGAATTGGTCTGAGAAATATGAGGGACTGGGCGGAACGCTTGATATCAATTATTGGGCGTTGCCGCATCAAAAAGAAGCAGCGATGAAGACCTTCAAAGAGGTCCCGCGAATGCTTAAGGCTTTTGAATATTGGTTTGGCAAGTATCCTTGGTACGAGGACGGATATAAGCTTGTTACGGTTTCCTATCCTGGCATGGAACATCAAAGCTCCGTTACTTATGGCAATTACTTTCGAAATGGATATCGGGATCGCGATGTAAGCTTTACCGGGATCGGTTTCAAGTTCGATTTTATTATTGTTCATGAATCGGGCCACGAATGGTTCGGCAACAATATCTCGATGCGCGACGCAGCGGATATGTGGATCCACGAAGGTTTCACATCCTACGCGGAAAATCTGTTCGTCGAATATTACTGGGGTAAAAAGGAAGGTTCGGATTATGTGATCGGTCAGCGGCGCGGCATTCGTAACGACGTCCCGATCATTGGAACCTACGGTGCTAACCGCGAAGGCTCTGGCGATATGTATAACAAGGGGGCTAACCTTTTGCATACCATCCGCCAAGTTGTGAACAACGACGAAAAATGGCGGGGCATTCTGATGGGTCTTAATAAGGATTTTTGGCATCAGACCGTAACAACTCAGCAGGTCGAGTCCTACATTTCGCAGCACGCCGGTATCGATCTGAGCAAGGTATTTGACGAGTATTTAAGGACGACGATGATCCCGAAGTTTCAATACAAAGTTGACGGTAAAAAGCTCACGTTCAAATACGCAAATGTTGTCTCCGGCTTCGCGATGCCTATTCGCGTGAGCGTCAATGGTAAAGAGGTCGAGATCACGCCGCGCGAGACTTCATCATCAATGGATCTTACGGACGATATCAAAACGGTTGAGGTGAACCGAAACTATTACGTGACGACGGAAGAGATCAAGTGAAGACTCGGACCGGAATGTCGGTTGACTCGCGGCCCGCAACTCTTTAAACTCAGTATTTCGTTCACGTGGTGAGTTATAGCGACTTGCGGCCACGTAAAAGAAGCGGCTAAAGAGCAAAGAGTTCTTCTTCTAAGTTTCAGAAACTCTGTGCTCGTATGGCACAGAGTTTTTCGTTGCTGGTTTAATGGCCTAGGCTTTGAGAGTGGGTTGTTTGCTATTAAAGAAAGATGCACATGAACTTCAAACGGCTCTTGCTGGGTGCAGTTACCGCCAGCGTCGTTCTTTTCGCGGGTGAGGTGGGCTTCATATTGATAATGGGCAAGACGCTAATGGCTGCCCGCGAGGCGGCTGGGCTACCCGACATTGCTCCTAACGCGCTGCTAAGTATTCTCGAACTCGTTATAACGGGCACACTCCTCGTCTGGTTATACGCATCGATCAAGGCGAGATACGGCCCGGGACTTCTCACCGCGATAAGGGCGGGCGTCGCCGGGTGGGTCGCCGTGGTGGTGCTCAGCACCATTCACATGATCGGGGAAAACCTGGGGTTTACACCTTCATTGCTGGTCTTAGTAGCAGCAGTGATATTTCCGGTTTTCCTTGCCTCCGCAATTGCAGGGAGCTGGGTATATCGCGACTAGATGAGCAGGTCGGGATCGAAGTAGTAGATACAATGAATAGCTTTTTAGATTTATTAAAAGAAAAAGTCATCGTCTTCGACGGTGCGATGGGGACGTACCTGCAATCGCTGAATTTGTCTATCGACGATTGGGGCGGGCCGAATTTTGAGAATTGCTCAGAGAATTTGCTATACACGCGGCCGGATGCGATCGAGTCGGTGCATCGCGCTTTTTTGGATGTCGGTGTTGACGTGATCGAAACCAACAGTTTCGGTGGCAGCGAGGTCGTGCTGACGGAATTCGGAATAGCGGAAAAGACCTATGACGTCAACAAACGTGCGGCGGCGCTGGCAAAGCGCTTGGCAAGCGACTATTCGACCTATGATAAGCCTCGTTTTGTTGCCGGATCGATCGGACCGGGAACCAAGCTTCCGACGCTCGGGCATATCACCTACAACGATCTCAAAGATGCTTATCGCGAACAGGTTCGCGGATTATTCGACGGCGGCGTGGACCTGATGATGGTCGAGACCTGTCAGGACTTGCTGCAGACTAAGGCCGCACTTGCCGCGATCTATGAGTTTTTTGAGCAGCAGAAAGTTAAGCTGCCGGTGATCGCATCAGTAACGATCGAGATCTTTGGCACAATGCTAAATGGCACGGAGATCGGCGCGGCATTAACTGCGCTTGAGCCGTTCCCGATAGATGTGATCGGAATGAACTGCGGTACGGGGCCAAGGCACATGACCGACAGCTTTCGCTATCTGTGCGAAAATTCTCCGATACCGGTGAGCGTGCTGCCGAACGCCGGCCTGCCGGAAGTAAAAGACGGGAAGCAGCATTATGATGAAACACCCGAGACGTTTGCAGGCCAGGTCGAGCATTTCGTCAAGGATTTCGGTGCGAACATCGTCGGCGGCTGCTGCGGCACGTCACCCGAACACCTTCGGCTCGTCGTCGAGCGTATGGGCGGTCTGTCCCCGAAGAAACGCGATGCGAAGCTGATCCCGTCGGCATCGTCGATCTATTTCCAGCAACCATACACTCAGGACGCGTCGTTCCTGATCGTCGGCGAGCGCGTTAACGCTTCGGGCTCGAAGAAAATGCGCGATCTGCTGGACGCCGAAGATTGGGACGGGCTCGTAAGCTTAGCCAAATCGCAAGAGCGCGAAGGTGCTCACATCCTCGACATCAACGTCGATTTTGTCGGGCGCAATGGCGTCGCGGATATGCACGAGCTTGCGTCACGCCTCGCGACCGCGGTTAAGATCCCGCTAATGTTCGACTCTACCGAATGGGAGAAGATGGAGGCGGGTCTCGAACACGCGGGCGGCAAATCGCTCCTCAATTCGACCAACTACGAAGATGGCGAAGAGCGGTTTCTCAAGGTGATCGACCTCGCAAAGAGGTTCGGTGCGGGCGTGGTCATCGGACTGATCGATGAGGACGGAATGGCTCGGTCAGCGATCGATAAACTACGGATCGCGCACCGCGCATATAAGCAGGCGGTCGAGAACGGTATCGAGTCGCATGACATTTTCTTTGATCCTCTCGCCCTGCCGATCTCAACCGGAATAGAAGAAGACCGCAAAAATGCTGATGAGACTATAAATGCGATCAGGCAGATCAGAGAAGAAATGCCTGACGCCAACATCATTCTGGGAGTTTCAAATATTTCATTTGGACTGAACCCGGCCGCTCGTGTTGTGCTCAATTCGGTTTTCCTGCATGACTGCGTCGAAGCTGGCATGAACTCGGCCATCGTGAATGCGTCAAAAATATTGCCGCTAATGCGCTTTAGCGAGCACGAGATCGACGTCGCCCGCGACCTGATCTATGACCGGCGAAAATTTGAGGGCGACATTTGCACATACGATCCGCTCGGTGATTTTTCGAATATGTTTCAGGGCAAGTCGGCCCAGTCGATCAAGCCGGACATTACGAATCTGCCGATCGAGGAAAAGCTCAAACATCATATTATCGACGGCGAGCGTATTGGCCTGGAGGACGCGCTCAAAGAAGGCCTTGAAAAATACGCCCCGCTCGAGATAATAAACGACATTTTGCTCGACGGGATGAAGACGGTCGGCGAACTCTTCGGCTCGGGGCAAATGCAGCTTCCATTCGTGCTGCAATCGGCCGAGTCGATGAAGGCGGCGGTGAAATTTCTCGAGCCTTTTATGGAAAAGGTTGAGGGCTCGAATAAAGGCGTCCTGGTGCTCGCAACGGTCAAGGGCGACGTCCACGACATCGGCAAAAATCTTGTCGACATCATTCTCACCAACAACGGATACAAGGTCGTAAACCTCGGCATAAAACAGCCGATCGACGACATTCTACGGGCTTGGGAAGAGACGGGCGGCGATGCGATCGGCATGAGCGGTTTGCTGGTCAAATCCACGCTTATTATGCGTGATAACCTCGAACTGATGAACGAACGCGGAATCAACGTGCCTGTAATTCTCGGCGGAGCAGCTCTTAATCGACGCTACGTTGACGCTGACCTCGTGCCGCTCTATAAGGGCAAATTGTTCTACGCACGTGACGCCTTTGACGGTCTTCATGCAATGGACGGGCTCACGGGTGATAAATCCGGAGGGGCCGTCGAGTCACGTCAATCAATAGAGTCTGCAAGGTCTGCGGCGGCTGGAGCCGATGGTGTGCAAACTGAAGTCGATGTCGAAGATCTGGTTGGTGAGGACGCGAAGTTGGGCAAGGAGGCGGCGAGAGTTTCGAATCACTATACGGGTGATACTACGCACACGACACGATCGGACGTATCCGCAGACATTTTCCGTCCCACCGCACCTTTTTACGGCTCGAAAGTAGTGGAGATCCGCGACCTGACAAAAGTATTCGACTTTATCAACGAAACGGCCTTGTTCAAGGGACAATGGCAATACAAACAGGGAAAAAAATCGAAAGAAGAGTACAACGCGATCCTTTGCGAGACAGTCTATCCAAAATTTGCCGAGGTGAAGGCAAAAGCGATTCGCGAAAAGTTGCTGGAGGCAAAGCTCGTTTACGGTTTCTTTCCGTGCCAATCGAGCGGCAACGATCTGATCATATATCAGGACGACGAGCGAACCGAGCGTCTCCGATTTACTTTTCCGCGACAGCCTGCCGATCAGCGAGGTGGAAAGAACCTCTGTCTGGCGGATTATTTCGCTACCGTTGGATCGGGACAGATCGACGTTGTGGCATTCGATCTCGTGACCATGGGACGCCGGGCGAGCGAGCATTCCGCTGAGCTATTTAGATCGGACAACTATACTGACTACCTCCTATTTCACGGTTTGTCGGTCGAGTCGGCGGAGGCGTTGGCCGAGATGTGGCACAAGCGGATCCGCGAAGAACTTGGCTTTGCAGGAAACGACTCGCCGGAACTTGCGAAGCTTTTTCACCAGGGCTATCAGGGATCGCGTTACAGTTTCGGTTATCCGGCGTGTCCAAACATTGAGGACCAAGTGAAGCTATTCGAATTGCTTGATCCGGAACGTATAGGTGTCGAACTAACCGACGAATTTATGCTCGAGCCAGAGCAGTCGACATCGGCGATAATTGTCCATCATCCCGAAGCTAAATATTTTAATATTGATTAGATCAAATAGATTATCCGTCGATATAGGCTGATTTTGTGCGTTCGCAAAGTCGGCTTTTGCACTGTAGAATTAAGATTCGATCTCAATATCTGTTCTCTAAAATCTCTTATGACAAAAACGATATTTATTGCCGGCTCGGGCGGGATCGGCCAGGCCGCGGCCCTGCTTCTGCGAGAATGGTGCACCTTCGACGCGAAAATAATTCTGGGTGATCTACAGGAAGAAAGCCTTAAGATCGCGCGGGAGTTTGTGGTGGGTAATTCTCAGAAAACTACGAGTGTAGAGACCGTGGTTATGCCGTCCGAAGGCATCACTGATGCCATGAAAGCTACATTCGATCGCACGGACGTGCTACTTGACTGCTCGCCTGGCGGTCAGGCGCCACGGATGGCGCGTTTTGCCGTCGACTTTAAGATGCATTACGCGAATTTGACAGAGTATGTTGCCGAGACCGAGCAGATAATGGCGATGGCCAGCGGTGCCGAAACGGGTTTCGTTTTGCAGACCGGGCTTGCGCCGGGGTTTATTAACGTAAAGGCGATGGAGCTTTACAGTAGGTTTGTAAACGAATATGAAAACGAAAAAGTGGAACGTATCGGAATGAAGGTCGGGGCACTTACAGCCCACGCTCACGAACCCCATTTCTATGGCTTTACATGGTCGCCGATCGGAGTCGCGACGGAATATGTGAAAGAATCGCGAGTAATTCGGGACTACGCGATCACCGAACGTCCCGCTTTGTCGTCGCGCGAGACCATAGTGATCGGGGCGAGGACATACGAAGCAGACCTCACATCAGGCGGGGCAGCTGACTTACCCGACTACTTTGTTGGAAAAACACGGGAACTGGATTATAAAACGCTGAGATACGTCGGACACTATAAGTGGGTCGAATCAGTCCTCGAGACGCTTCCAAAGGATGCTGACTTGCCGGATCACCTTCATGGAGCCATGCTGCAAGCGGTACCGTCGGTCGAGGACGACCTTGTGCTGGTGCATGCTTCGGTCGACGGTTTTGATTCCAACGGCCGGCGCCGAATGCTGGAAAAGGCTTATTTCATAAAGCCACTTGTAGTAAACGGCCACACGCTTAGGGCTATACAGACGTCGACCGCCGCTCCATTATGCCAGTCGGCCATAATGTTGCTCGAAGGAGGCGTTAAGGGCGTACTACTTCAAAGCCGTATCGACCCTGAGCCATTTCTCCAAGGGAATTTCGTTTCCCGTATATATAACTAATGCGGATCGTCTGTCTTTCAGATACGCACAACTGCAATGAGCGCATTATAGTCCCAGATGGTGACCTGCTCATTCATTCTGGCGACGCGACGACCGTCGGATCGGCCGAGCAAATATTCCGGTTCAACAAGTGGTTCACGGCTTTGCCGCACCAGAGGAAAATCTTTGTCGCGGGCAACCACGACTGTTTGTTTGAAACTGACAACGAACGCGCACGATCGATCCTCGATGACTCGATCGATTATCTTCAGGATTCGACAGTTGTGGTCGGCGGGCTGAAAATATACGGCAGTCCGTGGCAGCCAAGGTTTTTCGACTGGGCTTTTAATCTTCAGCGCGGTCCCGAGATGGCCGCGAAATGGCGCTTGATACCTGACGATGTCGAGATCCTCGTAACTCACGGACCGCCGCATGGAATTCTCGACACTGTGCCACGGGCATTCGGCTTTGAAAATGCAGGTTGCGAAGAATTAAGGAAACGGGTTGATGAATTATTGGAGAACGGAAGATTGAAACTGCATGTGTTTGGGCATATTCACTTTGGACATGGGAGCGAAATACACGGTGGCGGCCAATTTGTAAACGCTGCAACGTGCAACGATGATTACCTTCCCACAAATCAACCAATCGTCATCGATATCTGATTGTTAGAAGTCCGGCCCGCGTACCCGCTTTTTAATACATCCAAAATGATCCATCCAGAGATGATAATTTGCCAAATCGGCATATCGGCACCGACAACCCAGCTCACGACTGAAAGCCGAAGGTAGGGCAGTGAAATTACCAGAGGCTGTTTTGGCAGACGTCAGTATTTGCGTTGCTATCGCAGGTGGAATCTCTCGGAACGATCACATTACCCGCTACTCGCCCGAGGTCCGAGTTATGTCAGTGAGCATGCCGTATTTACGAAAGTGGGAACGACAGGTCACTGTATAGGAAGATAGCCGGCGGCGGCAGGACGATCGGATAAGGTTCCAAACGAAATGGCCGAAAAAGAGCCGTTCGAGCTGTTCAAGCGGTACCAACCTCCGTCCGATGGGCGGAACATCCCGATATCCGTTTTGCCATCGCCGTCATAGTCAGCAGGTACCGGAATGTCTCCTGCCGAGCCAAACCGCATCGCACTAAATCCGGCCGAGGACCCAAGCAAATACCAGACTCCTTCGGAATCACGGAAGACCGCGGGATCAGCTTTGCCATCGCCATCAAAGTCAGCGGGCACTACCTTATCCGTTGCCACACCGAAAGCGACTGCACTAAAGCCGGCCGTCGACCCGAGTTTGTACCAGATGCCTGTAGATGGGCGATATACCGCCACATCTGTTTTGCCGTCACCGTCGAAGTCGGCTGCAACGGGTTTGTCTCCGGCTACACCAAACTGAACACCGGTAAATCCCGCCGAACTCCGAAGCATGTACCAAAGACCAGTCGAGGGCCTGAAAACAGAAATATCCGTTTTGCCGTCGCCGTCGAAATCGCCTTGTGAAGGTAGATCAGACGATACACCGAACTGGATCGCGGAAAATCCTGCGGTACTCGCCTGAATATACCAGACCCCCGTTGACGGCCGCCATACAGCAAAATCCGTTTTTCCGTCGCCGTCGTAATCGCCGGGAACGATCTCATCGCCCGGTGCACCAAACTTAAATGCTCCAAAAAGTCCGTTGGAGGAATTTATTCTATACCAGACTCCGTCGTTCTCTCGCCATACGGAGATATCAGATATTCCATCGCCATCAAAGTCCGAAACGGCGTGCGTCGCCGCAGCGTTCCCCGCGGTGATTGAAAAATTGATATCTGAGATGTCAAAAAATATACCTGACGCCGATTCGACCTTGACCCGCGCAGTCGACGTAACGATGTTGGGGATCATGACCGACTCCGAACCGTCGTTGGGCGTCGATGCGGCAAGAAGCGTTGGAAAGGTGTTGCCGCCATCGGTGGACAGAGAGATTCGGACGTTTGCAGAATTGACGGGAGCGTTTGACGTATTAGCGACGTTCCAAGTTATTGTTTGGACCGTGTTTCCCGGGTAAGAGACGGAAGTGTTTGGCGATGTCACCGTAAATGGACCGCTGCTTCCGTCAACAACCACCAAGACTGAGGCTGTGCTAACACCACCGCCGCCGGCACGATTATCGCGAGCCGCTATCTGAAAGGTCATCGTTCGACCGATCTGGGGCAATAGTTCACCAGTCAAACATGGTGTACCAACACCTCGTCCACAATCGTACGTCGACGGAGGCAGATTAGAATTATTCAATATGTACGGCAGGGACGGGAATGTCCGGAACGCCTTTACGGACGGAGCGTAAGGCCGAAATATCGGCATAGCACCACCACTATCGGTATTCGGAACGGAGAGCGTCGGAGCCCCAAGATCATATTCCTGCCAGTCATATGTAACACTATCACCGTCAATGTCGCTGGCTGACGCCGTAAGGGTGAAAGGCGTCTGTTTCGGTATGTTAAATGTTGGGCCGCCAACGACCGATACCGATGGCGGCGTATCGCCGGTAGCAGTTTTAACAGCGCATGAATTCCCATTACCGGTTTGACTATATGCGACGATCTCTTCGAGGCTCTTGATGTGAAACGTGTCGATGCTGTGCAAGGCCAAGTCCTGATTTCCGCAGATCCCGGCATATGCCATGACCGTGATGCCGCTGCCGGGCTCATAAGCCGTGGTGCTAGAGCGATTGTTGGAGCCGCAATTGGAGACACTGCCGTTGAACGTATGGTTTGCCCCAAATTGATGGCCCATTTCATGAGCTACATAGTCGACAGCGAAACCGTCACCTACAGGATTAGACTGTCCGGTAACGCCGCGGGCCTTGTTTGATCCACAAGGGCCATTCAACGTAGCGATACCGCCGCCACCAGTGCTGAAAACATGTCCAATGTCATAACCGCCCGTTCCTAGTACCAAGGTAAGGTTGGTCGTATTCTCGCTGAGCATTGAGGAGCCATCGGAATTTGTATAGGGATCATTGGCAGCTGTACACGCTGTCCCACCGCAAAGTTGGTCACCGGCGTAAACGATGAGGTTGTTATTGGCGACCATATTCATATGGATCGCAAGATCTCGCTCATATATGCCGTTCACACGGTTCATAATTAGAACCTGTGCGGCTAACGTACCGGCGATCGTGTTTCCGCCCACCGCGACCGCATACTCGTTCGTTGCGGCCAGGGCTAGCCGGTATGTTCGCAACTGCGTGCCCGAAATGACGCCTTCCGCATTGGATACGAGTTCCGACTGGTCCAAATTTCCGGACGTAAGGAAATTATCGAACGTTTTTTCGCCGACTTCGCACGTGAATCCGTCCGAGCGAGGCAGATCGCTTTTGAAATATGAAATATAGTTGTCGGTGTCGCCAATGGCGTATGGATCCACCATGACAGTGCCATTCGGGGATAGGATCATTGCGTGAAATCCGCTTGGTAAATAGTCTAATCGAACGGTCGCTAGCGGGTCATCGATTCCATATCCACGATAAGTCTCCGTAAGCTCTGGATATTTATCTGCAAGACCCTGTTCGACGACCAACGAATGCTCGAGTCTGAATCTCGCGGTCTTGCCGTTCGGCATCGGAATCTCGATTGACAGGTTTGACGGTGAGTCCCGAGACTCCTCAGGGGAAGCTGCCAATTTACGGCGAAGTAGGTCTTTATTCAGTTCAAATGTGCGGTAATGGTCGGGCGTCCGCGTTCGCTGGAGAGGTCGTTTTGCTATCGCTGCGTCATCCCTTTCCTGCCAAATGCCGTCACCTGGGAAACTTGTCTGAGCGCAACCCAATATTGCAAATAAACACATCATCCCAAAACATGCGGCGGCCTTAAAGCTCACGATCATCTGAAAAAACTCCTTTATCGTCAGGCATAAATGGAACCTGCCCGGACAGTCCGGGCAGGTCTACAACACCAATTTCTGAAACGTCGAATGCACTAATAATTCCAAACTGGTGGATTTGGTTAATGTATGTCCCAATTAGTATAGACGACCGATAAATGTTTGTATACGATTCGGACGCCATGAATGATTCGTCGGACGCATTAAAAATGCTAAGATAACCGTTTCTTTATGTCCGAGCAGAGAATCCAAAATGTATCAAGCTCCGCTTTGGCCTCGAACGAGAGTCCGCTCCTTCCTGATGTCTCCGAACTCAATGTCCTCGACCGCAAGGAACGTATCGGTTTTTGGCTGACCCACCGGATGAATCTTGGTTCGCTTAAAAAGCTGATGACGTTTTGTCAGCGACACGTAGGATCGCTCTGGATATTCCTCGCGACCTATAACCTAATGAATGTTTTTGGCATCGAGAATGTTGAGGCGACGTCGCCGGAGTGTCCGCTCGTGCTCGTGGCAAATCACCGATCATTCTTCGATATGTACACAGTTTCTAGTGTACTTTTTAGGCGGACGAAACGTCCGATGGAACTCTACTTTCCCGTGCGCGGAAAATTCTTTTACGATAATCCTCTTGGCTGGTTCGTCAATTTCATCATGGGCTGGTTTTCGATGTACCCGCCGTTCTTTCGCGAGGCGAGGGATGCGAAGAAAAGGGAATTCGACAAATACTCGATGCGACGTCTCGTGCAGCTCTGTTCAGAGCCTAGCCCGCATGTGATCGGGTTCCATCCCGAGGGAAAGCGGAATCTGACCGGCGGAACCTACGATTTTCTTCCTGCACAACCGGGTATAGGAAAGGTAATTTACGACTCTCATCCGCAAGTGATCCCTGTTTTTATCGCGGGGTTGGGGAATGACTTGCGAAAACAGATCTTGGGAAATTGGAACCGCGGCCCGAAGGTCCGCATATGGTTCGGAAGGCCGATCGAACTCGGTCAATACTACGAAAAAGGCAACCGAATCCGAACGCATAAAGAGATCGCCGACTTTTTGATGGAAAAGATTGCAGAACTTGCGAATGATGACATGGCTGAATTCGGCGGAGATTTCAACTAACTCCTTCCGGCGATTATTGAGCTTTACCCGACGTCGACGAATTCGAATTAGACGACTCCGCCGTTAACTGTTTTTCAGTCTCAGCGTCCTTTTGCATCTCCTCGGGCGACTTCCAGCCAGCACGTTTGAGGACCTCGATCGCGAAACGAACGGGGACGGCCATGTTAGCGGCAGTATTCTCTGTAAATACTCCAAAATTTACCCCGATAACCTTGCCTGACTGACCGAAAAGAGGGGCGCCAGAACCGCCCTCAGCTGTTTTGGCATCGTGAACTATGCGACGAGCGTCAAGGTCCGTAATCGCTCCTTGGGTCGTCAGCGGAACTATCTTTTGCGACTGAGCTAGGAAATTGACTAAATTCTGACGCGAATTTCCGAATCGTGCGTTAATCGACTTTGCTTCGTCGTCGTCAACCATTGCAAGCAGGCGATCGGCGCCGCTCGGGTAGCCGATCGTGACTACCGACTTGCCGATCGCCGCGGAGTCGGTATCGACGTCGAGTGGGATAACCGGCAATTGCGGCGGTAAGGTGGACGCGTCGACCGTCCCAACAGCAATGTCCTCGTGAACTCCCGTTGCCTTAACTTTTAGAGGGAACGGCTTGGCGATATTCGGGAAATAGATCTCTAAACGCTTGAGGTGGGCACGGCCGTTCGACGACTGCATCATTTGCTTGACCTGTTCATCCTCGTCCCACGGCTGAACGACGTGCTTGTTAGTCACGATGTAGCCACCGCCCACGTGAAATCCAGTTCCGATGAAATCGTATTCGACCGGCGAGCCTGTCCCCTCCGTCGACAGGCCGACCTGCTGGCTCGGAGCCGGGGCCGACGGGTCCTCCGCCTGCGTAGGTTCGTAGGGGTTCGGCTTAAATGCCTGCGGATCGACGTAACGAAGGACTTTACCTGATTTCTTTTCAACCAAGTCATAGAGTCCGACTATCAAACACACGCCTCCGCCGTATTCAATGCGCAGGTTAGGAGCGAGCGACTGGGCCTTGAGATACTTCGTGCTCTTTTCGTCGAGTTGGACGAGCTGGTCGCTCGCCTGGCCAAGCTTATCCTTAAGCTCTGTGATCACACCGCTTTGGGCCTCGGCGAGCTTCCGGCTCTCGCGAAGCTCGCGGTTGACGGCGAAACCGAGATACAGAACACCCGTGATAAAACTGGCGACGAGCACGAGCGTGATCAGCTTGCTCGTGATAGATATCTCGCGCATCAATTCACGCGAAAATTCACGCAGGAACGCCTTGGCGTCGTCCCGTTTTGCCGAAGTTGCCGACTCGATCGCGGCGTCCTCGATAAACCGCGAAATGTGCGGCTGATCACGATTGGTGGTGATCATTGAGGACTTGTTTTCCAGTGAGAAGAATGAAAATGCAATATCCGGACGATCGAAGTCAATGACATCTCCGTCGGTGACGGCGATATACCGGCGAATCGGCTTTTGGTTCATGCGGAGGCCGAGCTCGGGATCGAACTCGATAATGCGATAGACACCCTCCGTATTTTCGATCTCGAACCAAACACCGGTTTTCTGATCATCAGGTATGTGGATCTGAAGGTCGGATTGCTCGTCCGATCCGATCGTTATCCGGTCCTGGGAGAAGAATTCGGTACGTTTTTCGGTTCCGACCGTGATGTGGATGATAATTCCTAATGCCATGCGCTAAACGACCGTGTCGACAAAAGTCTATCATAATTGAACGACCCAAAGATGCGATTTTGCCGGCAGCGTGGCAAAATAATATTGATGAACTCGCCCAAATTTATTAGCAATCGCCATAAGCTTGAAAAGCTCGCTCCCATGCTGCTTGCGCCGATCAAACGCCAGGTTTTTGTCTGCAAAGGAAAGTCTTGTGCCGCCGTCGGCAGTGCCGACGTCAAAGCTGAATTCGAGCGCATTCTGGAAGCAAAAGGCATGCGGCAGGGAAAGGAGTCTAAGGGCCGAAACCCGTTGGGTGAGATCGTTCTGACCGACTGCGGCTCAATCGGCTTCTGCTCCGTCGGCACCGCCGTCATGGTCCACCCCGACGGGACAATGTACGGCCAAGTCACCCCCGAAGACGTCCCCGAGATCATCGAAGAGCACCTCGAAAAGGGAAACGTGGTTAAAAGGTTGGCGTTGATCGAATTGTCACCGCAGTCGAAATAGCTTGTCCCTAAAAACGGCATTTTGCTAAGTATCTGTAAATATGTAACTTAGCAATTCCAGTCCCACGTTGTCCCACGGCTCCGTGGGACAACGAAACTATTGATATACAAGGGGTTGGTCGGCTCGAATGTACGAAAATCACCATTTTTCAAAAAAAAATATTTTCGGATCGACTTGTGGAATTCGACGCCACATTAGATCGCGTTATCAAAGAGCAAAAATCAATTCGAGTATAGCACGGTGTTGCATTAATGCACAATCAATATCTCCCGACAGTTATGATCTCCGAAACACCTACGATACATCTAATGGGAAGAGATCGCTTCGGTCGTCTTGCCTAAAGCCATCAACTCGAGCATATTCCCGACAGCATAGTGTTTGTTAATGATCGTTGGCTTGCCGTGGAAGACATCAGGATTTATCGTTTTCCCCTTTAGGAGTTCGCCCACCATATCAACGCTCTAAAACGACTATAACCATACGTTCGTTAGTGCCATTCCGCTGACGAACCAACAGTTAAGGCTCAGCCATATGCCAAATGTGTATACGGCAGCGGTCAGCCAGCGAAGACCTTTTCTTCGATAAATAAGAAAAAGGCTGAGCAGAACCTGAGTCCAAAATAGAACCTGTACTGCGATTTGAGGCGCGAGGGGAGCATTTGTCCGACCTCCTTCCGTATGTCTAAAGAATCCGCCGACCGACACGATGATGAGAGGAAACACAAAAGGTTGGAGAAATGTAGACCAGTTTGAAAACTTAGCTAAGGCTTTGGTAATAACGGATGCTGCGAATACTTGCAGTACGATGATGATCGTGACCGGCCAGAAAAAAAGCATGATTTCGATTGCCATCTTGAATAGCCCTATCGAATTCCAAAGGCCGTTCAGCATACCGAATGCACGCTCCATAAGCTCGCAATGTTGCTAGAATCTCGCCAACTAGCATATTCAGAATGGTGGTTTCTCGCCATCGGGAGCCACTCGCCAGACGACTGTAAGCGGTCCGTCCTTCTGGTAAGGTTCTTCGACGAAAATGATTCGAAAGCCTGAGTAGTCGCAACGGCGTCCGATGCTGTTAAATATGATTTCTTTACGCCTTCTTTGTTCGTTCTTCGTACCGTACGTCATCACGTAAAAGATCTCAGGGTCATCGCACTTGTGGGCATTCCAGACGGGGACAAGCTTTTCGTCGGCGATCTTTTTGGTAAGTGCGGGCAGTTCGATCAGTTTCTCAGCGGGTTTTTTCTTCTCCTGAGCTGACCCGATGGAAAAGAAAACCAGATTCAAAACAATCACAATTAAGATCTTCACAGGAAAACGCATCTTCTAACTCCGCATCGCTGTTAATATCTCGTCTACGGACTTCGTCGCATCATGCTAAACATTTTCTACCGCTCGAACGAAATAATCTGCTAATGATCGGCTCCGCGCATACAAAATAATCCCGACAAGTAGATATCCGAGGCCTGTAAGAACTAACGGCGAGAGATTACTGACATTGCTTGGAACACTTTGCAAAGAAGCAATAACGATCAAACCGGCGATGACGATCCAATAAATAACCCCTGCAAGAATAAAACCTAATGCTTGCAAGCGGATTACGATAATAGTGTACTTTTTGAGACTATCCATATCTCTCGACCATTAACTTCGCATCGCTGTTAGGATCTCATCCACGACCTTTTTCGCGTCGCCGAAGAGCATGAGCGTGTTTTCCTTGTAGAACAGCGGATTGTCGACGCCAGCGTAACCGCTTGCCATCGAGCGTTTCATGACGATCACGTCGCGGGCTTCCCACACGTGCAAGACGGGCATGCCGGCGATCGGCGAGCCCGGGTCGTCCATCGCCGATGGATTGACGATGTCGTTGGCACCAATGACCCAAGCGACGTCCGTGTCCTTGAAATCGTTGTTGATCTCATCCATTTCGAAAACAATGTCGTAAGGAATATTGGCCTCGGCAAGGAGCACGTTCATGTGGCCGGGAAGGCGTCCGGCAACTGGATGTATGGCAAATTTTACATCGACGCCTTTCTCCTTGAGAAGCTTGCAGACCTCCGCGAGCGAATGCTGCGCCTGTGCGACCGCAAGTCCATAGCCGGGGATAATAATTATCTTTCGCGCGTTTTGAATGAGTTCGGCGGCGCCGGGAGCGTCTATCGAATGTACTTCGCCTTGCGGTTCTCCGCTCGAACTTGCCACCGCTCCGCTCTCAGTTCCGAATCCGCCGAGCATCACGCTGACAAAGGACCGATTCATGCCCTTGCACATGATATAACTCAGGATCGCGCCGCTCGAACCGACGAGAGCGCCAGTTACGATGAGCAAATCGTTGCCAAGCATGAAACCTGCGGCGGCGGCCGCCCAGCCGGAATAGCTGTTAAGCATCGACACAACGACCGGCATATCCGCTCCGCCGATCGCCATGACAAAATGGGCACCGAGTACGAATGTGATCAGCGTTGCCGCCAAAAGATAGCCTTGTCCAGAAGTGCCCGGTGCCATAACGAACAGCACGCCAAGCACGATGGTCGAGCCGAGCATTACAATATTTATCAAATGCCTGCCGGGAAGCATAAGCGGCTTGCCCGAAATGGTGCCTTGGAGCTTAGCGAAGGCTATCACGGAACCGGTAAAAGTGACCGCACCGATACAGACGCCGATAACGATCTCGGCGAGATGCAGACCGCGTTCGCCGGCGGTCATCAAATCGCCGCCTTCGGGAACCGCGAGATAGGTTGCAAATCCCACCAGTACGGCCGCCATACCGACGAAGCTGTGCAGCATCGCCACGAGCTGCGGCATCGACGTCATTTGTACGCGAGCGGCAAGGATGGCACCTATCAGCAGGCCTGGTATCAACGCAACAGCCAAGATCGGCAGACCTCCGACCTTCATTCCGGCGGCGGTCGCCACCAGGGCGATCAGCATTCCGAGGATGCCGTAAATGTTTCCGCGTCGAGCAGTTTCTTGCTGCGACAGGCCGCCAAGGCTCAAAATAAACAACGCACTCGCGGCGATGTATGCAACTGTAATTAGGCTTTGTATCATGCTGTATTAGCCTCGTCGAACGAGACTTTGCGGGTTTCGCCGTTTGTCGCCCGATTCTTCGACGTGTAAACGGGCTAATAGATCAAAAGAGCAATTGGGTTCGTTCCCCCGAGATCCTATCTCCTGAACATCGCTAACATCCTGTTGGTGACCAGGAATCCGCCGGCAATATTGATCGCGGCGATCAGGACGGCGACGGCGCCGAGAATCGTAGGTAAATTCAACGTGGTTCCCAAAAGCTGGAGCATCCCACCGACAAGTATGATCCCGCTGATAGCGTTAGTGACACTCATGAGCGGCGTATGGAGCGCCGGTTTGACGCTCCACACAACCTGGAATCCCACGAAACAAGCGAGTATGAAAACCGTTAGATGGCTCAGAGCATCGCCTCCGGCCTTTTTGACCTCGGACGGCACGATCAGGCCGATGCCGAACAGAACCAAGCCGACAATTAGCAAAGCAATGGGATTGATGCCGGTCGTAGTGCCATTTCCGTGATTTGCCGGACTTGCTTTTGAAGCAGCCATGCTCGCTGAACTTTTTGTCGGGACGCCGGGCTCGGGCGGTGCCAGCGGCGCGGGAGGCGCTGGTGCGGGCCACATCATCTTGCCGTTGTTCAAAATGATCGCACCGCGGACGACTTCGTCATCGAGGTCGACGTGAAGGCCTTGATCATTGGTCAGATCCGTGAGCAATGCGACGATGGTCGAGGCGTAAAGCTGGCTGGACATGCTTGCCATGCGCGACGGCAGATCTGTAAACCCGATGATCGTCACACCTTTGTGTTCGACGATGTGTCCGGGGTCGGTCAGTGCACAGTTGCCGCCTTGTTCCGCAGCAAGGTCGACGATTACCGAGCCGGGCTTCATGCTCTCGACCATTCCGGTAGTTATCAGCTTCGGCGCGGGCTTACCCGGGATGAGTGCGGTGGTGATAATGATGTCGACCTGCATCGCCTGTGCGGCAAACAAGGCCATTTCGGCCTTGAGGAAATTGTCCGACATCTGCTTGGCGTAGCCGCCCTTGCCCTCGCCTTCCTCTTGGACGTCGAGTTCGAGAAACTCAGCTCCCATGCTGGCGACCTGATCCTTGGTTGCGGACCGAGGATCGAAGGCCTTGACTATCGCTCCCAGAGCCCTCGCCGCTCCGATAGCGGAGAGGCCGGCGACGCCGGCCCCAATAACCATGACCTTTGCAGGGTCGATTCGACCCGCGGCCGTGATCTGGCCGCCGAAAAATCGAGGGAAGTTGTTCGCCGCCTCGATTACGGCACGGTAGCCGGCAATGTTCGCCATTGCCGAAAGCGTGTCCATTTTTTGTGCACGCGTTATGCGCGGAATGCAGTCCATTCCGAAAACAGTAGCTTTCCGCGTGGCAAGTCGATCGATCAGCTCGCGGTTTTGGGCGGGCCACATGAATCCGATCAGCCATGCGCCTTCGCGCAGAAGATCGGCTTCGTGGATGCCGAGCTCAACGTTTTCCTCGGGCGGGCGCACCTTGAGGATTACGTCGGACAGTTCCCACAATTCCCGAGTCTTATCGATGACCGCAGCACCGGCCTCGCGGTATGCCGAGTTAGACGTATTGATGCCATGCCCGGCGCCCGATTCGACGGCGACGTCAAAGCCAAGTTTCTTAAGTTTTAGGATCGATTGCGGAGTCGCCGCGACCCTCTTTTCTCCTGGATGGATCTCCTTCGGGATGCCGATTGTGGTCATAATTGAAACCTAATATATAGGACTATCACGGCTCGTGCAAAAAGCCGAAACCATATGAAGCGACGGGCTTTCAAAACGCCCTCCGGCCGTGACATTACCCAAACTAAAATTCACCTTTCTGCAGCTTGTGAACCGTTACCATGGTCATCGGATCCGTTCCGTCTGTGCGGATATAGGAGATCCAAAAACCCACTTTCGGGTATTTCACTAATTTATTTATCGATCCGTCAGGCTTCGCCTCAACGTCCATTCCGAATATTTCGTTCGGGGTCGGGGCTTTTGAGCCGGATCCCGTATAGGTCGTCGAGATCGCCTTTACCAATTTGTCCTGGTAGATCAGCTGACAAGTCTCTCCGTCGGAGATGACGTAAAAATCCTCTTGATCCGACGAGTCGCGTGCGACGCCGAGCTTGGCTCGGGCGTCAGCCGCTGGCATCCCAAGCGTTATTCCCCGATAATCCGAGAATCGTGGAGTTTCATTCGGTACAGGTGTTGGTACTGCTATCTGCGATAAAGCAGCGTTGACGGCTGGGGACGTGCTGCTATTGAAAAGAGCGGTGATGAAAAGAACTGAAACACATAATGTGCCGATCAAGATCCTGATTGCCATATTGCCTCCATTCTTGCGGGAGCAAAATCCCTGAATGTCGATGCCGCCCAATCGGAACTCAGTTTCCAAACGAGGGTCTGGCCGATCTTTACAAAATACTCGACACGGGCGGTATCTCAAGCCTTATGCTTACACGTTGGCCTCCTGAATTATGTGATGCCTATCACAGCAGTAGAAAACAACCGACAACTTGGATAAGCGATCTCCTATCGATCTAACTGCACTATTGGGCAAGCTTTTGAAGCGATATGATGATCGTCGCCTCTTTTCCTGCAGTTCGCGTATATGATACCCAAAACCCATCTTTCGGAAAGCTGACCATCTTGTTCATTATTCCGTCCGCGTCCTTTTTTATGTCCGTCCCAACGACTTCTTTTGGTGTAGGGGCAGTCTTTAGATCGCCTGTAAAGTTTATGGAAACGGACTTGACCGTTTGATCGGCATCATAAGTTATCTGGACGGATTCCGTTGACGATATGGCGTAATAATCGCCAGCCTTGGACCTTTGCGTCGGAGCACCGAGCTTTTCCGTAACCTGGGCGACGGGCATGCGTAACGCGACTCCGCGATAGGCCTTGAAAGGCGCTTCGCCCGCGGAATCCGGCGTCGGCGTTGCTAAGATCGAAGCCGACACTTTGCTAGTAAGCTTAACGACGCCGCTCGCGGCCAACCCAAGTCCCGATAAGATCACGAGACAAGCTAATGCTAAAAACGATCCCATTTAGCGAATTCTCCGTTTTTCAACTTCCATCAACACAAGATCGATCAAGCCGCTTTCGCCGCACGGTCTGACTCTTTTGTCCAACGCAGCACGGGCTTGCGAGCGGCACTTGCCTCGTCCAGGCGGCCGATCCGGGTTGTGTGCGGTGCATCGATCACGAACTGCGGGTTTTCCTGTATCTCGCCGTCGATGTCGATCATGGCTTCGACGAATGCGTCGAGGTCAGCCCGGCCGACGGATTCCGTCGGTTCGATTAGCATCGCTCCCTCAACGACGAGCGGGAAGTAGACGGTCATTGGATGAAACCCGTAATCGATCAGCCGTTTGGCGATATCGAGCGTGACGACGCCCTTTTTCGACTGGTTCTTGTGCGAGAATATCGCCTCGTGCATACAGTCCGATTCGTATGGTTTATCGTATGTTCCCTCGAGTGCATGCGAAACGTATCGAGCGTTGAGCACAGCGGCCTCGGTCGCCTCTTTTAATCCGTCTGCCCCGTGAGTGTAGATATACGAAAGCGCCCGCACCATCATTCCAAAATTGCCGAAAAATGCCTTCACGCGTCCTATCGAGGAAGGGAAATCATAATTCAGCTTGAAGTTGTCGCCGCTCTTTTCGACACGCGGTGTCGGTAAGTATTTTGCCAGCTCTGCCGTGCAGCAGCATGGGCCGCAGCCCGGGCCGCCGCCGCCGTGTGGGGTCGAAAAAGTTTTGTGCAAATTGAGGTGGATGACGTCCACGCCCATATCGCCGGGCCGTGCGACGCCGACCAGAGCATTCATATTGGCGCCATCCATGTAGACGAGTCCGCCGGCCGCGTGGATCGTTTCGCAGATCTCCTTAATATTTCGTTCGAAAATGCCGACCGTATTGGGATTTGTCAGCATAAGCCCGGCAACGCCGCCTTCGTCGCACAACTGTCTCAAGTGGTCCATGTCCGTCAACCCTTCGGCTGTGGAACGTATCGTCTTGACCGTAAAACTTGCCATTGCGGCCGACGCGGGGTTAGTTCCGTGGGCCGAATCGGGGATGAGCATTACCCGCCGTTCCTTCGACGCTTCGCCGTCGCGATCATCGAGGAAAGCTCTGATTACCATGACTCCTGTCATTTCACCCTGAGCACCTGCCGCCGGCTGGAGCGAAACGCCCGGCAGGCCCGTGATCTCGGCCAAGTCTTGCTGAAGCTTGTAAATAAGCTCAAGCGCACCCTGCGTATCGGCTTCGGGAGCGAGCGGATGGAGCCCGGCGAAACCGCTTATCCGGGCGACCTTTTCGTTCAGTCTTGAATTGTATTTCATCGTGCACGACCCGAGCGGGTACATGCCGAGATCGATCGAATAATTCCATGTCGAGATGCGGGTAAAATGGCGGACGACGTCGACCTCGGAAACCTCGGGAACGCCTTCGAGATCGTCGGTACGACGCAGATCGGCTGGAATAATATCGTCGAGACTGGTTTCCTCAACGTCGAGCTTTGGCAAACGGTAACCAATTCGGCCGGTTTGAGACCGATCGAAGATAAGCTCTTCGTTCTGTGACGGGTGTTGTGTGACTTTCTTGATGCTCATATGATCAGGCCTTTGGAATTCCATTTTTCGCGATGGATTCGACGACATTGCAAAAGCGGTCGAGCTCCCACAGCGTCGTGTAAACGTTTGGCGTTATGCGAACGCCGCTAAACTCTTCGTGCACGATCGGTGTCGTGATTATCTTGTACTTCGACATCAGATGGCCGCCGATCGCGACGGGGTCGACGCCGTCGATCTTAAAATTGGCGATGGCGCAGGACTGTTTGGGGTCAAACGACGTGTTAAAGCCAACTTTTGGCACGTCCTTGAGTCGATTCATCCAATATCGAGACAAATACCTGAGCCGCTCCTCTTTTCGCTTGGGTCCGATCGCGTTGTGAAAGAGGATCGATTCGCCGATCGCGAGCCGCATTGCGGCCGAGTGTGTGCCGATCTCCTCGTACTTGCGAATGTCATTCTTGTTTCGATTCTCGGAAGCCATCAATGCCCAGATCTTCGGGATCTTGTCCTTTTTGACGTACAGCATTCCGGTGCCTTTCGGGGCATAGATCCATTTGTGCAAGGAGGTTCCGAAATAGTCGCAGCCAAGATCGGTCTGCTTGAAATCGAACTGAGCGAACGAATGGGCACCGTCGACGATCGTCTCGATTCCGCGGGCACGTGCCATATCACAGACCTTTTTGACCGGATTTATCTGGCCGGTCAGGTTGATCTGATGCGAAATGAGAATGAGCTTTGTTCTGGGCGTGACCGCCCGTTCAAACGACGCAGCGATGTCATCGATATTATCGGGAGCGATCGGGATCTTGATCAAATTTAGCTTTAGCCCTTCGCGAAGTTCACGCTGGCGGAGCGTGGTCAACATTCGCGGATAATCCTGATTGGTGGTCAGGATCTCGTCGCCGCTTTTGAGGTCCATGCCCATTAGCAGGATCTCAAGCGATTCGCTCGCGTTGCGAGTGATCGCGATCTCCTCGGGCGAACATCCGAAGATCTCGGCAAGGCCGGTTCGGATGGTTTCGGACTGCGGCTCAAGGATCTGCCACATCATGTAGGCCGTCGCCTCTTCCTGCTGCCATGTGTAACGAACGAACGCCTCGGTAACCATTCGCGGGCTTGGGCTGACGCCGCCGTTATTGAGGTTGATCATGCTCCGCGTAACAGCGAAAGACTGCTGGATCGTCGCCCAGTAGTCCTCGTCCATCGCGGCCTCCATCGGCAAAAGGTGATCGACGGCTTTTCCCGCAGCAACGACATTTTCAAAGAGCGAACCGACCAGAGACGACGAAAACGCCATCAACCCAAGACCCTTGCCGGCGGATGAGAGGAAACGTCTGCGGTCGATGTCAGATGTCATAACTTTATACTAGGCAACTCGTCCTAATGCGATCTGTTTTTTCGGAAAGCTAGTACTACCATAAGTACGAGCTACAACAGGAACGTACAGAGCATAAGCAATAAAGCCAGCGGAAGTACCGTCTCTGTCATGCTTATGTGTTCCATAGGCTCATTTAGGTCGATAACGCTGCGGCCAGATCATCGATCTGCTTCTTCGTATTCGTCTCAGTTACGCAGACCAGAAACTCATTTGGCCGGTCGTTGTAATACTTCGACAACGCGATGCCGCCATTGATGCCGGCTTCTCGAACCTTGGTCAGGGTCTCGTCAGCCAAGCGCGGGCCGCGGACGACGAATTCGTTAAAGACGGGCGACGAGAAGGCCAGGTCGTAGCCTTCGACGGCGGCGATCTTTTTCGCAGCGTACGCGGCTTTCTGAGCGTTCTGCATCGCGACCTCTTTAAGACCCGTCCTGCCCATGGTTTCCATGTAAATGGTCGCGGCGAGGGCGATCAAGCCCTGGTTGGTGCAGATGTTCGACGTCGCCTTTTCTCGGCGGATGTGCTGTTCGCGGGTCGAGAGCGTAAGCACAAAGCCGCGATTGCCGTTTTTGTCGTATGCAATGCCACACAGGCGTCCGGGCATTTGGCGGACGAATTTTTCCTGCGTTGCAAAAATACCGACGTGCGGGCCGCCGAATCCCATCGGAACTCCCCACGACTGGCCCTCGCCGACGACGATGTCGGCGCCGCATTCGCCTGGCGACTTTAATAATCCAAACGAAATAGCCTCCGTGACCACCACGACGAAGAGAGCTCCGACCGCATGGGCCGCATCCGCAAGAGATCTGAGGTCCTCGACACATCCGAAAAAGTTCGGCGACTGGACGACAAGGGCAGCCGTGGTGTCATCGAGGGCCGACGTGTCGGCAAGTCGCCCGGTTTTCGGGTCGAAATCGATCTCGACGATCTCGGCGTCGCCGTGCTGCGTATAGGTGGCCGCCACTTCGCGATATTCCTTATGAACGCTCTTTGCGACTACGATCTTGTCGCGGCGCGTAACACGCTGGGCCATCAGATACGCCTCTGCCATTGAGGTCGAGCCGTCGTACATTGATGCATTGGCTACCTCCATTCCGGTCAATTGGCAGACGAGAGTTTGAAACTCAAAGATGTACTGCAATGTACCCTGAGCGATCTCCGGCTGATATGGCGTGTACGACGTGAAAAACTCCGAACGCTGGATCAGATGGTCGACGATCGTCGGCGAAAAATGCGAGTAAACGCCGCCGCCGAGGAAAGAGGGAACCGTCGTGCCAGTATTCTTCGCGGCCATCGTCTCCATTTCCGCGATTACCTCTGATTCGGCGAGCGGTTCTGTGATCTTCAGAGCCCTGTTCAGTTGGACGTCCGAGGGGATCGAGCGAAAAAGATCCGCGGCGGTCTCGAGTCCGACGACCGCAAGCATTTCGTCGCGTTCCTCGGGCGAATTTGGTATGTATCTCATCTAAATATCTCTGTTAAATACTGAAGGTTTAAATTCGATCGTGAAATAACGATGATATCAAAATTGCACATTAAATTCGAAGATCCAGTAATCGTCGTCACAATTGCAAAATAGTGCCGATCTTGGCGGAAAGTGCGACGACAGCGATCGACCATAGCCGGCATCGCTCATTTGCGGGCTTTGCGTCCCTCATTACACCCATCCAATCTAAGTGCAAGATTCCCTCGGATCAGACTGTGATATTAAAGTATTACCGTAGATTTGTGCCAGAATCGACTGTAAGTGGGACGGCTTAAATGTTGTTCCTAATAGAGTTAAATACGGATTTATCCCATTTAGGTTTTGAGTATAGCTAAATGGGATAAATCTGATGTATGAGATCACGTACCACATGATAAATGCAGACAATAATAGAGTTATCGAAGTTAGCATTATTAGAAAAGCGTATATCATTGCTCGACATCGTGAGCGTTTCTAAAATTCTGGGTCTGCGAATTGAGCACCATGAAATTGGTTTCTCAGAGCAAGCGGGAGACGACTTGTTCATAGTATATTGTCGCATGAACGGCACAGAATGGGCAACGATCTTTGCGGCACTTAATTTACAGGGAATTGTACGCACAAAGGCGTTACGATTCGTTGCAACTCGCACGCCCTGGTCGAAACGGTCCAGATCTCGAATCTAGTTCGCAAAAAAAGAGCAGACACCGGTATTTGACCGGTGTCCGCATTGTTTCCCGATCATCGGCTAACTATTTCGCGACGTTAAGGACCGCGGCGGCCTCGGCAGCAAGAACGTTTTGAGCGGCCCGTTCGGCGTTACCCGAAGTTTTTGCCGACTGCTTGTTTTGAAGGACAGACTGGCCGGACTTGAGCGAACGGAGCGTAAAATCCACTTGAGCATCGAAGCTGCTTGCCCCTGATGTATCTGTATTTGTTACCTTGCCGAAGATCCCGCCGATCTTGCTAGCTGAAGATTGTTTCAGCCTGGACAGATCGCTCGTTAGAATGTAGTCACAATCCGCGGCTCTTGCATCGGCCTCACTTCCCACCGGAAACCCTTCGATTTTGCCGATCGTTAGTTTACCGGCGAGAAATGACTGCAGATCACCGTCCGAAATGTTCTCAGCCGATTGGTTCGTGGGCAATAGAACTCCGATTCGGATGATGCCGGGCCGTTTTGATCGCATATCGCCGGCAGTGTCGCGGCTAGGTTTTTCGCCGGAGTTAGGCTTGCTGTTTTCGGCGGCACGCATTATTTCCGAGATATCAGGCCGGCTGTAGAGCTGCTGGGCGTCTTGTGCAAGCGTATAACCTGCCGGAATGTCGAAGAGCGAATCCTCGAGATTCGCTTTTGTAAACTCAATCGTCTCGAGAGATTGCGAAAAGCCCATTCCGTCGCCATCGCCTGTTTTCATCGTCTGCGTGAATTGAAGCGGAAATCCCAATTTTCCGCCACCGCTTGATTTGATGATCGTACGGTCCTGACATCCGCTCTTGGGCTCGCGGGTCGCCGGCATCGATCGTGAAACGTTTACAGGACAAGAGAATTGCGGCAGATCGATATACCATCCGTCGGTTTGGATGTCGATATCACTCTTGGTGCATGCATCGGCAGACGATCGGCTGGTCATTGACATTTTGATGTGTCGGGCGGTCAAGCCGAACATGTCTTTGCGTTCGCCCGTGTCGTTAATACTGGAGGAAATCGTGATCGTTCCGCCCTTGGTGACTTTCCCGGATGGGGCTACTGTGGGGCGCAATGTAGCCGGTTCGGACATATCATCTACGGCGAACGGTTCGATCACATAGAGCTTTTTCTTATCGCTCACGAGGATCTTGCGTTTCAAATCGCATTGTTCGATGTCGGCAATGCCGCCACCGATACCCATGATCCCGCCGCTCTCGTTGCGTTTTCGGGAGCCTTTCACATAGACGGTCGACGTTATTGTTTGACCGCTGACGGACGTAGTTTGCTTTATCTTATAGTTTTGGGCCGCAGCATCGGCAGAGAGAATAGCCAGAATGCCAAGGGCGAAAATAAGTTTAGTAGATGCTTTCATTCGTATCTCCTGATCTGAAGGAACCATGATCACATACATGTGCCGGCGAAATTATTTCAACGAAATTATGCTTGTGGGATACAAGCATTATATATTGCCGGGCCCCGAATTTGTCATCTGAATATACTACGAGGCCCGGGAATTAACCGGGCCTCGTATATAGCGATAGATCTTTTGGCACCGACTGAAATGGAGCGGTTTGAAAAGACGTCAAAAAGAGATTTCTCTCAAAAACTAAGCGGACGCAGCCAGATATTCTTCGTATTCGACCGATGAAAGGAGAGCGTCGGCTTCGCCGGCATTGTCGAGTTTTAGCTTGATCATCCATCCGCCATCGTACGGATCGTTGTTGACCGCTTCGGGCGTGTCATTGATCCCGCTGTTTACCTCGAGGATCTCGCCGGCGACCGGAGTAAAGACCTCAGAAACGGCTTTCACCGATTCGACGGAACCAAATGCCTCGTGTGTGCCGAATTTGTCGCCGACGCGTGGCATGTCAATGTATACAACATCGCCGAGCGAATGTTGTGCGTAATCTGTGATTCCGATCGTTGCGGTATCGCCGTCAACGGATACCCACTCGTGATCTTTGCTGTAACGTAAGTTTTCGGGAATATTATTGGACATAGGGAAAAGTAACCTCTTGGGTGATATGCGAAATTTAATTACTTGGAACGCTTATAAAAAGGCGTGGGTACGACCTTTGCCGCCAAGTGTTTGCCTCGTACGTCAATTTTAATTTCTTGACCGACAATTGCAAATTCGGGCGGCAGAAATCCGAGGCCGATATTCTTCTTTAAAAAGGGTGCCGGGCTGCCGGACGTAACGATGCCGACCTTGTCCTCGGCGACGTAGATGTCAAAGCCGTCGCGGGCAATGCCTGGCTCGACCATCTCAAAACCGAAGATCTTCCGTTTCAGGCCGTCCGCTTTCTGTTTGGCGATCGCTTCCGATCCGGTGAACGGCCCTTTGTCGAACTTCGTTATCCATCCGAGGCCCGCTTCGAGTGGTGTGATGTCATCGCCGAGTTCGTGTCCGTAAAGCGACATCGCCGCCTCTAATCGCAGCGTGTTCCGCGCTGCGAGTCCGCAGGGAAGTATGCCGCCGTCGCTGCCGTAGCGTCCGGTTTCGAGCAGTTTGTTCCACAGCTGCTCAGCGCATTCGGGAGCCGCGTACAGCTCGAAGCCGTCTTCGCCCGTATAACCCGTCCTCGAAATGATGCATTCGACCTCGTCCACCCAGCCTTCGGTAAAATGGTAATACTTGATCGTCGAAAGGTCGGTTTCCGTCAGTTTTTGCACGATCGCGGTCGCCTTAGGGCCCTGAATGGCGATCTGGCAAAATTCTCCGCTGGAGTTGGTCAGGCTCAGGTCGTCGACATCCGTCTTATGCGACGTGATCCATTCCCAGTCCTTTTCTGTAGTTCCGGCATTTACGACCAGCAGGAGCTTTTGTTCAGCAAACCGGTAAACCAGCAGGTCGTCGACGATGCCGCCATGTTCGTTGGTAAGAGCAGAATAATGGGCCTGTCCGTCAACGAGGTTCCGCACGTCGTTGGTAACGAGCCGATTGACGAAATCGATCGCGTCGCGTCCGTCGACCCAGATCTCGCCCATGTGAGACACGTCGAAAAGTCCTGATGATGTCCGCGTGGCCACATGCTCCTCGATCACGCCGGCGGCGTACTGCACCGGCATATCCCAGCCGCCAAAATCCACCATCCGGCCGCCAAGTTCACGATGAATAGCGTTTAGCGGAGTCTTTTTCAAATTATCTTCTGACATATGTCGAGAGTGTAATTGAGGCCGACAACGGAGCACAAGGGCACACCTCTGAATGTCGCTAGTATTTTTTCGAATTAGTTTTTGACAGGCGCCTGAGCCTTGGAGATGCCTTCGACAATTTGATCGCACAAGTCGATCGCGTCGAGGACCGGGCCATTGTCCTTGGCATTCGTAGACTTATCGAGTTCGGCCTGAAAAAGCGGCTTATAACGCTTGGCCGCGGTGTCGAGTTCGCGTAAGGCTCGAGCAAATGGCGGATCCAGCTTATCCTTTTTCGTGGGATTTTCCGGTGTTCTCGCCATTGTCGTACCTGCATGAGCGGATGTGTCGTCAATGTCATCGACGGCTTTCTGTAAGATACGTTTAATATCCGATAGCAGCTGTGACCGCGATCCGGTCGGAGGCGGGCCCCAATTATCGGACTCTTTCAACTCTTTTCCGGTGGCCGCGGGGCCGATGTTGAGGATCGCGAGCCGTCGATCGATGGCATGAGTTAGCACTTTGATTCGGAGATCGATATCCTGTGCGTCGCGGACGAGTTCCAGCTCCTCGTCAGTAAAGTAGTC
>JBDTZO010000244.1:0-78306 GCA_040005135.1 Acidobacteriota bacterium | reverse complement strand
TTGAGGATCGATTGGTAACCGGGATTGTACGACACGACGAGCATAAATTCCGGCGGTGCCTCGATCACAGTGCCGCGTTTTTCGATCGGCAGCCGGCGGCGGTCGTCGGTCAGCGGATGGATGATGACCACAGTGTCCTTGCGCGCCTCGACGACCTCGTCGAGATAACAGATGGCACCAGCACGAACGGCGGCCGTCAATGGTCCGTCATGCCAAACCGTCTCGTCGCCCTCGAGCAGAAAGCGGCCGACGAGGTCGGTCGACGAAAGGTCTTCGTGGCAGGCGACCGTGATCAATGGCCGATCGAGCCGATAGGCCATATATTCGACAAAACGTGTCTTGCCGCAGCCCGTCGGCCCCTTGAGCATAGCTGGCAGCTTTGCGGCAAAGGCAGCTTCGAAAAGAACGATCTCTTTTCCGACCGGCAGATAGAATGGTTCGTTAGCGACCTTGTATTTCTCGACGGCTAGTTCCATAAAAATTAGATTTTATAACAATTGTAAGGCTTGTGTTATGAGTAAGGCATTTTTTTGGGGTAATGTAGGCATTTTAGAACTATGAAGATCATTCAGGCCGAGACCCCCGAACAAATTGATGCCGCGCGACGGCTGTTTCGCGAATACGAGACGTCGATGGACCTCGACCTATGTTTTCAGGGATTTGAGGCCGAGCTTGCGGAGCTGCCCGGCAAATATGCATTGCCGCGCGGCCGTCTTTTGATCGCTTTCATCGATAAAGATGCGGCCGGATGCATCGCTCTTCGTGATCTCGGCGACGGCGTATGTGAGATGAAGCGGCTGTTCGTTCGCAGCCGCTTTCGCGGACAGAAAGTGGGCCGGTACCTTATTGAGCAGGTGATCAGGAACGCCCGCGAGATCGGCTATTCGCGAATGCGGCTCGACACAGCTCCGGCCAAAATGGCAAAAGCCGTGCAGCTCTATGAGTCACACGGCTTTCGCGAAATACCGGCTTATTATGACAACCCGAACGAGGACGTGATCTATTTGGAAATCGTTCTATAGCAGCTACATTCCGCTGCCGAAACTACTGCCGTATTCCGACGGCGGCGGCGGAGCATAATTAAACGGGCTATTCGCGATTGGAAACACTTGACGATATGCAAAAGCATTTGCCGCAAAGATCACCGGGATCGCAACAAAATACCCCAGACAGAACGCCAAAAAACCGAGGAAACCGACGAGAATGTCAAAGATTATCAGGAGGACAAGTCCGCCAACATTACTAAAAGCGGCTCGTATGCTCAGCTTGATCGCCTCGATAGGACCGATCTCGTTTTCCAACGCGATAGGCACCGCGAACGTCAGCGCGACATTCCATATCGCCGCGAACACTGAAAACCCGATCAACGAGAGAATAACCATCGCCGACAACCCAGCGATCAAAGCCGAGAAATCGGGAAGTGCACCTTTGAATGGATCGCTTCCGCCTGAATGGCCGCCAGTGCCGTTTCCAACGGCGTTGGAAATATTTACGGTGAACCGCAGCACCTGAAAGATGATGCCTGGGATCGCCTGTATCAGTCCGACGACCATCAGCGGAACGAACCGGTCGAACCCTTTGAACAGCATCCCGAATTCGACCGGGTCGCCGCGCATATCCCGGAGGGCGACATAGTAAAAACCGCCCATGATCGGCCCCATAATAAATAGATTTGCGATCGGGATACAGCTGATAAGTATCAATGCGAGCAATCCGAGCCCGACATACAGCCAGAATTTGTTTGTTACCAGGCTCCAGGCATTTGAGATGCAATCGCCGGCACTTATCGCACCGCGTTGGTATTCGATGTTGGTCATATATTTCTAAAACGGCTCGTGGGAAAACTGAGAAATGATAATACCTTTTTGTCAGGCAGGCAAACAAAAATCCCCGGAAACGCCTTGGCGTTCCGGGGAAGTTTCACTGATGGCCGAGCTTACTTGCTCGCTTTAGCCGGCATCTTCTCATCCATCATCGCGGTCTGGTAGACGAAAGCGGCCATGATCGTCGAGGCCTGCTTGAGGTCGTCCGCCTGGATCCGGTCGACAACGTCCTGGTTAGAATGGTGTGTAAGGGTGTCATACTCGATCTCGTCCTGTATGAACTGAAAACCCGGCAGTCCGATCGCATCGAACGACAGATGATCAGTGCCGCCGGTGTTCGAGATGGTAAGGGTCTTGGCACCCATGTCGGCGAAGGGAGCAAGCCATGCCTCAAAATAAGGCCGGACCGCTTCATTGCCCTGCATATAAACGCCGCGGATCTTACCCGTTCCGTTATCGAGATTGTAATACGCAGACAGCTTTTCATAGTCCGCGCCTTTAACAAGCTCAGGTTTCGGAGCGTTCGGGTCCGGCGGCCCAAAGTTAAACTGCTGACCGCCCTTCATTTCACCAAAATGCTGTTTGACATACGCCCGCGATCCAAACAGGCCCTGTTCCTCGCCGGACCATAGAGCGACGCGAATCGTGCGACGCGGTTTGAGGCCGCTGGCCAAAAGTATGCGTGCGGCTTCCATAGCGACGGCCACACCGGCCCCGTTATCTGTCGCGCCCGTGCCCGCATGCCAAGAGTCCATATGGCCGCCGAGCATTACGACCTGATCTTTGAGTTTCGGATCGGTGCCCGGGATCTCGGCAATCGTGTTATTAACCATCCCGTCGCCATCGATGTACTGGGCGTCAACATTGACAGCCATTTTGAGCTTTTCGCCTTGCTGGATCATGCGGATCAGCCGATTGTAGTGCTCGGTCGCTAACGTTATCTGAGGGACTATACGCGATTCCGCCTCTTTCATATACGGCGTAAGGCGTCGAAACGACGGATCAGGAGCTGTCGTCGGCGGGGCTTGAGCGACGGTTGCTTGTTGAACGAAAATGGTTCCTCCAAATCCGCCACGGCTGTTATCGACCAACATTGCGGCCCCTTCGTCCACCGCAAAGAGCGTGCGTTTTGCAGTAAACATCTGTGCGGCCCGGCGGGCGAGCATCTCGGCGGACGGCTGACCTGCAGGCGTCGCAGGACGCGGGGCGGACGGATCAGGAGCCGATTCCATTTTCGCTAGCTCCTCATCGGTATATCTGCGGCCAATGCCGGTGAAATCTGGCTTTAAAGGTCGAATGTCGGAGAGTAGGACGATCTTTCCTTTTAGCTGACCTTTATATTTCTCAAGCGTGGCGTCATCTTTGGCGTCCAGATAGACGATGTCAGCATTCAACTCGCCTTTTGTGCCGGGAGCCCATGCTTTCGGGTACGCTATCAGCGGGATGTCATACGGCGCAGATATCTGGGCGGAAAAACTCTTTAGTACCCAACCGCGGCCGAATGGTCCCCACGCCTCGAGATGAGCATTTTCCATGCCCCATTTTTTCATCGTGTCCCGCGTCCATTCATTGGCACGCAAGAGGCTCGGCGATGCAGTCAAACGTTGGCCGATGACGTCCGAGAGATAGCTGATCGTCTGCATTACCTGCGAATGATTCATTCCCTCGTCTTTTATTTTATCGATATCCGATTTGGGTGCTGTGTAGACTGACTTGGCCGGAGCCGCCGTTTGCGCAAAGGACGCGGACGGCAGCAAAAAAGCAGAGAGCAGCACTACGGCTGCAAGCTTTCGTCGTAACATTAATTTGTTTCTCCTAAAAAAGATCTGAATCTGAATGTTGAGCTATCTACGTATACCAAAAAGTCGCGCGAAAGGTTTCAATATTGGTCGAGCGACAGTAGGTTTCCGTCCGGGTCCTTAAACCAGGCAACCTTAGCGCCGCCTTCGAAGGTGACTATGCCAAGTTCGTCAGGATGCATGTAATCGTACAGCTCGAATTGCACGCCCTTGGCGACCAATGCAGCTACGGCAGCGGCGATGTCCTCAACATGCCAACCCAGAACCGTAAAGGCCCTGGGGTCGACCTCAGGGATTTTCTGGATACGCAATGTCGTTCCCTGGGAGTCGAAGACAAGCGCATATTGATCTTCGGAAACGAACGTTAGGCCGAGGATATTTTCATAGAACTTCCTGGCCTCGTCCGGATTGGCGGTAACGACAAAGGCTGATAACGACGATGTCCCTAAAACGCGCATTGAGATCCTGCTAGATCGTCGACCATGTCAACGTAAACGCGGGCGGAAGATTCTTCAAGACCAAAGGGCTTCGCTGTGAGCGGCCATAACGGCTGCGCATGAATTCGCGCAGCTTGATCGCCGGCGGGAGGTAGTATCCGTGAGCATACTGAAAAATCCTAAGCGTGCAACCCTCGTCCATAAATCTTCCGATCTCCGACAGTACAGCTTCGCTTACCTCTTTCGGGAGCGACACGAATGGGAGGCAGCAGACCAGAAATCCAACTTTTCCCAATCCCGACTCCTGATGGATGGAATACGCGTCAGCAGCACTTCCGGCAACGATATTCATGTTGCTAAACTTAGCGCCTACGCGTTTTACCATAGCCTTGTCGAGCTCAATCCCAAGATAGGACTCTTGGTTGGGTATTATTTCCTGGAGATATTTGGTAATGGCCCCAGTTCCGACACCGAGTTCGAGTACTATATTGTCCTCGTTAGGTGCTATGCCTTGCAGCATCTGAGCCGCAAGGTCGGGAGAACTCGGCGCCACCGCTCCTACCTTCAAGGGGTTTTTAAGGAACGCCTGCAGAAATTGTATATTTTCGTTCATGAGCACAGGTCAAACAGCCACAGTGCCACCGGCCGGGATCTCCGATGAATCGTCAGGGGTAACGACTGCCATTTTATAATCACATTCCTCATTTTGGCAATAACGGACAGTTCCGTCCTTCTTAGTCGTTTTCTCAAGAAGGAAAGGAGCACTGCACTGGGGACACGTCTCCTTAACGGGTTTATCCCAATAGACCGCATCACACTTCGGATAGTTTACGCAGCCGTAAAAGATCTTTCCGCGGCGTGACTTTTTGACAGCGATCTCGCCGCCGTCCTTTGGACACGTTACGCCCTCAACAACATCTCTTTTAACGTAATCGCACTTCGGATAGTTCGAACAGGATACAAATTCGCCAAATCGGCCTTGTCTCCGCACGAGATGAGCACCGTCCTTTGGGCAGATCTCATCGAGCGGCACCGGTGGAGCGGCAGGTTTCTGGTCACCCTTGGCGATCTTCCGAATATTTTTGCACTCTGGATATCCTGTGCATCCGTAGAACGACCCAAATCGTCCTTTTTTGAGGGCCATTTCCCGCCCGCAAAGTTCGCAGACAGGAATTTCTTCGGCCGCTGCTTCGCCATTTGCTCCGTCAGGCGTCTGGCCATTTGCGTCCGACTTTTTAGCGACCTCGCGTGTATTCTTACATTCCGGGTAATTACCGCACGCCAAAAACTGTCCGAATCGGCCAAACTTGATAACCATCGGCGTGCCGCATTTTTCGCAGACTTCGTCGGTCGGAATGGCCATCTTCTTTTTGTCTTTAATGCTTTCCGTTGCTATCTCGAGATCTTTCGAGAACTTTGCGTAAAATTCACGGAGAGCATCACGCCAATCGAGTTTTCCGTCTTCGATATCATCGAGCTTCAACTCCATACCCGCTGTATAGGTCGAGTTGAAAATATCATCAAAACTCTCGATCAACAGGTCGTTGACCGTGGTGCCAAGCGGCGTGGGGTGAAAACGACTTTCGATCTTTTCGACGTATTCGCGGTCCTGGATCGTCGTCATGATGGCCGCGTATGTCGACGGGCGGCCGATCCCTTTTTCCTCAAGTGCTTTGACAAGCGTGGCTTCTGAGAATCGGGGCGGCGGATCCGTAAAATGCTGCTCGGGGCTGATCGCGTTTAGCGTAAGGGTCTCACCCTGCTTTACCAGAGGCAAGTTGAGCTCGGCGTCGTCGTCCTCGCCGTCGGCTGGTTTTTCGTCGCGGCCCTCTTGGTACACTTTCAGAAAACCATCAAATTTTTGCACCGAGCCGGTCGCTCGGAACGTGAATCGGCCTGCATTGATATCGATCGTCGTCTGATCGAAGACGGCCGGAGCCATCTGAGATGCGACAAATCGCTGCCAGATGAGTCGGTAAAGTTTAAGCGAGTCGGCATCGAGCTTGCTCGAGAGCGATTCCGGCGTTCTGCGTACATCGGTCGGACGAATGGCTTCGTGTGCGTCCTGTGCTCCTTTTTTCGACTTGTAATTATTTGGCTTCGCCGGCAGGTATCCTTCGCCGTAGCTTCCGCCGATAAATTCACGAACCTCGGCTATTGCGGCGTCCGACACTCGAATCGAATCGGTACGCATGTAGGTGATCAAACCGACCGCACCTTCCGAACCGAGTTCGACGCCTTCGTACAAGCGCTGGGCGACGGACATCGTCTTTTTGACCGAGAAACCAAATTTTCGAGCGGCGTCCTGTTGCAATTTCGATGTAATGAACGGCGGCGTGGCATTGCGCTTTCGCTCTTTGGTCGTAACAGACTCGACGACGAATGCCTCTTTTTCAGCCTCGGCAACGATCGCGTTCGCCTCGTCCGCGGTCTTTACATGACTTTCGCCAGGCTTAACATCCTCATCAAATTTTCCTACCTTAACTGTCTTTTCGCCGATCCGGTTTAGCTTTGCATCGAATTTTGGCGGAAACGCCGCGGTCAGATTTGCGACGATCGACCAATATTCTGTCTGAACGAAAGCCTCGATCTCACGCTCGCGCTCGACGACGAGCCGCACGGCGACCGTCTGCACTCGACCTGCGGACAGCCTGCCGCCGATCGTTTTCCAGAGGATCGGCGAGACCTTGTAACCGACGAGTCGATCGAGGATGCGTCGCGTTTGTTGAGCATCGACCAGATTTCGGTTGACCTGCAGCGGAACCTTGAAAGCATCTTGAATGGCGTTCTTGGTGATCTCGTTGAACATCACTCGAAAAACCGGAATATTCGACTTCTTTGGCACGATCTCCTCGGCCAGATGTTGGCAGATCGCCTCACCTTCTCGGTCCGGATCAGCCGCGAGGTAGATGGCATCGCTCATCTTTGCGGCTTTTTTGAGATCGGAAACTACTTTTTTATTATTCCGTTTCTTTGTGTCTGGAATGACCTCGTAGTGCGGTTCGAAATTGTTGTCGACATCGACCCCAAGGTCTCGCATCGGCAGGTCTTTTATGTGACCGATCGATGCCATCACGTTGAAATCGGCACCGAGATATTTGTTAATTGTTTTCGCCTTCGCCGGCGATTCGACTATTACTAAGCTTTTACCCATTTGTGAAAAAAATACGTCAAACACCATTTTAGGGCTGACGTACTGACTTCTAACACCTTGCTCGCAGGTCTGTCAATACGTGGCTCCACGATATAAGAATTTGTCCCGCACCTTGCTCGGTCTCTATTTAAATTCGACGAGCATAGTGTTTGCCCGGCAAAACACGGATCAGATCGCGGATGTCGAGCGCCACCAAAGCGGTGTTCAGATCGCCGAAAGAGAGGCTGCTCATCTCTAATAGGTTATCAATATGCACCGGCTCATCCGCGTTCAAAAACTCCCAAATCTTGAGCTCGTTCGCCGTCATATCGGCCGGAACGAGTTCAGGCTGCCGGACCGCTTCCTCGGCGATCACTTTGTCGATCTTTGGCGGCAGTATCCTGGCGGAGATCTCGGATGGAAGTTCCGAAACGACGTCCTGCCACTGCTGAACGAGCTTAGCTCCGCTCTTGATCAGGTAGTTGGTACCAAACGAATTACTCGATGTGATATTACCCGGAACTGCCATCACCTCACGGTTCTGTTCGGACGCCAGTCGAGCAGTTATCAATGATCCGCTCCGTTCCGACGCCTCGACGATCAAAACTCCTAAGCTAAGCCCGCTTATGATTCGATTGCGGTAGGGAAAGTTGTCCTTTAACGGCGGAGTGCCCAGCGGAAACTGCGAAACGATGCATCCGCCGGAAGCCAGGATCTCACGGACGAGGCCGTTATTTTCCTTCGGGTACACATTATCTATTCCTGTACCGATGACGGCTATGGTCTTTCCCTTACCGCGCATAGCTCCGCGATGTGCCGCTGTATCGATGCCGCGGGCAAGGCCCGAAACGACGGTAAGCCCGCGCGACGCGAGGTCGCGAGCGAGCATTTCCGAAGCGTTTTCGCCGTAGGTCGAGCACATCCTCGACCCGATCACTCCCACTCCGGGCTGATCGAAGCACGCTTGCCAATCACCTTTCACGTAAAGCACTATTGGCGGATCGTCGATCTCACGCAGGAGATCGGGATAGCTGCCGTCGTCGAGCAGCAGGACGTCGCCGCCCAGCGCGCGGACGCGCTCCAACTCAGTCTCCGCCCGCTCGTGAAACTCGCGCTTGAGTATGCTGTCGATGGTTTCCGGCTTTAGGCGAAGAGCCTCGAGCTCGGTTCGCCGGCCGTGAAAAACTGCATCTGCCGATCCAAATCTTTCAAGTAGTTTTGTGGCTGCCCGCGGCCCGACGCCAGGGGTCATATTGAGGGAGATCCATTCCTTCATATCAAATTGGCGGAGGCGTGTGGGAGTCGAACCCACCTGAGCTTACTCTCGCAATCTCACAGACGGTTTTGAAGACCGCGCCCATCACCGGACAAGTTGCGCCCCCAATTTTTTTCTACGCAGTCATCAATAGCAGTGTTAGCAAAGTCGCTCGATTAGCGATATCGCTGATCTCAATATATTCGTCCAACGTGTGGGCCCCGCCGCCGGCCACCCCTAAGCCGTCCACGACCGGGATGCCCAAGGCAGCCACGAAATTGCCGTCTGACGCGCCACCCACTTGCGTTTCACCGATATCGTAACCAAAACTCGACGCAAGCGCTTTAGCCTTCTCGAAAAGCTCCACGACCGCGTCCGTACGCTCGAGCGGCGGCCGGTTGATCGCTCCCGTTAGTTCGAGTTTCACACGATCATTAAACGGCCCGATGCTGCGCAGTTCCGATTCGACGCGTTCCGCTTCAGCCATCGAGGCAAATCGCACATCGATCTCGCAATCGGCAAATTCCGGGATAACGTTGGATGTCGTGCCGCCCTTGATCTTGCAAACGTTCACCGTGGTACCCTTTTCCGCCATCCCAACGCTTTGAATGATCTCGATCTGTTTCGAGAGTTCAAGAATGGCATTTGCGCCCTTTTCAGGCTCGAGGCCTGCGTGGGCAGGTATTCCGTGAGCGTTCAATGTGAACATCGCTGTTCCCTTTCGACCGGTCTTTAAGCGTCCGTTCGACGAAGGTTCCAGAACGAAACAACGTCCTGCCGTCACAGCGGCGTCCTCGACGATCTCACGTCCCGTGTGACTGCCGACCTCTTCGTCGCACGACAGGACAATGGTTATCGGCGTCACCGGAGACTCGCCGACAATATCGAGGTATCTAAGGGCCTCAAGCATCACCACTATGTTTGCCTTCATGTCGAAGACGCCGCAGCCATACAATCGGTCGCCGTCGACCCTTGTGGGATTGGCCACGCTCGAGCCCAATGGATGAACGGTGTCCGTGTGACCGAGGAGCAGCGTTGGCCTATACTGCGCCGGAAACGCCTTGATTATCAAATGATTTCCGTCGGCGACGAAAACTCTCTCAATCGACACCTCTACCCCGGTCGCACGAGCTTGGGTTTCAACCCAGTCCACAACCTCACGACTCCCGTTGGAGTCATGTGAGGGCGATTCGATGTCGACGATCTCGCGGATCGCGGCAACGATGTCCCCTGTACGAGACCGAAAGTATTCGAGAATTTCGTTTGGCTCCATCTCAGCTACTTGGTCGTAGGAACAGCCGTCGCCGGGGCCGAGTTGGTCGTCGAAAATACCTCGTTGAAAAGATCAGCCATCCGATATCCGGCGAGTGCGAGGCGGCGCTGAGCGATCTCGAATGCCATTTTCTTATACTTGTCAGACGGAGTTTCAAAGAACTTCACGTCCTTGTAAATATCCGTCATCGCAATATCCAGGCTTTCCTTGGCCCAGAGATCGAACTTGTCGTCATTGATCTGGCCTTTAAGTTTGTCATACGGGTATAGCCGAATGATCTCGTTACCGATCGGATCGATATAATCGGAATCGCACTGATCTTTTGTGTTGGGCTGGTATCTGCCGACGATCGAGTCCCAGAACCAGTGCAGGTTCTCCTGTTTGTCCCGGGGCGTTCCTTTTGGCGTAAGCAGGAAAAGGTTACCGCCCTGGTCTCCCTTGGGGTTGGAATCAGTCACCTTTCCCGATGTGTGGAGTGGTTGATGAATATCGCCGATGAGGTGCTCAAGCCAGGCGATCGCGATGGCCTTATCCGCGTCCGAGGCGCTTCCTCGGATCACTTGATTAAAATCCATCATCTTTTGCATCGCGAGTCCGTTCGCGTCATTGCTGTCAACGAGGACCGCCTTTCCGTCCTTCCACATCCAAAACGTGTCAGCGTAATGCCAGTTTGAATTTGCGTACTTTTTATAACGAGTCTCGAAGCTCTTGTCGCGGATAATGTCCGGCCACGTCGCGATCATCATAAAGAATTCTCGCCTCTTGGATTCAGTCGTGCGCGAGTTATTCGACATATAAAACGCGCCGATCTGGGAATCCTCCGGAGCGGAACGCAAGATATCGACAACGCGTTCACGAACTTCGGGCGTCATATGCTGCCATGCAATGTATGCGGTTAACTTATGTCCCGTCTCGTCCCACGCAAAAGCCGGAACGACCACGCAAAAGAGTGTCGCGATCACTAACGAAAATCTAACTATATTTTTGAACATTATTTCTCCTCAATATTGAGATGATTTTAACGGAATAAGGACGCCATATAAAGCACGCGAAAAATTTTGCTGCCTTGAGACAACTTCTGATGCTGTATTTCATCCAATTACTGCAAAACTTTCCCCTCGCTGCGTTCATAGAGACGTAAGATTTCCGAGCCGAATGGCAGTAGATAGTGGGAGGACGGTTATGCGAAGGTTGTTTGGTCAGGATTTGGTCGCCGAGTCGCTTGCGGAGAGATCGATGCGGACAAAGATAGGGTTGTTCGGAAAGATATTCGGCTGCTGGCATAAAGATCTGAGCCGCCCGTTCTCGACCAGAATAGATTCCTATCGTGTGTGCCTGGAATGCGGAGCAAGAAAGGAATTTGATATAAAAAGCTTTAAGACATTGGGGACGTTCTATTATCCCCCTTCGGTGTCGTTCGACCGTAACTGAGCGAATTCATAAATCCTGTCTTTTATACCTACCAATTAGACCTACTGAGTGCGGCTTCCAAAATCCGCATTCTTTAACTTTTAAATGGTAACGGCGCTGGTCAGTACGAGAGCCAAGCGTCGAACACCCAGCCTGAATAGCCGTTATAGCTGGCTCGACACCATCGGCCGGCCTTGCCACCAACTCGCGAGCGTGGCAGGCATCCGCCGACCGTAACGAGCGATCCGTTCGGGATCTGCTGGACTCGGTCGCCAACATCGCTGCTTGGCAAGGTCCGCATGGCGAGGAAACCGTCGCCCGGCGAGTTGACCTTCGCGGTACCAGAGGTCGTCGTCGGCTGGTCAGGCGCCGCTGGGGCAACGGTCGCGGGATGAGAAGTATTTTTTTGCTCGTCCAGGCGCTTTTCCAAATTTGCGATCTGATCTCGTAATTTCTCCGATTCCGCGTTCACCGCCACATTCGAATTCGGCGTCGGCGTCGGTGTCGGTGTCGGTCGGTCGGTTCCGGCATTTGACGAATTTATCGCCGACCGTCGTGAGTCCTTATTGAAATACAGCAACGCTCCGGCGACTCCGGCGGCCACAAGCAGCATTCCGAGGATCAGGCCGACAAGCAAAATTATCTTGAGCCAGCTCCCCGATTCAACGGGTGCCGGCGGCTGAATATAAGCTTGTCCCGGATTGTTCTGCGGGACCATAACGCGCATTTGTGCGTGCGCCTTGCCAGCGGCGTTCGATCCCCGAGTGAAGGTGTCCGCCTCTGCGTTATCGGCAAGGACGGCGCCGTCTGCCAGACAATATGTCAGGCTCGAGTCGGTATAGGTCGTCCCGCATTTGGGGCATTGCTTCATAAGCCCTATTTATAGGTGAGTTTTACCTCATTAGCAACTAAGCGGTAAAGCGAAAATAAGAGAGAAACGAGTGTCGGACTGGCCAATTGCAGTATGTCAATTTAATCTTTATTTATTGACCGATCAATTTTATAATATGTCGATCGATCAGATCAGTAATACATTTTCCGTTTTGGACGTCCCAACTCGGCGTCGATACTCACCGTCGCACATCGTGTGGAAACGGGAGAGCGGTTTGCTCATCTATTGAGCGATATATCACTTAGAGTGGACATCAATGGAGACTATTTATGGTTAAAAAGGTGATCCTCGGCGGACTCGCATTGATCATCGCGATCGTCGTCGTTTTTTGTGTCGTCGTTGCGATGCAGCCGGCCGATTTCAGGATCGAGCGGACCACAACGATAGCCGCTGCTCCGGACAAGGTGTTCGAGCAGGTCAACGACTTTCATAAATGGGAAGCATGGTCACCCTGGGCGAAGATCGACCCGTCGATGACCACTGCCTACTCAGGCCCGCCATCCGGAGTCGGGTCGCACTATTCGTGGGTCGGAAACGACCAGGTCGGTGCGGGTAATATGGAGATCACAGCGAGCCATCCGAATGAGCGGATCGCGATCGATATCCAATTCCTCAAGCCGTTCGAGGCTAAAAACATGACCGAGTTTACATTCAAGGCCGATGGAAACAAGTCGGTCGTGACGTGGTCGATGGCCGGAAAGAACAACTTTATCGCCAAGGCGTTTGGAATGGTGATGAACATGGACAAGCTGGTCGGCGCCGATTTCGAAAAGGGGCTCGGTCAATTAAAAACCATTGTCGAATCCGGCTCGGGACCGGTAAACTAAGAAACTACAGATGAATATTGCACTTTGGATCGTACAGATATTGCTGGCGTTAACATTTCTGTTCGCCGGTACGGCGAAATTCCTGATGCCGGCCGACGAAATGGCGGCAAATATGCCGCCATATCTTTCGATAGGGTTTATATACTTCATTGGCGTCTGTGAGATCCTCGGTGGACTCGGGTTAGTTCTTCCGTGGGCGCTAAAGATCAAACCGGGACTTACACCACTTGCCGCCGCATTATTGTTTGTCATTATGATCGGTGCCGTAGTGATCAGTGCTGCGGGCGGGATCGCATTTGCCATTTTTCCGGCAGTCGTTGGATTGCTCTGTGCGTTCGTCGCTTGGGGGCGAAAAGGCGGGTCCCGCAGCTAGCCAGCAGCACCGGGAATTTTCATTGAAAGGAGGACGATGTTATGGCAGCTGTAAACGCATACCTGAGTTTTGACGGAAATTGTGAAGAGGCATTCGAATTTTATCGATCCGTCTTTGGCGGAGAGTTTGCGATGATGAGCCGCTTTGGTGACCTCGACTGGGGAATGCCGATTCCTGATGACGAAAAGTTAAAAGTGATGCACGTCGCTCTCCCGATCGGCGGCACGGTATTGATGGGCAGCGATGTTCCGACGTCGATGGGCCCCGTGACCCGAGGGAGCAGCCAGTCTTTGGCGATCGGAGCCGCGAGCGAAGACGAAGCCCGCCGTATTTTTGCCGAGCTCTCGGCGGGCGGAAATATCACGATGAAGTTTGATAAGGCTCCGTGGGGAGCACTCTTCGGTGGCTTTACCGATAAATTCGGATTTAGCTGGATGATCAACTTCGACTTCAACCAGCAGGCTTAACCGATTCGACTTTCGTTTCCGGCGGGCATATTGTAGTGACTGGTAATTGAACGGCGCCGGATGACTGAAGAAATTGGTCTGGACGCTGCGGCCTCTCCAGATGTCGCGGTTTCGCAACCTGAAATAAAATCATCGAAATTTGACCGCTCGATCGTCGAGGGCCCGCTTTCGCGCGCGGTCTGGAAGATCGCTTGGCCGACGATGCTCACGAACATGATCGCCGGAATGCAGGGAATGGTCGACCATATTCTCGTCGGACACATTGTCGGATTTCGCGGCAACGCGGCCATGGGTATCAGCTTTCAGATATTTCTGGTCGTCATCGTTTTCATGTCGTCCCTATTTACAGGTATGAGTGTGCTCGTCGCGCGATTTGCCGGAGCTCACGACGAAGATAAGGTAAATCGTACGGTCTATCAGGGCTTTATAACCGCCGTTTTTATGGGGCTCGTCGTGATGGCTCCGGTCGGATATTTCTCAGCCCCATATCTGCTGGATTTTGTAAGTCATGATGCCGGAGTCAAGGCCGAGGCTCTACCGTTTCTTCGGATCACGTGCATGTTCAGCATCGGCCTGATGATCTACTTCATGACAAGCGGAGCTCTGAGGTCGGCCGGTGACGCCAAGACGCCCATGGTCCTGGGTCTCGTGATGACGATCCTAAATCTGCTTTTCAACATAGTACTGATCAGCGGCCTCGGGCCAATACCCGCGTTCGGGACCGAGGGTGCGGCGATCGGCACGAGTATCGCGACCGGCACAGTCGGAGCCTATTCGATCTACAAAATGTGGAGCGGCGGATGGGTCGTCAGCTTTCCGCGAGGCCATGGGTGGGCTCCGGACTGGGGAGTGATCCGCTCGCTATTCAAGTTTGGGCTGCCGGCGGGCATTCAGGGAATTGCGATGAATGTCGGCGGCGTGCTGATGTTGTCATTTGTCGGCTCTCTCGCCGAAAATGCTGCCGCACAGGCCGCATATGCTGTCTCATACACACAGCTGTTCTCGCTCGTCACGTGGACATCCGTCGGATTGATGGGAGCTGCAGCCGCAGTGGCGGGCCAAAATCTCGGTGCTCACCAGGCTGATCGAGCATTTGCCGCAGTGAATACGGCGGCAAAATTTGGACTGATCGGGTCAGCATTTCTGGGATTCATATTCTTTTTCTTTCCGGTTCAGCTGCTGGCGATCTTCGGCATGGACGATCCGAACGCGGTCGCCATCGGCATACAGCTCTTGCGTGTGCTCGCTTTCTCAGGCTTGTTCGTGTCCGTCGCTCTAACCTATACAGGCGGATTGCAGGGCAGCGGCGATACCAAGAGCCCTCTATACATCTCGATCGTCTCGCAGGTCGTGATACCACTCGGTATTTGCTCTTTGGTCAAGGAGTTCGGGCACCTCGAGCCTATCCATATATGGATGGCAATTCTCACCGGACACATAGTTCGCTGTATTCTGAGCGTTACGATATTCAGACGCGGCAAGTGGCGAAACATCGCGGTCGACATTGATCGCCCGGCTGAGACTGCCTGAGCCATTCGGAACTGTTAGAATCTATATTGCAGTCACGGAGAATGAACTATGTTTAAGGATATACAGGCTTTCAGCAGTTTTTCGGTCGACGATATTGCTAAGGCAAGGGAGTTTTACGGGGAAACCCTTGGGCTCGACGTCAACGAAATGTCGATGGGGCTCAGCATTACGATCGCGGGCGGCGGCAAAATATTCATATATCCAAAAGCAGATCACTCGCCTGCGACATTCACCGTCCTCAATTTTCCGGTCCCCGACATTGACGCTGCCGTCGACCAGCTCAAAGCCAGAGGTGTGGCCATTGAACACCTCGGCGGCGAAATGGCGACAGATGAAAATGGCATTCTGCGATCGGATGATCCGAGTCACGGCCCGAGCATCGCTTGGTTCAAAGACCCGGCCGGAAATTTCATCTCGGTTCTGGAACGGTAACCAGCTTTTCTGAAACAACTTCCTTACAAACGAAAAGGACTTCACAACAACAGTCGCGAAGCCCTTTCGGTCTTTAGCGTACTAGTTTAACGGTAAACTGGATCATATCCGCAGCGGCATGACGATGTATTTGTAGTCGTAAGTCGAGTCACCGTGGATGGACATTTGTGTTTGAGCGTTGGCGTCTTTGAATTCGAACGCGATGCGGAGCGGGGCGCGGCTGGAATCGCGTGCCGGAGCAACGGCGGCGCCCGAGCCGTCGGATTCGGGGGCTTCGTCACCGCTCTCGGTTATCGCGGCGTCGTTCGAGCTATGGAGCGAACCGGCATTATTCAGGAATTCGAGCAGGTACTGCCAGTTGAATCCGAGTTGGAATTCGTCGCCCGTATATTCGGCCTGGACTGCCTCGCGGCCCTCGCCTTCCTCTGAGCTTTGAGCTGAAAGTTCGATCTCGCCGGTTCTGACCGTAACGCGGATCGAGCGATTGCGTTCGTCCGCCATCAGGCTCACGCGGCGGACCGCGGCACGCATTTCGTCGAGGTCAAAGATCGCGGCCTTGTCGTTGTCCTTTGGCATCACCATTTCGTAATTTGGGAAGTTTCCGGACAGCTTGCGGCTGATCAGCAGGCGGCCCTCCATCTCAAAGTAAAGGTGATTGGCGTCCTCGCCAAAGCTGATATCGCTCGATGTGTCGCGTGACACCTTGGCTAGCTCGAGCAATGCCTTTTTTGGAATAAGCGTGTCGATCGCGTCAGATGAATCGCCGTCAGTCAGCGAACGCTCGATGTAGGCGAGGCGATGGCCGTCGGTCGTGATCATTTTCGCGACGCCGTCGTGGACGATGAACTTGGCACCCGAGAGCGTGAACCGCGAGACCTCATTGGTGATCGCAAATGCCGTGTTCTGGATAAAATAGTTAAACACCGCCGCCGGCAGCTTCATCGGCGTGCTCTTGAAATTGGGGATCTCCGGAAACTGCTCACGGCTAATGCCGGCGAGCCGAAAGTTGGCTCGGCCGCATTTGAGCGTGACCCATTCATTTTCCTGCTTTTTGAAATGAACGTCGCCGGCGTCAAGGGCCCTGACGATGTCAAACAGCTTGCGAGCCTGGATGCACATCGAGCCGCCTTTTTTAATATCCGCCTCGGCGTCGCATCGGATGGTGACATCGAGGTCGGTTCCGACGATCCGGATCGATTTCTCGCCGATCGCTTCGATCAGGATATTGGCCAGAACCGGAATGGTCGTCTTGCGTTCGACCACGCCCTGGATAAAACCTAACTCTTCCTTCAAAACACTCTGCTTGATAATAAATTCCATGATTACTCCTGATCGCCTGACTGATGGCCGATGAGATCGCGTCTCTGATCCCCCTGACCACTCCGTTTTGTCTGCCCTTTCAAAAATTATATTCCAATCGAATTCCGCTCGCCACTCCGATGCCGTTCGGTCCCTCAGGTCGCTTTTCTATTACTAAGACCTAAAAGATAGTTTAAATATCTAGTAGTAGTAATAGTGCCTGTGGATATGTGCAAAAGCCCTCTAACCGCTTTATATATCGGCGTTTCCGCGTTCACAGGCGCCTGTGGAAAACCTGTGGAAACTTTACCCACCTTAGGATAACTTTGGAACGCCGCTTTTTTCCACCGCCGTCCACAGCCCCGATCGGCCGTATGCTGCGGAAAAGTGGAAATTAATTATTCAAACATTTGTAATTAAACGGTTTACGCGAATATCGCGAACTGCCGGTTTGTGGAAAAGTTTTAGCGGTAAATACCGTTAAAATCCTTTTAATTACCTGCAAAGATTATCAATTAGGTCGTTTATCGAGCTGTGGAAAACACGGTCCACACTGACCTGAGTCGCGACCTTGTCGACGGAGTGCATTACAGTCGTGTGATGCTTGCCGCCGAACTCTCTTCCGATCTCCGGGAAGCTATGCCGCGTGAGCTTTTTGCAGAGATACATCGCGATCTGCCGCGGGCCCGATACCGCTCGCGAATTGTTCTTGGATTTTAATTCGTCGACCGACATCCTGAACTCGTTAGCCACGGTACGGGCGATACGGTCCATCGTGAGGCCCACAGGGTGCTCTCCGTCGATTATGTTCTTCATCGCCTCCTGGGCAAGTATCTTGGACAGCGGCTGGCCCTTGAGCGACGCAATGGCCACCAGACGTACAAGCGACCCTTCGAGCTCGCGTACATTACTCTTGATCTTTCCGGCAATGTATATCGCAATATCGTCCGGCAGGTGATAGCCGTCGAGATCAGCTTTGCGTTTTAGGATAGCGACCTTTGTCTCGAGGTCCGGCGGTTCGATGTCGGCGATCAGCCCCCATTCGAATCGCGAGTGCAGACGCTCCTCGAGCGTCGGTATCTCGCGCGGTGGGCAATCGCTCGATATGACGATCTGTTTTTGGTTGTTATGAAGGGTATTGAACGTATGGAAAAACTCTTCCTGGGTACGTTCCTTGCCCGCCATGAATTGAACATCGTCCATCAGCAGTACATCGATCGACCGGTATTTATCGCGAAACGCGGGCGTTTTGTCGAAGCGGATCGCGTTGATCAGCTCGTTCATGAACTTTTCGCTGGTGATATATGCCACTCGAATGTGGCGGTTGCGTTCCTTGATCGAATGCCCGATCGCGTGCATTAAGTGAGTCTTGCCGAGCCCTACGCCGCCGTATATGAATAGCGGGTTATAGGTCGTTCCGGGCGATTCCGCCGCACCGAGCGCCGCCGCGTGGGCAAATTGGTTGCTCGAGCCGACGACAAACTTGTCGAATGTATATTTAGGATTAAGCGAGCTGTCGACCGGATCAAGATCGATAAATCGTGTCTGCGGCTGTGCAAAGCTCGGGCGCGGCTGCGGTTCGAAATAAAGATCGTCGTCGTCCGCCGGTTCGCCAGATTCGACCGCGACATCCTCGGGAAGCCAGGCGATCGAGTAATTCGGAAGATCGAGTTCGGCGAGAATCTGCTCAAGTAGATTGCCGTAATATCGCGTCACCCAATCCTTGGTCACGTCCCCCGCTTGAATACGAAGTTCAAGGCTCTGGTGATCAAGGCCAACAAATGTGATGGGCAGGAACCATGTATTGAATATCTGCGTGTTCAGCTGTTCCTGAACGAGTCCGAGGACGTCATCCCAAACGGTAGTTTTTTCCAGTTTAAGTTCCAATTTCGCTCCCCGAAAAATCGCGCTTAAGGTATTCGGATCTAATTCAAAAAGTACGCCTGAAAATTTGCCTTAAACAGTCCGCCGGCTAAACGGCGGCGGCGGGCTGAAAGTCGTTGCAATATAAGCGACTTCAGTTTCCGGCAAATCCCGGTATACTGTATTTTCCACAAGGATATCCACAGGCGTGTGGATAAGGCGCTTAAAGCTTCACGTAACGCTTTAAGTCTTTTATTATCAATAGTTTACAAGAACAAAGTCTTAAGAAACGGATAACAGACTAACACGAAAGAACGGCGAGCGCAAACGGAAATCCACAGGTTTGTTTTCGAGATTTAAGACGGATTTAACACCCTTTTGTAACAGACACTTGCCCCGCTTTTCATATATTTTTGCGTTAAGTATTAGGGGCATTTAGGCGACAAAAACCATCCAAAAATGACAAAAAATATTGAAAATATTTCGCCTCTTGAGCCCCTCGATGCGGCCGGTGCCTCAGGGCCTGTTGCGGCGGCGGCAAGCGGTCTCATTTATATCAGTGAAACGGATGCGGACATCATTCCTTTCACCGGTGAAAAGTGTGACTCGGTAACTGCGGCAGCCGTCCTGAGAATGTCTGCGCACGGTGCGGGCGATCCGATCGAGGAGGTCGTTCCGGCACAATTTTTTGCTCAGTTAACGCAAATCAAGGAGTGGTACGGGACGCATGAAAAGGATCGTGCAAACGGTTTTGCGGCCCTTTACTCCGTATTAACAACAGAATTGCGGGACCTGCACGTTTTTCGGATCGGCCGGATCCAGATCGACATTTATATTGTGGGGATCGATTCGAGCGGAAGGCTTTCGGGCGTGTCTACCAAAGCTGTGGAGACGTAAGAAGTATTTGTAAGGCCGACGCTGCATACGAAGCGGCGTCGGCCTTAAGCACTTATTTTGCTGAAATGCGGCTCACGCCGGACTTGCGTGTGACGACGCTCGAAGGCGAACCGGCGTAGACGACCTTGCAAGCCCCTGAGAGGTCAGAGTTGATCTCATTGCTCACATTCACGTTTATCTGACTTGCTCCGCTCGCGTCAATGACGGCGTTAGTTGCCCGGAGCTCGTCGGCATTTATCTTAGTGGCTCCGCTCACGTCGATGTTGAGCTTAGATGTCTCGCCCGAAAGCGTGATCTTCGAAGCACCGCTGCCAGAGACCGTCAGACCGGTGTTATTTACGTTGCTAAGATTTACATTCGATATACCCGAAACATCGACCTTTTCGATATCCGGAGCCGAGACGCGAATGATCACCGGATCACTAGACTTAAAATGCTGTTCCGATTCGATCTGGAGTACGCCGTCGCGAACCTCGGTCTTGATCAGCGGCATGAGATTATCGTCGGCCTCGACCTCGACGGCGAAATCTTTTTGGGCGACGACGATCACCTGAAAGATACCGGATGTCTCGATGGACTTAAATCCGGCCGCCGAACGATCTTCCTTGACCACATTACCTGAACCGTGAACGCCGCTGCCGAAATTAACAGAAAAGTTGAATAGATTTCCGCCGAGTCGGCCGAACGAGAAGAGATTTGAGGCGACCAGTCCGATAACGAGTGCGGCCGCGAATATTAAGATTCCTAACTTTTTCATAAATTGCCTCCGAGGATGATGATCAGCTGTAGTGTTGAACGGATTTCAGTTTTGAAAAGTTCGGAGATTTTTTTCGCGGCTTAGGTACGGCGCTGATCTCGCGGCCGGGCAAGCCCGTCGGCACAAAGTGTCTGTCGCGAAGTTCGCGGTTTATAGGTTTTAACGCGGGATCTATTTTTTGTTGATCGTACTTACGTCCGAAGTGTTTTGCTTGAGACTTTTTGGCTCGCCCGTGTATGTCACGCTGCTCGCTCCGGTGGCGTCGGCCTTGAGCTCGTCAGACACTGAAACCGTGATCTTGCTGGCTCCGACGGCCTCAACGTCCGCTTTATCCGCTTTGAGACCTTCGGCATTGACGCTGCTGGCTCCGATGGCGTTGATCTTGAGATCCCTGGTTTGGCCTTCGATCTCCGCGGATGAGGCTCCGGTCGCCGCGACTTTAAGCTCATCGCTTTTAACGCCCTTTACCGTTGCATGCGTCGCGCCTATCAGCTCGAGAGCGGATAGCTCGGGGAGCGTGACAGAAACATTGATCCTCGATCTTGAGACGGTCTTGTCTTTCAGCGAAATGACCAGGGTATCGCCCTGCAGCTCAGTTACGACGCTCGGTAAAACACTTTCGTCGCCCTTGATCACAATGCTGTATCCATTGGTAACAGCGACGCTGAGCTCGATCGCGTTCTCAGCCTTGATCTTGGTAAAGCCGACGATATTCCGCGAATCGGTCTTGGTGACGCCCGAGGCGGGAGCGCTTTGCGATCCAGATTTGTTTGCGAGGTTGCACGCGACGCTGCAGGAGACGATGAGTAGAGCGGGCAGGATCCAATTTTTCATATGACGCACCATAATTTTCTAGATATTATGCCTTAATATCGTCGATATCAATTTTATTTTGCGTAGATATAAAACTGGATCGCCTGCAGAACACCGATCAGAAAACCAAAAAGTGCCCCAAAAGCTTCGATCGTCCGGAGGTGCTCTTTCGCTACGGACATGACCAGCGATTCGAGCTTTTCTGCCGGATAGGTAAGGATCTTTTCGCGGACAACGCCGCCGACGTCGAATTCGGCTACCGCCTCCGGCAGCTTTGCGTGAACGGCGGCGATGATCGCATCGGTTAGCGATGTGCTCGCTTCGCGGATCTTTTCCTCCGAGATATGGTCGCCGATGCGGCCGATCGGCTTTGAGAGAAGTATCTCTATCTGAACTGCCAGCATCTTGTTGATGGTATTCGCAGTTTCCTCGCGAGCGAGAATGTCGAGCAGGCCGCGCGAGAGCATCGCCTTGAGCTTTTCCTCGGCCTCCGGGTGAAGTGTCCGGAGAATAGAATCGATGCTGTGGGGACGCAGGTTGTCGAGAGTGTTTCGTAAGTAAGCCGAGATGCCGCCGATCATCTCTTCGCCGCGAACGAGTCCGAGCACTGCTTTAACGACCTGTCCCTCGAGCCTTTCGAGCTGTTCAGGTGCGACGTTCCCGATGATCATCGGCAGCGGCTTAGCAAGTGCGTTATCGATGCTTGTGCCGATGAATGACCGCGCCTCATCCGCAAAGAATTCGCCTCGCAAGGTTTCCTCGATCCGTCGAGGCAGGCTTTCGTTTACAAGGTCGTCGACCTCGCGCAGTAGATTTTCGCGCGATACGAATATTTTTTTGTAAAACGGAAGGTTTTCGTAAAAGCCGTGTACCTCTTTCTTTATCAGTGCCCCGATCTGCGAGCGCGTCTTTTCGGCTGCGGCAAGCTCTGTTAGCTGATGGATCGCAGGTTCTATCTGCTCGGCGGCCTTTTCCTTTAATAGCACCACTGCGTCTTCGGTAAACAGCTCTCCGATCGGCGTTACGGCACTCGTAAGGTCCTTTATTCGGCGGCCGACGAATTCGCGGATCAGATCTTCTAAGCTCTTGGCATTGACGGCGGAGCGGACACGTTCATCGAGAAACGCGATTATCGTGTTGAACGCCTCGTCATCGACCACCTCAGACACTCGCTTTCCGAGAACGTCATCTACGCGTCGGGTCACAAAGCTGCTGATCGAGGATGTCGATTCCTCGCTCTTCAGGATTAGACTGATATGCTCGGCCAGCTTATGCTGCAGGCCGGTGATAGCGTCCAACACAGGTTCGCGAATGTTTGCCGGCAGGGCCTCAATGAGCGATGGATAGTCCTCCGACAGTATCGACGCTGTATATGAATCGACGACGGCCTGTATCTTTTTCCGTAAAAAATCCTTGCCCGTCAGCTCCGCGATGATCGTGTCGTGCGAGACGAGCTCTTCGCCGACGGCCTTGCCGATCGCCTTGGCCAGCCGGTCACGGTGCCGCGGGATCATACCCTGCGGAAATACGGTGATGCCGAGGAACTTGACCGGATCGCGCGGCCGGAACAACATTCGGACCGCGAGCCACGCGCCGGCGTAACCGTGCATTGTCGCAAACAGGATAAGCAGCCCGATCTGGACATACAGATGTTTGAAGATCGGGCCTATTGTGTTGATCAGCTCTTGCAAAGTGCTTTATTTACGGTGGATCGGCGGCGTATTAGTAGACCTGGAACCCTTTGGAACGCAGGCAGAAATCGACGAAGTCTACGAGCCAATCGTGAGAAACGCTGTAATTTTTCCACTGTTCATCGCCATCTCGGTGGAGCGTCATGTCATCTTTCGCATCCGTGATGGTCAGGTCGGCGAATATCCGCTTGCCGGGCTCGAGTTGCGGCAGGATGCGGTCGCGGATGCGCTGGGCGAGCAGGTGCGCGTCGTCGATCGAGACCTTGACGCCCGTGCCGGCGTAGTTCATCTGCCGTATCGCTCCCTCACCCAAAATATCGAGGCTCTTGATGACCTCGAGCGCCGCCTTCCACTGCCAAACGCTCGCCTGAAGCTCGAAGTTCTCAGAGCCCATATCGATCAATGTAAAACTCATATTTATCCCCTACGAAATGCTAATCGGGATGATGTCGAATAGTCAACGAGATTTTTGTGATGTGCGAGCCTTGTCGACATTATGGGTGGCAAAGACAAAAACAAGCGACTATAATTTCCTCACAGCCTTGTCGCATCGTCATGAAACACGAGATCAACATACAGATCACTGTAACGGATCCGGTCGCCGGTGTCGCGATGCAGGTCCAGCGGGGCATGTACGAACTTCTGCCGCCTGCCCGCACGATCGGACGAGATCTGGTTTTTTCTTTCGCGATAACGGTAGACTTAACGTCCGACGAACCCAATTTTTTAGGAAATTATGTTCAGGGACCCAAAAATGGTCGCTTCATTTACGTCAACTCGGGCCGGCGCGCCGGGCAGCCTGGTTCGGCTTGGGACCGTCGTGCGAAAGTGTCGCTGATGTCCGTCGAACGTCGGCAGATCAACGAACTTTTGAATACGACCGGTCTATCGTTGGTAACTGAGTTTCAAGGCGTAGGCAGCGACGGCGGCCCAACCTGCGCCAGCGTCAAGGGCATCACGTGGAAGGTCGAGTAGATATGGACGTCGACAGTTATCTGGCCCGGATCGGTTTCGCCGGCCGGATATTGGCGGACGCGGACTGTTTGAGATCGCTCCAGTATAGCCATCTGCTGAGCGTCCCGTTCGAGAATCTCGATATTCACTCGAAAGTCCCGATAATCCTGGATCTACAACGCTTTTACGAAAAGATCGTCGACGGCTTGCGCGGTGGATTTTGCTACGAACTCAACGGACTATTCGATCAACTCCTGCGTAAGATCGGCTTTCGAACACGGATCGTGTCCGCACGCGTGTTTAACGGTACAGTATTCGGCCCGGATTACGATCACGCCGCTTTGGTGGTAACGATCGGCGATCTGGAATATCTCGCAGACGTCGGCTTTGGAGATTTCGCATCGGGACCGCTGAGGCTTGTGCCTGAAATAACGCAGAATGACCGTGAAGGGAGTTTTCGGATCGACCGATCTGAGAGCGATATTTTAGTGGTCTCGAAAATGGCCGGTGAGGCGTGGGTCCCGGAGTACAGCTTTTCGCCGATTGGACGTGAACTGTCAGAATTTGACGAAATGTGCGACTTTCAGCAGCACTCGGCCGAATCGCACTTCACGAAAGGCCGGATCTGCTCGATGATGACTGAGACCGGCCGGAAGACCCTGACCGACAATAGCTATATCATAACGTCGAACGGTGAAAGAACGGAGACGTTCATTTCGTCGGACAATGAGTTTCAGATGATCTTGAAACGGGAGTTTGGAATAAGCGGGATCGACCGCGGTTCGCGACAAATGGCGTCGGGCCCATCGGTCGGGAACGGATCGTAGTAAACGAGAAAGCTCAGTGAAGATATGAACCGATCAATATCATACGCCGACGCAGGGGTTTCGATCGACAACGCCAATAAGGCCGTTGCAAAGATCAGGGAATACGCCCGAAGTACATTCAACGAACGCACGCTGACGGAGATCGGCAGCTTTGGCGGAATGTTCGCCGGGGCGTTTCCTAACATGGTGGAACCGATCCTCGTAGCATCGGCGGACGGCGTTGGCACCAAGCTCAAGGTGGCTTTTGAGACCGGCATTCATAACACGGTCGGAGCGGACCTGGTCAATCACTGCGTCAACGACATTCTCGTCCAGGGTGCGCGGCCCTTGTTCTTTCTCGATTATTTCGCCACTGGCGTGCTCTTGCCTGACGTGACAGCCTCGGTCGTTGAGGGCATGGCACGAGCCTGTCGCGAGAACGGCTGCGTGCTGCTCGGCGGCGAAACAGCCGAAATGCCGTCGATGTATACCGACGGCGAATACGACCTCGCAGGGTTTATCGTCGGCGTGGTAGATAAACCAAAGGTCATCGACGGAAAGTCGATCACGCCCGGCGATGTCGTCCTCGGTATTCCGTCGACCGGCTTACAGACGAACGGCTATTCGCTTGCCCGCAAACTTTTCTTTGAGATCGGCGGTTATACTCCGGATTCCTACATCGACGAACTCGGCTCGACCGTCGGTGAAGCGTTGCTAGCGACCCACGCGTCGTTTTTACCACAGATCGGCCCGCTTCTGGATTCAGGTATCATCAAAGGCCTCGTCCACATCACCGGCGGCGGATTCCTCGAAAACATCCCTCGCATCCTGCCCGAAGGCGTCTCAGTCGAAATCAACCGCGGCACCTGGCCCGAACTCCCAATATTCGGCATGATGCAGCGGCTCGGTAATGTGTCTGAACGCGAGATGTTCCGAACCTTTAATATGGGGATCGGGATGATAGTGATTTGTGCCGAATGCGATACCCAAGAGTTTAAGGCGTCGATCTGCGGTGTTCGTGAAATCGGGAGGGTTACTTCCGGCGCAAAAGCCGTTGATCTAGTTTAATCGGCTGGCGATGTAGGAGTATTCAGAAGACCGGCCAGCAGGAAGGCGACCCGCCTCGAAAAATAAGCCAGGCGTTTGCTGTCATTGTTCTGCTCATTTGTGCATTTGGAATCATCAATTTGTTGTCGGTTAAGGTTCGCGTTCATCCAGATGTAATACATGCCTTGTCGAAATCTGATCAAGGCTCGACTGCACGGGTCCGTTTCAATCCCCTGTTCCCCAAGCCCTCCGATGATTCGCCAAGGGGAAGGGCCTTGGAAATTCAATTCAGATTTCATCATTTCCTTGGCCTCATCGGGTGTCGAGAGGTACTCAATATTAATTGACACGATCAAATCGTCCTGAGTGCAGGACGGGGCTATAGCGGCCCAAGGGTATCTGGTAGTTTGATACCCTTGAAAACATCTGATGTTTGGGTAAAGCGAAGCGACGTGTTTCCTGAATGATTCGTAAGTATCCGCCATCGAAGTGAGACGTCTGTCTATTTCCGTTTCCCATGCTTCCTTGTCCGCTTTCCTTTTTTTTTCGTCCTCTTTTTCAAAATATAACAAGCGAAATCGCCCCCGCTCGAACAAATATACGTACATTCCCATTCCCTTATCGTTCGAATCCGGACGCCCTATAAAAGCAAATAACCTGCTATCGATCCGCCAGGCAGGATTATCCCCTTTATCAACAAAGGGCATGCCATAACCGGTATTTCCTATTTCCCTGAATGGCGGAAAATACACCTTGCCAGTCCTCGCATCGACAACCGCGACTGAAAAAACGCCCAGACCGGCTCCCCAGGTGACTATAGTATAGCGACCCGCAAAGTTGGGGCCTTCCTTTGCGCTCTCCCTCAGCACAGTGCGGTACAATCTGGCACGTTTGCTGTCCAGCACCACAGAGGCAGGGTTGCCTTTATACATTTTGCTCGTTACCACAGGGTAGTCCTCCGGACGAGGAGGGTTCGCTTGCCCATACGCAAGCGAAGAGAATATAACGAGTGAGGTAATTATGACGCAGCAGATAAACTTTAATTCGGGGCCTACGTGGATCCTCATAAGCAGTAATGATACCGCGGCTGCAAAAACGAGATGCGGTCATCAAGAACGAGATAAACCGCTCGATGCTTCGCGAGTTGTACAATGTTATGGTACTTAAATTTGGTGGATAGTCCATGAAAATCGGAATACTCATCTCGGGCCGAGGATCAAATATGGTCGCGATCGCCGATGCTGTTGCGAGCGGCGAAATACCTCTCTCAGAGGTTGCCGTCGTGATCAGCGATAAGGCGGCTGCGGCCGGATTGGCATTGGCCGCCGAGCGCGGGATCGAGACTGTCGTTGTTGAACGGAACGGACGAAAACGGGCCGAGCATGATGCCGCGATCATCGGTGAGCTAAAAAAACGCGGCGTCGAAACTGTTTGTCTTGCCGGATATATGCGGCTGCTGTCGCCGGATTTTGTGAGGGCGTATCCTAACCGGATCATTAATATCCATCCGAGCCTGCTGCCGGCGTTTCCGGGCCTGGATGCGCAGCGACAGGCGTTCGATGCCGGCGTCGATGTCACTGGCTGCACGGTCCACTATGTGGACGAACACCTGGACCACGGCCCGGCGATTCTGCAAAAGACGGTGAATGTGCGTCCGACCGACACGGTCGAAATGCTCACGGACCGAATCCTCGAACAGGAGCACCTTGCTTATGTCGAGGCTCTGCTCATCCTGGCCGCCACCTTTCCCGACTGAACCGATCCTAATTCTCGCCGTCGACCATCGATTCGAAATGAAGGGCCGTGAGATTACCACTCGTGTCCGAGAGTTCGATCATATCTTCGGAGTCGTCGCTGTCGAGCTGCACCGATATGCCGTGAATGTCCGGAATGTCGTCGCTCATCGTTTCGGTTTGGCCTTGCTTTTCGTAAGTCCGTTTCACGTTAACCGTGTGGTCGACGATCGAGATCGACTCAAAGTGACCTTCCTGATCTTCTTCACGTGCAGTGCCGGTCCGTCCAAACAGTTCAAATCGCGCCCGGCGTCCGCGGTTTCGCTCCGAGAATTCGCCTAAGAAGCTCCGCCATTCGGCCGGGTCGACCGTTTTGATCATCGTCATAACTGCTCTCTCCTTGTTTCACTTTGATTGTGAATTATTCGTGAATCGCACGCAACGGCGCCGGGCAACCTCGGCAGGTACGGGAGAGATCTCGATAAATTGTCTTATGCGGAGTATGTATGATACGATGTCTTATAGATGCAATTAAATATTCAATACCTGTATCGAACGCTCGTTGCATGCCGAACTTTAAGCACTTTAAGCGTTTTTTTTGAAAATTTGGCAAAAATTGGGGTTGTATCGAGGTAAGTCGTTATCACTCAATAGCTTCCCTGTCCCAAGCACCCTTGGGACACGCTGGGACAAGCGGTGTTTTTTCAGGCTGGGTGAGTGTGCGATCTGTTTCCGTCCGAGGAACATGGACAGATGTGGCAGGTTTACGTTCAATATTTGCAGCATTTAAACCTGTTCATTTTTGCAAAAATGTGGACACCGAAAATGGACGTCTCCGCGGTGAAATTAATTTACGCTCTGGAATGGAGCCTAACGCTTCTGATCGGCCCGTGGTTGCCAGGAGGTTATCACTCCTAACATTGACAGGAAGGCCGATTTTCCCTAAACTTTAGGTTTTCACTTTCGGGTGAAATCCAATGGAGAGCGATTATGCCGAAGAGAACATATCAACCGAACAACCGCCGCCGCGCCAAGAAGCACGGCTTTCGCGCACGCATGGCCACAAAGAACGGCCGCGCAGTGCTCAAACGCCGACGCGCCAAGGGACGCAAGAGATTAACGGTTCACCATTATTAGGTCTTGGATCGCCTAAGGATGCTCGGCTGCGAAAACGCGCCGAGTTTTTGCTTGTTTACGATCAAGGTGTACGTTTCGAAGGCCGTTTTATGACGGTTTTCATTTTGCCCGCAAAAGGCGGCATGCACCGTGCAGGAATTACGGCAACGAAAAAGGCGATCGGTAACGCCGTAATGCGGAACCGGGCCAAGCGTCTGCTGCGTGAATGCTTCAGGCTGAGCCGGCCGCAGCTCGATCTGATCGAGACGAGATACGATTGGGTCCTTAACGCCCGCCGCAGCCTTTTGCGGGTAAAGTTAGAGGGGCCGCTTTCCGAGTTTCGGGCGATCGCGGAACGTGTACAAAGAGGCGAAGTAAAATTGCCGCAGAGGACACAGAACAAAACGGGAAATGTGTAGAACGGCCGTTCATGCGGTCAGCACATCTTCCGGTTCTAGTTGCCCTTCTGTGGCAAAATCATTTTGGGATGAAGTTTTTGGTTTTAGATCTGCTGGGTGTCTATAAGGCGTTCGTTTCGCCGTTCCTGCCGCCTGCCTGCAGATTTGAGCCATCGTGTTCGGAATATACGCGCCAGGCGGTCGAAAAATACGGTGCGGTTCGCGGAACCTGGTTGGGAATAAAGCGTATATTACGCTGTCAACCATTTTGCCAAGGCGGACATGACCCGGTGAAGTAATGCAAAATAACGAACCCAGCAGTCAGACTCGTTTTATTATCGCGGCCGCACTGTCGCTGATCGTCCTGATCGGATGGTCGTATTTTTTCACGCCGAAAAAGCCGGCGGCCAATACAGATAATTCCAACACGGCCGCAAACACTACTCCGGTACAATCGACTCCGGCACCGGCCGCAACACCGACGCCCCAACTTCCGCCGACGGCATCGGCGACCACGCCGGATACGACTCCAAACAAGCTGATCAAGATCACGACGCCGCTCTACGAGGTCACGCTCGACTCGAAAGGTGCCGTTGCGACGAGCTGGATCCTGCTCAAGAATAAATCTCATAAAGAGGAAAGGGCACTCTATGCCGATGGCTCGAATGCAACCGATAAAAAGCCTCTCCAGCTAATATCGCCCGACTCGTTGACGCGAAATCCGCGGGAGGTCCCGTTTCGTCTCGCTACCGACGATGCAGCGACGGACGCTCTCATAAACGATCGAAATTACGAGATCTCAGGCGCGGACGGCGACGTCACGCTCGCCGACGGCCAGGAAAAGAAGATCGACTTCACTCTCAAGGACGCGAGCGGTGTCGAGGTGACTAAATCGTTTGTATTTCGTGCTGACAGCTATCTCTCCGACCTGGAGGTCAAGCTGACCAAGGGCGGCCAGACCGTTCCGAACACAAAGCTTCTGATCGGAGCAAGCATCGGCGACCAAGCCATCTCACACCACAGTTTCTATCACATCGAATCTGAGGCGATCGCATATGCGGCAGATAACGTTTACCGGCATCCGGGAGCGTCATTCACATACGACGCCAATAATCAGAGCACGATCGCGGTTCCCGGCGCGGTCGATTGGGCCGGGGTCGGGGACGCGTATTTTGCGATGGCCGCGATCCCTGCGAAACCGGTACAGGGCCTCGAATACCGGGCGTCTAAATTCGAATTTCCGCAGGCACCGTATTACGACGGCATCATCTCATGGGTGACCCGCAAGCAGAGTACAAGCGAGACGCGTCACCTGATCACCGCGTATCTGCCGATCGATGCCGACGGCTCGGTGACCAGGATCTATACCGGGACCAAAGATTATTTCACACTGAGCGATTACAACACGCTGTTGTCGGCCGCGACGGGACGTAATATCGACGTCGTGCCGATGATCAACTTCAGCAACTATAGTTGGATCCGCCCGATAACGTCACGTCTCGCGATCCCGATCGTCTACGCTCTCAATTTCTTTAACGCATTGACGCACAATTACGGCATTGCGATCATCGTCTTTACGTTCCTGTTCTACATGCTCCTGTTCCCGCTGAGGTGGTCTCAGTCGAAATCCTTCAAAAAAGCATCGGGCAACGCTCCGAAGATGAAGGAGATACAGGACAAGATCAAGGACATGCAGAAAAAGGGTGTGCCGGCGGACGATCCGCGAATGCGAGCCCTGCAGATGGATCAGCTCAAGATGACCAAGGACGCTCTGCCGATCGGCGGATGTCTGCCCATGGTCCTGCAGTTTCCATTGCTCATTGCGTTCTATACGGCGGTCACCGTTTCGCTCGACCTGCGTCAGGCGTCTTTTCTTTGGCTGCCTGACCTGTCGGCCGCAGATCCGTTTCACATACTTGAGTTCGGTTTTGCGTTCTCGATGATCTTGTCGATGAAATTCACGCCGACGGCCGCGACTGTGACTCCGGAACAACAGACACAGCAGAAGCTGATGACCTATTTTATGCCGGTAATGATGCTGTGGGTGATGTGGTCAGCCCCGTCCGGATTGCTGTTATACTGGTTTTTCGGCAACATCGTCAGCTTTGGCCAGCAAATGGTGATCAACCGTATGAACAAGCCGAAGGATCCCGGCGGCATGATGGTGGTCGACTCGGTACCTTCGAATGCGAAGAAAATAAAGCCAAAGCTGTCGACGACCTAAGTTTCAAAGAACCAATCTCGATATGGAACAGATCTGCAAAAACGCTAACGAATTTCTATCCGGCCTCGTCTCGGACCTCGGTTTTGACCTGAGCGTGACCTCCGAGATAACGGACGAAGGCTGTTGGCTGAACCTGAACGGCGAAGATGCGCATTACGCGCTCGCCGAAAATGGTGAGTTGCTGGATGCATTTGAGGTTGTGCTGTTTCAGGCTTTTGGCCGGGAAATGGATCGTGAACATCGTTTTATAGTCGACGCTGACGGTTTTAGGCAGACGCGAAAGGCCGAGTTGCATGCGATGGCACGCTTTGCGGCTGAACAGGTTCGCAAGGCCGGCCGGCCGTTCACGTTCGGTCTGCTTAATTCTACCGAGCGGCGGATCATTCATATGTCGCTGCAGAAAGAAGAGGACCTCTTTACAGAATCTGTCGGTGACGGCCGCGACCGGCGTTTGCAGGTCCGGCTACAGTAGAAATAGATCTAGGCAGATGCGGGGCACTGAGAGATCTGTCTGATCATCTCCGTGCCCTTTGCAGTGAACATTTCAATGGCCGAAACGATCATCGCATTAGCAACTCCGACCGGCCGCAGCGGGATCGGCGTGATCCGTTTGAGCGGCAGCAAATCGTTGAAGATATTTCGTATGCTTGCTCAAGACTACGGATTCGCTCCAGATCCGCGTGTCGTATATCTGAAGCAGCTCTACTCTACGCCCGTCGAAGTGATCGACGAGGCTCTAGTCACATATTTCCAGGCTCCGCATTCATTTACCGGCGAGGACGTCATCGAGATCAGCGGCCACGGTTCGCCTGTCTTGCTGCGGCAGGTGATCGACATCTGTCTCGCAAGCGGTGCGCGCATGGCCGAGGCAGGCGAATTTACCTTGCGGGCACTTTCGAACGGGCGTATGGACCTCGCCGAAGCCGAAGCCGTTCGCGACCTGATCGACGCCCAGACGACAGGGTCGGCCCGCCAAGCTGTCCGTCAGCTTCGGGGCGAATTCTCAATCCAACTTCAGCCGCTCAAAGATGACCTGCTGAATGTGATCGTCCTGCTCGAGTCGGCGCTTGAATTTGTCGAGGACGATCTGCCGGAAAATCAACTAGAAAGCGTCCGCAATCGTCTCGTCGCCGTTGCCGAAACGACCGAGACCATTGCATCGACGTTCAAGGCCGGCCGCCTTATCCGCGAGGGCCTCAAAGTCGCTCTCATAGGCCGGCCGAACGTCGGCAAATCCAGCCTTTTTAACGCTTTGCTAGGGATCGAACGGGCCATTGTGACAGAAATTCCTGGAACAACACGCGACCAGCTTCATGAGCGTTATAGCCTCGACGGCATCCCGATCTCACTGATCGACACAGCCGGCATTCGCGAGACACTCGACATCGTAGAGAGCATCGGCGTCGAACGTTCACGTGCGGTCATGGCCGACGCCGACGTGGTCGTGGTTATGGTCGATGCGGCTGAGCCTCTGACCGGCGAGGATCATGAGATATTCGAAAGTGTGGGTGGGATCGAGCACCTTGTCGTTCTTAACAAGATAGACAAGATCGCCGAACCTGAGGTCGAATTCATTCGAGGGACTCTCGAAAGCGACGGTCGACGTGTCATCGCAATCTCAGCAATGACCGGATCAGGCCTAACAGAACTGCAATGCGCGATCGTCGAACCGTTTTCGACGCACGAGACATCGGATTCCGGATTTCTCGTAACCGACGCCCGCCATCACGATCTGCTTCAGCGAGCGGCAAGCGAGATCAGGGAATCGCTGGCTCGATCCGACGAAAAAATGAGCGAGGAGATCATTTTGATCGGTCTTCAAAACGCGCTCCGCTACCTCGGCCAGATCACCGGAGAAACCACGACCGAGGACATGCTAAGTCGAATTTTCGAGACCTTTTGCATCGGAAAGTGACAGATCGGCTTTTAACCAAATCTGGCGAACTTTATGTTTTATTTTCGAGTGGGAACGGACAGGGAAAGTCGGAACGGCATGACCAACTTTCCGCTGCCCGATGCGGCAGTCGTTCTTGCCGCGATGACCAAATGGATTTACGGTAGGGGGCCATTTGGTGTGCGTTCAAGGCGCGTTGGGTAGGAATTAGCGACGAAGTTGCGGATCGCAGATTCGTGACGGGATCGGCGCAATCCCATTGTCATTCCTCTGCGATCCGACGTTCCGGTTGCCACTGGTTAAGGGCGGCTACCGAAAAACTTTTCAAACCGAACTACGCCTGGTTGTAATGCATTTGCTGTGCCGAAGAATGATTTCTGCCAAAATATTGCGTCTATGGCATGTCAATGCTCTTATTCGTGGAAATCCAGTATTAACTGGACCGTCAGAAGATTGGAAAATGAGATCGCCTAACGCGAAAAAATACGCGCTGAGCGTGACAAAATCCGTAGTATTTCACAACGGGGTCGCCTGCTTATCAAGGGCGGGTGATACCGACGTCCATTCCGGGACTGGAACGGTCGTTGCATTGAGATCATTGCGGGATCGCCTCGACCGAGGCGTTTCACTTTCACAGTAAGGAGGATCTCATGACAGAAGTGATCAGAAAACAAGATTGGAAAGGCTTTTTGGACCGGATCAGTTGCGATTTCGTGGACTGGGAGACCTCTGTCCGGATCCTAAACGGAGTTAACGGAGCTCAGGTACTTACAGACGGGCTGCCGTTCAACGGAATTTCATATGATGACAAACAGGGGGGCGAACATATGGCGGTTGCGTTGGGGCTAGAACCCGACCGACACCAGACTCATAGCATTGAACATCCGAAGAGTGTAATGTTCGAGCTGGCAGACCGCGGGCCGGGCGGAACACTGGACATCGATGACGAGTCGGGGATGAAGACTTTGATCGAGTTTCGCCGTCCGAGGCCAATGCTGGTCGAATTCGTTAAGAACGAGATACTTTTGGTTGGTTGATCTTTTTTTCGCGCATTGAATTGAATAGGTCCGGGCAAACCCGAACCTATTCCACTAAAAGATCGTATCTTTTGATCGCCTGCCTCCCGGAAACACGTGGGCCGAATCGCCGCGGCTGGCCGTCTTTCGGCCGCTCGTGCGGAGTGGTTTGATGCGATAGACCACCTCGATATTTTCGCGGACCCAATTATCCATCCACCGTATGCTGACGGCCGGAGTAAGGGTGGGATTGACGCTGGCGATGAGCTTCAGCGCCGCTTCGCGTTCTGTCGCATCTTCGATCCGGCGGGCTGTGCCGTTGACGATCACACTTTCCCAGTTGTGATTGTCAGTGATGTCTTCGGCTTGAAGGCAGACGTTAGGGTTTTTCGCGATTATCTCTGACTTTTTGCCCTCGGTCGAATACACGACGATCTCGCCGTCAGCAAAGGCAAAATGGATCGGCACAACATATGGGACGTCATCGTAGGAACAGGCGAGGTGGCCAAAAGAGACGCGCTGTAGGAAAGCCTCGATCTCCGGGTCGCTGAGTTCTTGTATCTCGATCATCGCATTACACTCCTTTTAATGACGTGCCGGACCTGTGTACTTTGTTCTAAACCGTATACTAGCAAAGTTTGTGCCTGACGGGGGACTTCTTGTGATATTAATGGGTCCGATGCACTTCGGAACGCAACTTGCGCTTGATATATCTTAAATGGTGGAAATGTCGGCTCTTGTCGTTAACGCCATAAAGGAGGCAAAAAATGAAAATATTGATCGCAGTAGATGGTTCTGAGTACAGCAAGGCAGCAGTGGCAGAGGCCTGTCATTTGATCATCAGGCCCGATAGCACCGAGATCAAGATTATATCGGCGTACGAGGACGCATACCCGATCACGGCCGAACCCTTTGCTATCTCCGCTGACTATTACCAAAAGGTCGATGAGGCGGTCCAGCAACAGACGACGATCTTCCTTTCTGAAGCCGAGAGCCAATGCCGGAGCTTTTTTCCTGGAGTTACCATGAATTTGACTACGGAGCTCATGCACGGCGCACCGGATAAGGCGATCATCGAGACGGCAAAAAATTGGGGCGCAGACCTGATCGTGGTCGGATCTCACGGCCGAGGATTCTGGGGCCGGCTGCTTGGGTCCGTGTCGGACGGAGTTGTTCACCATGCTCCATGCTCGGTGTTGATCGTGCGTAAAGGAGCGGTTCAGTAAGATTAGATCGACCGTAGCCTATAAAGCAGCCAGAGCATACCGACTCAGGGTAGCAGGCGCGCTAGTTCGGCAAGCAATGCCTCAGCGGTGAATGGCTTCGTTAGAAACGCGTCGACGTTTTGGCTACGAAGCTCCGCAGTTTGCCCCGCGCTCATCAGGCCGCTCATCGCGATCACCTTTACCTCGGGATTTATCTGTTTGAGTGCGCGGATCAGTGCGACTCCGTCCATGTACGGCATCGCCATATCGGTTACGACCACGGCGATGTCGTTTCGCTCAACCGCGTAGGTCGCAAGTGCGTGCGTCCCGTCGTTTGCGACTGTCACACGGTAATTGAACCGCTCGAGCGTTGCCTGTGTGATCTTTCGGATGTTCTCTTCATCGTCAACGACGAGTATCAGCTCGCCGTTTCCGCTTGGCAGCGTGATCTCTATTTCACTTTCCACGCCGTATTGTACCGAGCTGTCGGTTGGAAAATAGATCGAGAATCGCGACCCTTTTTGCGGCTCGCTGTATACGTTCAGAAAGCCGCCGTGGCTTTTGACGATCGTCAGCGTGGTCGAGAGGCCGAGCCCCGTTCCTTTTCCGATGTCCTTGGTAGTAAAGAATGGGTCGAAGATACGTTGAACGACGTTCGGCGACATCCCTGTTCCCGTATCCGTGACGATGAGCATTACAAAATTTCCCGCCGACGCGTCAATGTTCATGCGTGCGTAATTCTCATCGATGGAAACGTTTCGCGCCGTCAATTTGAGCGTTCCGCCCAGAGGCATTGCATCTCGTGCATTGATACAGACGTTCATCAGTACCTGATGGATCTGTGTCGGGTCGGCGAGAATGGGCCAAAGCTCAGAATCGATATCGTATTTGACCGAGATGGATTTAGGCAGCGTTTCCTGCAGCACACGAAGGAGGTCCTTGATAATGTGCTTGAGCTGGACCGAGACTCGTTCGCCCGACATTCCACGGGCAAATGTGAGCACCTGTTTCACCAGGTCGGCTCCTCGGTCGGTATTTTCGCGGATCATCTCTAGCCAGCGCTTTGATTCGTCGTCGAGTGCGTTGAGCTTGAGCATCTCGACAGACATCATGATCGGCGAGAGGATATTATTGAGATCGTGAGCGATACCGCCAGCGAGCGTCCCGATCGACTCCAGCCTTTGGGCTCTTAGCAATTGCTGTTCAGCCATCTTTTGCTCGGAAATGTCGGTATTTGTAACGAGAATGTAATCGGGCTGGCCTTTGTCCGTGCGAACAAGTGACCACCGGCTGATTACGTAGATATCTTCGCCTGACTTTGTAGTGTGTTTGGTCTCGAGCTTCCACTTGTCACTTTCCATCAGGGCAGCATGAGCGGCCGTGGCGACACTCTTATCTCCGTCGTGGAGTATGTCCGAGAAATTACGTCCCAGCACTTCGCTGACGGCCCTGCCGTACATTCGCTCGGCACCCTTATTCCAGAATAGGATCTGATGATTGAGATCGCAGACGAGGATCGCGTCCTGAGCGCGGTCTAACAGTGATGCTTGCTGCCGGATGCGTTCCTCGCCGCGTTTGCGTTCGGTCACCTCGTAGCGGATCGAAACGTACTGCCACGGTTTACCTTGGGCGTCAAGAAACGGCACGATCGTCGTATCGACCCAATAGATCGAGCCGTCCTTTGCCCTGTTTCGCAGCTCGCCGCGCCACACCGAGCCCTTGGCAATGGTGGTCCAAATACTACGGATGAATTCTGGCGGATGAAATCCCGAATTTATGAGTCGATGGTCCTGGCCGATCAGCTCCTCACGGGAAAACTGGGATATGTCACAGAACTTGTCGTTCACGTACGTTATCCGTCCGCGCTGATCAGTGATCGCGACGATCGCTGATTGATCGAGCGCGAATTTGAGATCGGTGAGCTCTTTTGAGAGCTCGTGTGGCAGCGATTCGATCCTTTTCCGGTTTTCAGCGTTCAAGTTTTTGGTTTACCTCAGTCGTCGGTCGAGGCATCGTAACCGGCCTTTCTCAGCTTATATCTCAGCTGGTCGCGGGAAATATCGAGCAGTTTGGCCGCCCGCGTCAGGTTACCGCCGGTCCGTTCAAAGGCCTGCCGCGAAAGTTCAAATTCGACTGCCTCGAGCGGAATCCCGTTTGGCGGCAGGACTATGGACGACGTGACGCCGCCGCCAGCCGGCAGGCCAGACAGCATGTCTCCCGGTAAATGAGCGGACGTCACAATATCGCCGTCCTCCAGGATCGATGCCCGCTCGATGATATTACGCAGTTCGCGGACGTTTCCGCTCCAGCGATAGTTCAGAAATATCCGCGCGACCTCAGGCGAAAGCCCGCGAAGCTGCTTTCCGCGTCGCTTAAGATTTGCGCGGTCGATATAAAGCTGAGCCAACTGAAGCACATCGTCGCCGCGGTCACGTAGGGGCGGAATGTCGACTTGAATTATCGACAAGCGAAAAAAGAGGTCCAGCCGAAAATTTCCAGCTTCGCTCTCTCTCTTAAGGTCGCGGTTGGACGCTGCGATGATGCGTGCGTTCAGAGCGATGTCCTTGAGACCGCCAACGCGGCGAAACGCACCTTCTTCGAGCACTCGTAAAAGCTTGGCCTGAAGCGATATCTCCATCTCGCCGATCTCGTCCAAAAAGATCGTGCCTCCGTTGGCCTGTTCGAAAAGTCCCTCTTTACGCTGTTTGGCATCGGTGAAGGCTCCTTTTTCGTAGCCAAACAGCTCTGATTCGATCAGATTCGCCGGTAGTGCCGCACAGTTGATCGCGAGATATGGAGCCTCCGAACGCTCTGATGCATAATGTATCGCTCGAGCAAACAGATCCTTTCCGGTTCCTGTCTCGCCATTGAGCAAGATCGAGCTAACGTCCGAAACCGCGACGCGGCGAGCTAATTCAATTGCCTTGGCCATGGTTTCGGAATCGCCGATGATCTCGCTAAACTGAAAACCGCGAGTCTGCTCGTTACGCGCCTGCTTGACCTCTCGCCTGAGCGTTCGCGTTTCGAGCGCGTTTCTGAGGGTTACGCGCAGTTCCTCAAGTTTGACTGGCTTACCGATAAAATCGTGAGCGCCGCCGCGAAGGGCGGATACGGTATTGTCGATGTCGACGTTGCCGGTGATCATCACGGCGATCGTGTCCGGATTGGATTCCTTGATCTCATTCAAGACGTCGAGGCCCGAACCGTCCGGCAGATCGATATCTAACAGAACGATCGCGGGCTCCTCCACAGCGAACACCCGTTTTGCTGAGCTGACCCTGTCGGCCTCAACCGTCTCGTAATTCCAAGACCTCAGCGCCTCGCCGAGAGCCATCCGTACGAAGCGATCGTCGTCGACGATCATAATTTTGCCGAGAGAAGTTTTCATGGCGCCTAAAAACGTGATTTAGCGAACGTATGTATTATAAACACTCTCGGAACATAAATTAACAGCGGCGGTGCGAAAAATTCCGCACCACGAATTTGGTTTTGACGTTATCTTGCAAAAAGACGGCAAAAATTGGAGATTCGTCCTTGGCACAGGCGTTGCTATCCTACCAGCGGCTTTAAGTTTTTTCCTGGCTTATGAAGTTATTGGTCTCCTATGATGGTTCGGCGTGCTCTGAGTCGGCACTTGATGATATCGTGCGGGCCGGATTACCGTTATTGGGCGAAGCTCTTATAATTTCAGTCGCGGAAGTTTGGCTTCCGCCGCCGTCCGCCGAATCGGTTGATGAGCAGACGCCGGACTTTAACGAGGATATAGCCCGGCGGCATCGCGAAAAAGGTGAAAAAGGGCTGGTCCAGGCCAAAACGCTCGTCAAGCACGCGCAAACGCGGCTTAATAACGTGCTTCCTGGATGGAAGGTAACGACACGAGCCATGTACGGTTCGCCTGCAAAGGAGATCCTGACAACGGCCGACGAATTCGATCCCGACTTGATCGTCGTAGGCTCGCACGGACACTCAGCTCTCGGTCGCTTGATACTTGGCAGCGTATCTCACAAACTGCTGGCTGAGGCGGACTGTTCAGTTCGAGTCGCGCGCGGGAGGATCGACGTCGATCCTTCGCCGGCAAGGCTTGTGATCGGATTTGACGCGTCCGCCGGCGCCCTTCGGGCAGTCGATGCGGTCGCTTCGCGTGAATGGCCCGATGGTTCTGAGGTGCTATTGACCGTGGCCACAGATTCGATCGTTCCCACTTCGATCGGCAGGTTTATACCGCCGGTGGCGGACTGGGCTGAGGAGGAACTGCGGTCCGAATACGAATGGATCGCACATCTTGCCCAAAAGGTCGCCGTCACGCTCAACGAAGCTGGCCTACGAGTGACCACCCGTATCGCAGAGGGCAATCCCAATCACATTCTTATCCGGCAAGCTGAGAAATGGAATGCTGACTGTATCTTTGTGGGAGCGAACTCCTTTGGCAACCGCGTCGAGCGTTTTCTGCTCGGCAGCACATCCGCATCGGTCGCTGCCCACGCCCGTTGCTCGGTCGAGGTCGTGCGGAGGAAACAATAGTGATTTTGACGACGAAAGTCATAAAAGGGGACCGCGAGGCCCCCTTTTTGTAATGATACTTGCGGTCGTTTTATTTGACGTTCATTTTTTGAACATCTTCCCGTAGTTTAGGAACCGCCGTATTCTTGGGGTCAATACTCTCGAGTTTTGCTAGCGTGGACGTTGCTTTGGCGGCGTCGCCCTTCTTCGTGTAAGCGACCGTCAGGTTCTGCAGCGTCTGGACATGATTGGGGTCAGTCTCGAGCGATTTGTTGAATTCCTGGATCGCCCGATCGTAATCAGGAGGTTCGCGAAACACGAACGTGAGTCCGAGATCAGTGCGTACGCTGACGTCGTCCGCCTTTTTGGCCAACGCCGCCATGTACCATTTCTCGGCTTCGTCAAAGTGATTGCCGTCAAAGCATGCGTTACCGAGGTGCACTATGACCTCGCGGTCGTCGGGTTTGAGCTGATTAGCCCGCTTGAGCAACGGTATGGCATCATCGAACCGATCGATGGCGTTGTACATATCGGCAGCTTTTACCTGAGCGTCAAAATCGTCAGGCGACTGCTTTGCCTTATCGATCGCGGCTTGAACCTCTGCTGTCATAGCTCCCGGTGCGGTTGTAGTGCCCGGAGCTGTTTGTCCGGGTGCGACCTCAGGATGGCCGGGAGGCATATTCGAGTTTAATTTTAGATCAGCGACGGGTGCTCCGCCGCCAATGTTTCCCTTATTGATGGAGTTGGTCACCATAAAACCGATGATCATCCCCGCCAACAAACCGACAATTCCAAATAATACGTTTTCCTTGTTCATGATCTTAGGCGTACGAGTGCAGTCCCGGCAGGAGATAGCTTACTCCGAGATACGTGAATATAACGAACAGAAATGCGACGACCGCAAAGTATGCCGAACGGCGGCCGCGCCATCCGTACGCGATACGCGAGTGTAGGAACCCGGCGTAGGTCAGCCATGCGACAAGGGCGCCGACCTCCTTGGCGTCCCAGCCCCAGTAGCGGCCCCATGATTCGTTTGCCCAAACGGCTCCGGTGATCAGCAGCAATGCGAGGCCGGCAAAAGTGACGCCGGCGAGCTTGTACATCAGCCCGTCGAGACGGTCGGCATTTGGCAGCAGTGTGCGGATCTTTTCGGTGTTAAAGCCAAAAAGGACAACAAAGAACGTGCCGGTAAACGCAGTAATAAGCGCGGCCAGTTCGACGGGATTTGCGTTAAGGCTAAGGTGCAGCCCGGCTCCGTTTTCCGTGATCCACTTTGCGGCAACATCGTAGAGCTGCTGCGGGGCCATCATATTGATCTGCGCCTGCGGTATGTCCTGCTGCTGCAGCATCCATGCACCAAACTTCTGATACTGGGATGAACTGATCTGGGACACGATGTTTCCCATTGTTTTTAGCTGGTAGACAAGCATCGCAATGCCCGCACCCTGCATGGCGAGTGCTCCGTACAGAAAACGGTTGCCCCATTTACGTGCGCTCAGATCATCTTTGGAAATAAAAAGGCCGTGCCCGATCGCCGACGCGATGAGCAATGCGGCCGCCGCTACGAGCATCCAGCCCACGTACGGAATATCGGCTCTGAGAGCAAGCGACATACGCGATGTCCCGGTGAAGACCGAGGCCGTGTACGTACCGAATGTCGATGGTGAAAACACGCTGAATTTGCTTATGGTGACAAACACGCCGAATGCGAACGCGCTGGTCCATACCGACATTTTCTCGACCTGCAAGCCGTCTTTTAATAGGTATAGGACCGCGACGGCAAAGCAGACCAGCGCAATGCCGTAGCTGAGGCTGGCAATGCCGACATGGATCGGCCGCCAGTATGAATCGAGCACGGGCGGAAGGTCGATAAGCTCACTGCCAATAAATCTCGCCAGTACCAAAATGATCGATGCGAGCGGCAGTGAAAGTGCGGCGACCGCCCGAAAATGACGTCGACGCATTACAAGCAGCGTCGTCACACCGGCTCCGAAGGCGAAGGCGAGGCTTAGATCATATAAGTTAGCGAACGGAACGTATCTGAAGACCCACGGCATGTCAGCCGCACTGGCTCCCTGGCTGTTAAATATCGAGAGTTCGCGATCATACGCCGCGACCCAGCGAAGTAGCCAGCTCGACAAGTTAAAGAAAACGCCGAGCGTTGCCGCCCACATGCCGAGCTTTTCGGCAAAGCGAAACGGAGCGTATAAATTCGTTAGATGAAACACGGCGGCGATAAGGTATGCCGCAAGGGCCAGCATCATCAATGCGCCGTCCGTGATAAAATGCTGCCCGCCCACGTTGACGCGGATCAGAAGAAGGGCGAACGAGCCGCCGATCGCCAGAAACACCGGGATATACGTTTTCCAGGCGGACGGCGGAACCGATTCTTTGCTTGTGTCGGCCGATATGATCATCGGCGGTTCTAAAACTTGCTGATTCATAAGACTGTCCCCTATTCAATACAAGTCCGGGCCGCTAAATGCCGCTTCGGGATCCGCCGCCCGGGTCTGGTGTTTATCGAAAACACCACTTAACGAGAAGATCTATTTCGACGCGAGATCCGCCGAAAATCGTTTGAACTTTTCATCAAACGCGTTGAGGCTGCGGTTGGTATTGCCGCCGAGGACGACGTTATGCGTCTCGCCGACGGTTTCGATCGCTGCCCATACTCGTTGATGCGAGAAGAAAAAAACCGCTATTAGTGTCAAACAAAGCAGGATAAATCCCACGTAGACGACGGTTGCTCCCGGGTCACGCTGGACCGAGAGAATGTGTTGGTCCGCGACCTTTTCGAAGTCGGTAAGCTGATATGTGTATCCGCCGATCGCTTTGCCAGCCACGGGCATGCTCGCCATCTTCGGGCCGAAAGCATATGCGGTCTGCGGGGTACTGCCAGGCTGGGTTACCTTGAGTACGGCAGCCGGATTCGGATAATCCGATGTGTTTTCATCCGGATCCTCCTTACCGATCTTAAAGTCGCCGCGAAACTCTTCAAATTTCAGCGTCGTGCCGTCCGCAAGTGTGGTCGATCCGTCGCGCGGGATGGTGACCGCCTGCACCGTTCCTCCATTTTCCTGCTTGGCCGTTACGGTGATGTTGCGGGCACGGCCGATCGGGATGAAGCTCGCCTGGAAGAATCGGTAGCCGCGATAATCGAACGGCTTGTTCATCTGTACCATCGCGTCGTGGGTGCCGGTCTCGTCAGTGATGGTGAACCGCGTGATCCAATCGATCGTGTTCATCGCGGACAGGCCGCCTTCTTTCTTGATCAGCTTTTGCTGCATGTCGTTGCATGCTATCTGGAAAGGAACGCGGGCTGTCACCTGGGTGGTTTTATCGAGGTTGACGACCGTCTCGTACATTATGTCTGTTGTCTGGCCCAGCTTTACCGGCATCTGGCCGGTCGAACCCATCTGGCTCGTCAAAAATCCACCGACAAAGATCGTCAGCAGCCCGACGTGGACCGCATACGCTCCCAGTCTGTTCCAGGTTCCCGACTGGCCGAGGATAAATGTTCGCCCACCCTTTTCCGCCGTTCTAATATCTCTCCAGCCGTTCTTTTTCATCGTGGCTGTTATCTGATGGGTCACATAATCAATCGGTCCTGCAAGTTCGACCTCTGCGTTCTGCTGCTGGTCTTTGAGCCATCGAACGGGGACGGTAATATTAGGCTTGGAGATGAATGGCCATGTTTTTGGAAAGCGATCGATCGACGCGAGAATAATGTTCAGCGACAACAGGGCCAAGAGGGCGTTGAAATACCAGGCATGGTAGATGTCGAAAAGACCCATCTTTCCATACACCAACCTCTGGGCCGGGGTCAGCGCGAGGAAATATCGCTCAAAACCGTCGACGCTTTGCTGCATGACTATCATGCCGATAAAGCAGGCGAGGCCGAGAAGCACCAGAAGAATTACGCCGAGCCGTACCGAGCAGATCAGTTTGAGGAAACGCGTCGCTATCGATTCGCCTGACCGTTTTTTCGCAGTTTGTGCTGCCGCGCCTTTTGTTACGATCTGTTCAATTGTAGACATATGTTGAAAACCTATCGCTTGGGCATTGGCAAAAATTGTGCCCTACGTCACAACTGCCCGGCGAATTGAGTATACGGCAATAAAAATCGACCCGAGGGGAATTTGAGACGGGTACAAAAGTGCGCCCGAAACCGCTTCCGGTGCGGATAAATCCCGACTAGGCGTGTACAAATTCGCGAACGGCAGACGTTGCGGCCTATGTGACTCAGGTCACATCAAACCTGTACATAAAACCTTACAGTACAGTGAGGAAGTCTTGCTTGATGAAAACTGATCGCCGGAAAACGCGTTATAGACCGCTGATCGCAACAGTTGCGTCACTACTGATCTTTCTCGGCCTGCTGTATGGCCGCTCGGAACACGTCGTTGCCGACATTGGCGGTTTGCCGCCAGAGACAAAAGCAGGTTTTGCTGAATTTTCCCACAACGCCAAAGCTCACAGGCTTGAATGCAGCAAGTGCCATAAATTTCCGTCGGACAATTGGAAAAAAGTACGCCCAGAGACCGAGGCCTTTCCGGACATTACGGAATATCCAAAACACGATTCATGCGTCAGCTGCCACAAGCAGCAATTCTTTCGCGGGGCTCCTCCGCAGATCTGTTCGATCTGCCACGTAAATCCAGGCCCGCGAGACAGCACGCGCCGCCCTTATCCGAATCCCCGTGAGATCTTTGACCTCACACCCAAGGGCAAGACCGCAACTTCGGATTTTGTCATCGGCTTTCCCCACGACAAGCACGTCGAGATAGTCTCTCAGGTGCCTGAACGCGGAGTTTCCTTTGTCAATGCCTCATTCGTCCGAGGTGATCGCCGCCTCGCGGGCGAGGAAAGCTGCTCGGTCTGTCACAAGACGATGAAGCCGCAGGGCGATTCTAAGGATGAATTCGTTACGCCGCCGCCGACCACGCTCGGTGACACGTTTTGGTTGAAAAAGGGAACTTTTAAGACAGCCCCCATTGGGCATACGACTTGCTTTACATGTCACTCGGCGGACTCAGGCATGACGCCGGGACCGAGTGATTGCGCAACGTGTCATAAGTTGAGGCCGCCCATGCCGCCGTCGGATTTCAACCTCAAGCTCGCTGCGTCGATGAAGATCAATGACAAGGTGATGATGGATGCATGGCGGTTAAGATCGTCGTCCGGCAAGTTTCAGCACGAGTTTATGGCACACGTCGATATGCCGTGCTCGACCTGCCACACGGTGACGACCATGAAAACGGACGACCCGTCAACGATCAAGGTCCCGATCGCATCCTGTGCCACGTGCCACGCAACGGCCAAGGCCGACGATGGCGGAGCGATAAATTACGAGATCGACGCCCGAAAGAAAGATCCGAAATTCGAGTGCATCAAGTGCCACACGGCTTTCGGCAAGCTGGCAGTTCCGACGTCCCACACAGACGCAGTCGACGCAGCAGGTAAATGAAGATGAAGACTCTAACAAGGGGACATGGGGGGCCGCACGTCGTCAGGCGCCTCGAGGTGATCGTGCTGATCCTCGCTTGCGTCGTTCTCACATATGCATTTACAGCGGCTCCCAAGACAACGTGGGCAGGCGAACCCGCAGCCGATATTTCAACCGCGAACGCCGAATTCGGCGATCCGCCGGCGGATACCGATTATTCTAAATTCCAACACAGCAACGCTGCCCACACGAGGTTGCCGTGTCTGCTCTGTCACCGCCGGGATGACAATTCCGGAAAGATAACATTTCCCGGCAAGTCGAGCCATATGCCGTGCGCGGGTTGTCACTCGCAGCAGTTTCAGGACAACACTAGCCCGATCTGCACGATCTGTCATACTTCGACGGGCATGAAGCGATTTCCGGGCCTCAAGAGTTTTAACGCCAGATTCGACCACGGACGTCATTTGCGTGTCAATTGTTCGGTATGCCACAAGTCGGCTAACAAGGGCATCGCTCTGTCGATACCGTCTGGGGCGACCGCTCACACTTCGTGCTTTCAATGCCATACGAATACAACTCCGGAAACGATGTCGTCGTGCAGCACGTGCCACGTCTCCGGCCGTCCAAGTTGGACCTCGGAGTGGGCGAAGGCTTATCGGCTGAATTTTAGTCACTCGAAACACGCCGGCCGCGGGACACTAAACTGCGCAACCTGCCACTCGATCAAGGCGGGTATGCCGCGCGGACGCCAGGTTACTGAGCCGCTCGCCTCGATGCACTTTGCACCCGCAAATTCACTGAGTTGCGGAGGCTGTCATAACGGAAAAAAGGCTTTCGGCCCCGATGATTTTTCGAATTGCAAACGCTGCCACCAAGGCAATTCGTTCAAATTTTAAGCGTCTAACTGCGAGTTTATTCGCGGTGCGCGCGTGTCTTAGAGATCAAGTACGACGAATGGTGATTCGCTGAGCTTGTTTTTGTTGGCTATTCGCATCGCTCGGGCCCATTTCCATTTGGCACGAACATTGCGTTTAACTGAGCAGCGGGTCGCGAATACAAAGGTTGTCGCGGTTCCGAACAGTTTGATTCCAGGAGACGTAAAATGACAACAAATCGAATTAAAATATCTGCAATTGGTTTCTTTGCCGTTCCTCTTTTGGCAGTAATGATCTTTACAGGATCACCGATAACGTCGGCCGCGGGTAAAGCCGATGATCCGGCGGCCGTGTACAAGGCAAAATGCGCAATGTGCCACACGGCGACAGCATCGAAGTTCTTTGACGCGTCCAAAGCCGATGCCGATCTTGTGAAAGCGATCATGGACGGCAAGAAAGGCGAAAAGCCACCCTTTATGCCAGAATTCAAATCCAAAGGCATGACAGAGGCGGACGCACAGGGACTTGTCACCTACATGAAGACATTGAAGACACCTGCTAACTAATGAACTGGGAGTAAATTCGGCGCTTTGATTTGACCCTTGGCTGTCGGTAATGATTCGCAGGAAGTAGGTTTCCGCGAGTCGATTCCCGTAGTTCAGGGGTCCATCTCCATTTCCAAAGTCCCACAATGACGGGGGTTTGTAAGGTAATGAGTAAAAAAGACAAAGAACCGATAATCGAGGACGAATCCCATCCGATCCATGCGACCAATGACGGAGCGAGGCGGCCGAGTCTGTTTCGAAATTTCATCAGCTACGCCGGCCTTGCCATCGTTGCCGCGAGCGTGACCTCGCTCGTTCTGCTCCTGCTGATCGAATATACAAGCCCGAGCGAAAACCCTTACACGGGACTGATAACGTTCATAGCGATCCCGACGATCGTCGTCGCCGGCCTCTTCATTACGTTGGTCGGAATAATCTGGGAACGCCGTCGCCGCATCAATATGACGGATGCCCAGATCGCTGCGTTTCCAGTGCTAGACCTTAATAATCCGCAGCGTCGACGTTCACTCGCCATCTTCTTGGCCGTTTCATTTATATTTCTTTTCGCCAGTGCGTTTATAAGCTATCGGGCTTTTGAGTACACCGAATCCGTCACGTTCTGCGGCCAAACATGTCACACGCCAATGAAGCCTGAATACACGGCATATCTCGCTGGCTCTCACGCCCGCGTGCGATGTGTCGACTGCCATGTCGGCGGCGGAGCGGGATGGTATGTCCGCTCGAAACTATCTGGCGCCTATCAGCTCTATTCGGTCGCCTTTAACCTATATCCGCGGCCCATCACGTCACCGGTTCATAACCTGCGTCCGGCCCCAGATACCTGCGAACAATGCCACTGGCCTGAAAAATTCTTTGGTGCGCAGATGAAGGTCTTTGATCGCTACGGCTTTGACGAGCACAATACACGCCGCGAACGCCGGATGCTGATAAACGTCGGCGGCGGCGGTGCCAAAGCCGGTCAGGACAAGGGGATCCACTGGCATATGAATATCGCCAATGAGATCAACTACATTGCGACCGATGACCGGCGACAGGTGATCCCGTGGGTACGCATCAAAGATCAGTACGGCAACGTTACCGAGTACAACAACAAATTTAACCCATTGCCCGCGGACCAGATCGACGCCACCAAGATGCGCAAAATGGACTGCGTCGACTGTCACAACCGACCGGCACACGTCTATCAGCCGCCTGACACCGCAGTCGACGATTCGTTTACTTCCGGCTCGATGGACCCAACGCTTCCATATCTAAAACGTGAGGCCGTCGAAGTGCTGAGCGGGTCGTATCAAACGACCGAGGAAGCGAACCAGGCGATCGATACCAACTTGACGTCTTTTTACCAGAATAGGTATCCAGACATCTTTACTCAAAAGCAACTTGAAATAAGGACCGCAATATCCGAAGTGCAGCGGATATATAATACGTACTTTTTCCCTGAGATGAAGACCGACTGGCAGACGCATCCCAACAATATTGGTCATTTGCATACGTCAGGCTGCTTCCGCTGTCACGACGGTCAGCATTTTAGCGACACCGGCAAGGTGATCACGAATAATTGCACCGTTTGTCACACGACCATTTACGATTCGGCCGGCCCGCCCGAGCTGAACGTTTCGATGGGACCGTTCAAACACCCTGTCGACCTCGGCGGTCTTGCAGATCGTAAATGCGACACGTGCCATAGTAGGGCGGACAAGCCTTTTACACACCCGATCAACCTCGGCGACATCTCGATGTTCCAGTGCGTACAGTGTCACCCCAGAAAGTAACTAATCAGTTGGTATTGGGCGTCATCGGAGCTGTCAGGTAACGATGATGAATAAGGGATCGCTCGGGTTACCACGATTGTGAAAGCCCGAGCGATTTGCGCATAACGTCAAATTCGTGATCCTAACGTTTGATCGTCAAGAGCGTTACTAAAATAGCGATCACCATTATCAATCCCGCAATGTAAGCCGAGAAACCAAAGATCTTTGAGATGATCTGAGTAGCTTGCGACGGCGGTTGGGTTAGAACCGTGTCAAGCTTGCCTTCGCTAACAAGACGTTCGTACTCTACGGAACGTTCCTCTTTGAATTTCGCCAGCGTCATTTTACCCGTAAATATCACCGTATCCATCGGGAAATTTTCGGGACGAAGATGGTTATGGAAAAAATGAAAAGCAAAGATGAAGGCCGTGGCAAGGAGAGCTTCCTCGCCATGGATGATCATAGCGAGATTAAGAACTACGCCCGGCAGGAACATCGTGAACACGGTTGGAAACCAGAGCATCAGACCAGATAGTCCGATAACCGGAATACCCCAGAATACGGCGAAATAGTCGAATTTCTCCCAGTAGGTCCATCGGTCCAGCTTCGGCCGGGGCCCGAGATATAAGAACCACCGGAACATATTAAACACATCCTTTAAGTCCTGGGGCCGTGGAACCATTGAGTCCGGGCCGTAGAGGATGGAATATTTCTTTTCAATAACAGCTTTCTTGATGATGTAAAAGAGGTGAATGAGCACGTAAACGACTGTAATACCAGCGCATACGCGATGTACTATCCGCGAGACCGCCACACCGCCCCACAAATATTCAAGTGTCTGTCCCCAGGCAGTGTAATGGTACATCAGCGGCAAGCCACTGGCGGCCAAAAGGATAAAGCTGATCACGATCAAAACGTGAGTGAACCTGTGGACGCCGCCAAAACGCACGACGTACTGTTTGTCATCAGGCGAACTTTCATGCCTTTCGCTGAAGTATGCAACGATCGACCTCTGGAGCCAAAGGAACGTGTGTATGCCGAAAAAGCCGAAAACACCGATCAATAACCACTCCATAAAATGGCTTACATAATAAACGAGGAGCGATTTGTCAGGATTGTCCGGCTCGGGGTGCGGGCTGTAGGTCACGAAATTGGCGTTTGCATCCTTGTGGCAGGCAGAGCAGGTTTGGACAAGATTTGCTTTATTGACCGATGACAATGGGTTGCTTGCGGGCATGTTCCTGTGCGCGGTATGACAATCGGCACATGTCGCGGCGAGCTTAAACCCGAGGCTGCTCGACTGACCGTGGAATGTGTCGCGATAGCTTGGGGCTTGCTTCTCGTGACACTTGCTGCAATTAGCGATCATCGAGATATTGAAATCGCGTAGACTCAGCGGCGCCTGGAGATGTGAGACTGCCGTATGACAATCCGTGCAATTTGGAGCCTTTGCGTTTCCGGCCATTAGAGCCACACCGTGACTGCTTATCTCGTAGTCCGCAACCTCCTGGCTATGACACTTTATACAAACCGTAGTAGCAGTATTTGATCTACTCAGAGTCGAATTGATGTCTTTTACGGGCAAAATGCTGTGGGAACCGTGGCAATCGGCGCACGTGGCGACCTTGGTGTCGCCGTTTTCACGGCGGCTGCCATGAATACTCAAATGAAAACTATTAAGGGCGTTTTGATGGCATATTCCGCACGTTTGTGGCAGATTAGCTCGGTTTACCGTTGATTTCGGGTCCTCAGCGGGCAGAACCGTCGTCATATCGCCGCCAATCGTATGACAGGCCTTGCAGCTTGCGGCGCCGATTCGGCCATGAATACTCTGGTCGAATGCCTCATGGGCATCTTTATGAAATTTTTCACCACCCAAATTCGGCAGTGTTTTCCCGGCGCCATGACAACCCTGACAGTTTAGATTTACGTTAGTGGGAAACTGATCTTTCTGCTGATTCGCCGACAGGTACGGGTCGCCGGCTCGATTCTGGGCCGTGGATTGTGCCGTCTTGTAGAAATAGAAAGCTGCCGCGGCAAGTATAAAAGAAATAATAACGGTGAATTTTAGGTATCTTCTCATACGCTCCCACTGGTTGCTCGTAGCGAGATGATATCGCGCCGCGGATGTTGTGCGATGTGACTGCAGTCACGATTGGCTGGTATTACGGCCCCTTCATCTGATCCAGAAACACGACCCGAGATCCACTTGACGGGGTGATGCATACACGAACAATGCTCTAGTAATAGGTATAACGTTCAAGTCCGGATCTATAGACTCAAATCCAATGATCGTCCGATAATGAAAAAAACCGCGGCCCTCTGAGGAGCCGCGGTCCGTAGGAACCTAAATTATCGGTCGCCGGCGTCGCGGCCAAAGTAGATCCGTAGCGAAGTATATGGCAGATGAGCCGTATAGTTTTGCGGAGCGATCCTTACCGTGACGTTGGGTCGGTTGGCTATGACGATGTAGGCGAACGGGTCATATATCGGATTCTCGCTATAGCTGTAATACTGATAGCCAAGATTCCAATCGACATTCCTAGATAAACGGATCGCTATTCGCACTTCGGGCGTCTGGAACCGCATCGGGTAGGACGAGTAGATGTCCTGCGCCCGCGGGGCGACCAGATTGCCTTGGCCCGGATCCCTGTCGATGCGATAGCTAGCGTAAATCGAGAGACGCTTGATCGGTCTAGCGTTAATGTCGAAGTAGAAGTAGCTGTCCCGCGAGAAATATCTGCTGCTTCCGATGAAATATGACGTCGCCGGTACCACGGGCGAGCCGAGAGGGACAATGACGTCGATATTACTGTCCACGCGGTTGTAGGTATAACCGGTGCTCAGGGTAAATCGAGACTCTGGTGTCCATTCCACACTTCCCGAAAAGATCCGCGCTTTCGACTTCGCAACGGTATCCGTAGCCGCGACTCCGAGAATTGGTAGCGACGTTCCCGGATTGTCGTTATCTTTCGTTATAAACGACAGGTTTAGCCGCAGATTCTTCAAATTGGTAATACTGCGGATCCTGAAGTTTAGAGCGTTTGCGTTGGCTAGACGGGTGAAGACGTTGTCGGCCGATCCGCGGTCGATATCTGCGAAGATCGACCAATTTTTGGTTGGTTTGATCTTGGCGCCGGCCAGGAACGTGTGGGTGGTATTCTCAAACACGTCACTTTCGTCTAACGCGATAGCGTTATTTAACAAGTTCTTATCGAACGCCCCTATGCCGACTCGCCGCTTGGTATAACGATATCCGACGTGGAACGCGAAACTGCGATTGACCTGAAGGTCAGCCTCGATCGTATTGGCAAGCCGCCGGTACGATGTAGCGCGGGCCGAAACAGTATCAGCATTATCCGTCGGTCGGACTCCGCCGGTATTCGTGCGGCTTATAAAGGTCTCCAAAAAACGGTTGCCGCCGCTTATGGCGAATTGATCGAAATTGAAGGTATCCGATATCCGGAAGTTGTTAGTCACACGGAAAGTCGTGCCGATATCACCCCGGGTCTGCGGTCGCTTTGCAATTCCGGTTACGTTCACTGCATCGAGGTCCACGAATATTCCCGGAGTGGTGACTGAACCGTTACCGATGCCAGTGCCGGTGTCCACCTCTCGAATGTTCGATTTGTTGAGTGAATATATCAGGCGGCCCGTGAGTTCAAACCTCTGCGCCACCGATCGGTGGAACATTAGGTTGTAATAGTCCGACGACCCCTTTGTATTGTACGCCCGATTGTAAGACGTGATGGCGGCAGTGGAAGTGTCCGGCCCGTTGCCTGCGTTAAAACTGTTGACGAAGTACGTTGATCTGTCCGTAAAAACACGATGTCCGTAATTCAGTCCAACGTCAAATCCCGCAAGCTGGCCTTCGACGCCCAATCTAAAGTCTGTTGACTTACTATTGATGAGCGTGTCGACCTGGAACTCGTCACCGCGTTGAGTGCTGAAAATACCGGTGAACGCCGGAAACCGAATGGTGTTGGAACCTGGGCCGCGGGCATTGCTGAACGAAGCGCCCATGTTCACACGAAAAGTCTTGCTTTCGGGACGCAGTCTCAGATCGAAATCACCGAACGTATTGTCCGTATTCGAACGGTGCTCCGATCCGGTGTTCGGCTGGGACCAGTTGAAGGCATGGGTCGCGAGGTTGTTGAAATAAGTGACCCGACGCACCTTCGAATCAAATTTGTAAATGCCCGTCTTGTCCAGCTTGAGTCCGAACGAACCTTGCGGGTCGGATCCCCAGCCGCTGGCTGTGATCAATGCACTGTCGAAAAAATTGTCTTTACTTTCTATGAGGAAGCTCGAATCGAAGATCCGAACGCCTGCCCGGTAGTTAAGGTCGCTTCGAAATTTCTCATGATTGCCGTTAACTTCGGCGCCGCGGTATCCGAATTCCACGCTTGATGTCACGGTCGTGTTCGATTCGGGGGCCGGTGTGGTTTGTCCGAACGACACTGCAGCGGTGGCCATAGCAGCGACCATCAGGAGCCCGGCAGATAATATTCTTTCTTTTATTTTATCACTGTACATATTTCCTCCGGGTCCTTATCTTAAGAAGGTTTTGTTCGAGTTTGAACCGTGGATGGCCGAGTGACATACCGTGCACTGGAGGTAGTGGACCTGTGCCTGGTTGTGGAAACTCGGTGCCGCTGGCGAAAGTTCCTCGCTAAGGGCCGTGTGGCATTCGAAGCAAAGCTGGCGAACCGACGCTCTCTTTAGCATCTTGGGGTTGGACGATCCGTGCGGAATATGGCAAACCGTGCAGCCTTCGAGCTTTAATGGGCCGTGTTCGTATACGAATGGGCCGGCCTTGTTCGTGTGGCATTTGATACAGGCGGCGTCGTTGCCGACAGACAGATTGGTCTGCTTGGACTCGAAACCGCCGTGAGCGTTGTGGCAATCGCTGCAGGTCATTGTGCCCTCGAGTACCTTGTGGTGGAACGGCTTGGAAAACTGCGCCTTGGTCTCGGCATGGCAGCTCATACAAAGCTGAGGTTCGCCCTGTTTGAGCATCGCCTCGTTAGCGATCCCGGGTTTTTGCCTGGATGCATCGCTGACATTTGTAATAGATCCTTCCGAGCTATTTTTAAGCTCAGTTCCGTGTGCGCTATGGCAATCGGTGCAGCCAACATCGTTACGCCAATGCTCGCCGCGGCGGAAGTTGTTATGACTTTCCTTACCAGAGTGACAGCTTAGGCATGTCTCGGATACCTCTTTTGAGTTCTTTCCAATAAAAGTAATTATCTTGGATTTATCGCCGCCGCCTTCAACGTGTTGTTTGCCGGGACCGTGACACGATTCGCAGGCTTCGACTTTACCCTTCCAGTCCGGCGCATCTTTGAGCCGGCCATGTTTAGTATGAGAAACTTTGTTAAATTGATCTTCGTGACATGCCTTGCAGGTCTCGCTGCCGACATAGTCGTCGGGCGAGCCTGCGGCCGGCAGAGGTTCTGCATAGGCTCCCAATGTACCAGTCAACACTGTTGAATAAGTACCTGAGACCGCCCATGCGAGAACGAGCACCGAAAAAACCGTCAGCAGGCCGATCTTCATAAATTTATTTGAAGCCATGTTTTTGCCTCCGTGGTGTACGCAAAAGTGCGATAGAAATAATCATCCGCCTTTAATCTAGCCTTGGGTTGCCTACAAATATGTGTTCTCGGTCACATAATGAAAATAAAAGTTCATGTCGTCGGATTAGTTGAAGGTAATCTCTCATCGACCCCCGATTACCGAAAGCAGGATATTCCTGTTCATGCGGCTCAAGATCTGTGCAAGCCGAAAACACAGAGCCGGGTCATTGCTGAGGACGGACAGAAGTTTATCCCGACTCATGACATCAAATCTGCATTTAGTCTCGGTTTTCATCCGATACCACATCCGATCTTCGCCAACTGCCTCGAGGATGCCGTACATACGTCCGATCTCGACCACTGTCGAAATCGTTTGACCTCGTGAAATGCCATCGACATATATCGCGGCGTGCCCGCTGCGGAGGATGTAGATCGATTCGCATCGATCGCCTGGTTGAAAGAGTAAGAGGTTTGCTTCGAACGATCGAGCGTCTCCGGCGACGCTCGGCTCTTCGTTTTGATCCATAAAGAGATCGTTCGGCAGGATCGAGCCGTAGTGTGGATCAGATATGCTCTTTTCTTGGGCCCTCATTTAGCTATCCTTCGGATGGCAAAATGATCTTGGCGTGAGCGGTGCGAAAGAAAAAGGACGCCGGTCACAGGTCATTGTGACGCAGGTCACATTGCCGAACTGGGCGATCGGCGCATGTTCACGACGGCTTTGAGCCGCTGTCGGTCATGAATAACGAGGTTAGAACCTTTGAGCGTGATCAGATTTTGTTCCCTGAAGTATTTAAGAGCACGAGTGACCGTCTCTCTCGAGGACCCGATCATCTCGGCGATCTCCTCGTGTGTGAAAAAATTCTTGAGTTGAACCCGCCCGTCGCCGCCATGTCCGTTGCCGCTCCAGCCGAGAAAGAGCTTGGCCAGCTTACCGGCAACCGAGTCGGATAATCCAAGTGCACATACTTGTCGATAGGCGGTTTGATAGCTGCGGCTGAGTTGGCGGGCAGCATTGAGGCATGCCTGCGGGTTTTCTGCTAGAAACCGGAGCATGTCCGGTCGCCCGACATAGTCGATCTGGCACAGTTCCATGACCTCCGCGGTGATCTCATACTCGGTACCATCGAGAACCGCGCTTAGGCCGACGAGATCACCAGGTTCCGCGATCCCGATAATGATGACCTTTCCGTCCTGAGAGCAGGTGGACAGCTTGACTTTGCCCTGGCACAGCATATAGACGCCACTTGCGGGTTGCCCCTCGACGAACAGCATCGTGCCTTTCGGATACACCTTTGTGACCTTTATCGAAGCAAAAAGCTCTAGATCATTCGGCGGCAAATTGCAGAAGTAACTGTCATTTCCCAATTCACACTTCTGGCATTTTTCCTGGATACATAAGTCTTGCGAGACCTTCATAATTTATTTTTCGCCACCGATTTCGGCTGCGCCCGCTTAGTTTAGGTCCCAAAAGCTTTCCCGAGAACCTGTTGAATGCAAATGCAATAGCCATTCCGCATCGTGCGCCTGCGATTTCGCAATAAAAATGAACTGCCGAGCCGTACCAGTTGTATTTATTGCGTTATTTTACATCAATCTGCGTAAAAATCCGCGCAATTTATTTACGATCCCTTCATTTCTACTTAAATGCGCCCAGCCTTTCTTCTAAAAGCTTCGTTGATACTGTAAGAAAGTCGAATGCGGTGATTATTCCAACTAGGCGGTCATCCTTGATCACCGGTAAGCAGCCTATCTTGTTTTTGCGAAGCAATTCGAGAGCTTCCAGCGTCGGGGTTTCGGGCCGTACGGTTATCACGTTTGTCCGCATGATATCGCGTATCACTAATGGAGGTGATGTAACGGCGCGTCCATTCGCCATAAGTTCGATCAGGTCACGGTACGAGACTATTCCTATTAACCGAGCGGCGTCATCTTCGACCGGAACATGCCGGACGTGGCGCCAGTGCATCAGACTGGCGGCGAGGTCGATAATATCCTCAGGCCGGACCGTGAAAAGGTCCACTGCCATGAATTGTTCGACAGTCTGGTAATTGTCGATCCACTCTGAATCGAACGGGATCGTCGCTTGATCCCACTTATGCAGCGGGTCGCCATTTTCCTGATTCTTTTTCATAGCGGCGGTTAGTGTACGGAGACGTACGTTTGGTTTTGCAGCGGCATCCATACCCGAATACGATGAAAGCATCCATTGTGAACCGGTTTTTTCCATCTTTACGCGCTCCTCAATAACATCCAGCAACCTCTCGTTATCAGCTTCGTCGATTCCCACGTGTGCGAGACCTTTCCTGGCGCGCGGCAACAACTCCTCGAGGATCAGACGTTGGACCCGCCGGCTTTTGCCGTCGAGCCCACGGATATGTGCGTCGAGTCCGTATCGAGCAGCATTGAAGAAGTTTGATTTTGCTTCGTCGAAACACATGTATTCGCGAATGTCACCAAATTCGCGGGGCAATTCTGCCATTAAGCCAATAAAAAAGGCCATGTTTGCCATCTCATCGATGACAGTTGGTCCGGCGGGCAGGTACCGTGCCTCAATGCGCATGCCGGGCCGTCCGTTGACCACGCCGTAGCACGGCCGATTCCAGCGCCAAATTGTGCCATTATGCAGTCTCCAGGCCGAAAGCTGCGGGATGCCGCCTTTTCTAAGCACATCAAGCGAGTTTTCTTCGACGGCCTGCGTGAGAAGCACGCGAAAACGGATCGCATCTTCGCGGAGCACCTCGATGACCGATTCATCGACCCATCGGTCACCGAAATTTACTCGCGGCGTCTGATCTCGTTTTTTGTGAGTTAGCGATCGGGTATCGGTCGAATGCTGGAACAATGCCACGCGCGTTTCGTGCCAGAGACGATGTCCGAGAAGGATCGGTGAATTTACCGCAGAGGCCAGGACGGTTGCGGAAATAGCCTGTGCCCAATTGTAATAACGCACAAACTCATCTATGCCGACCTGCAGATGCATCTGAAAGCTGGTGTTACAAAACTCGGTATATGTGTCTTGAAGCGTGATCTGCAATTCATCGATGCCCTTGATCTGGATCACGCGATTTTCACCATGAAGCATCGTAACGACCCGGTCTATCTCCTCATAACGCGGATTGGGCGTCATGTTGTCGTGGCAAAGGTCTGAGGCCTGGATCGTGGGCAGAATTCCCGCCAGTACTACACCCGCACCATAAACCCGGGCTGCATCACGGACGACATTGATAATTTCGTTGAGCTCGTCCTCCATCAATCGCAGGCAGTCACCGCCTAGATCGCGAGGCGTCAGATTTGCTTCGAGATTGAACTTACCGATCTCGGTCGTGAGCCGGCCGTCGCGGGCGCTTGCGAGTATCTCGGTGACTAACGGAGCAGGCCTCATTGCGGAGTTGACGAGGAACATTTCCTGCTCGGCACCGATCCGTAGGATGTCGTTTTCAAAAGCCCCGGCCGCGAGCATTTCGTCGAGAGCCTGAAGATCGTTCAACACCGCGAGAGTAAAGGCTCGCATCTGCTCTTCGTCGTATTTACTGGATACGCTGTGATCTCCCATCGGTTACTCCGTTCGTTCTATAAAAGGACTCTGAGTGTCGTGTTTTCGGCGTGTTACCAGCAGATCGCTAGCGGTCCATCTCAGTTTGCGGTAGCCAAGTAAGTGAAATATCTGGAGTGGAAAGTATCGGGCGATACGCGTGTCGACGATCAATGTGTCCGGATCGTCAGGGTCGGCTGCAACGCCCGGCAGAAACGGCATCAGTCGCTGCACCTTGGTTCGCCGCAGAAAGGCTGACAGGGCTAGCCAGAATCCTGCGACTCGACGTCCTACGAAAAAACCGTCTTCGCCCAATTTCTGGTACAGGGGCATGATCACGAGGCCGTCCTCGGGTGCGCGGATAGGGCCACGAATATTCGTTGCAAGTATCTGTCCCCGCACGATCGGGTCAAAGTTGCTAAATCCGGGATTCATTTGGAAAGCGTCGTCCGCCGTTATGGCTTCGCGATACCGTATTTCTACCACTCGAGAGCCTCGTTTGCCCGCGGCGAGACGATCTCTGTGTGTGTCGAGATCGGGAACCGCATCTGCGTTTAAGATGCCTGTGTTCACAAGCGCCAGCCATACGAGCGCTGTATGATTTTCGATAGTCTCATCGGAATCGTGTTGGCCTCCCTCGAATCCGAGAGTTACCGCCCCTGCGTTGTTAAAATACTCAAGCAATGTACCCTCGAGCTGCTCCTCTATGCCTAGGAGGATCGTTATCGGGAACATTTGGGCAAATTTACGATTACGGAGAGTATCACCTACCGTGGCGAACGGCTCGCCGTCGGCCGATGTCGAATGGAGGTCAAGGATGTAGACTTCAGAACGGGCAGTAATAAGGATGGAGTCAAGAATTCCATCGATCTCGGCGAGTTCGCGGTACTCTGATGTCTTTTGGGCCCGCGGAGTTCGAAGAGATGCCATGTTTGCTCTCGTCCACGAGCGATTGAGGTCGTAGTCGATGAACCGGACACTATCATTTAATGCTCGAGTATTGCCTGCGATCAGGTAAACACGGCCGTTTAGCCATTTTTCCATCGACTCAAGCTGTACAGAAACATTCAACAGTGCTCGGTATCCCGCCGGTTCATTGCCGTGCAGGCTTCCCACGACGATCAGCGTCGGTCCCGATGCGTCGCCGACATGGGCACTGACGAGATGCTCGCCCGAGGGAATCTCCGACTGGTAAGGTTTCGATACGGCTTTCATTGCTCCCATTTTTAACGCAATACGAATGCCAAATCGATTTTTGTGGTCGTTCCGGAAGCCTCCTGTTAGAGACAAACAATGCAGGGTCGCCAATGCGTGTTCTCACTGGCGGTTTGCGACGCCAAAAATAGGGAACTGTGGAATGCTCAGGACGCCATATCGGACTGCACTATGACGGAAAGGAAGTGTTGAATGATAAGCGCGAAATAGATCCATTCGCGGAAAAATACGCGGTCAATTGTAAGGGCAAGCTTTGTAAAACCTTGCAATCGGGCGTGCTTGGGCTAGAATAGAGGTTTTCCTGTAGGGCGCGGTTCCGAATTCATATGTTTGACGAGAAGTTTGACGTGATCGTAATAGGCGCCGGGCACGCGGGGTGCGAAGCTGCGTCGGCGAGCGCACGCTTGGGGTCTGAAACAGCACTCGTGACCATCAATCTGGACCTTATCGGCCAAATGTCCTGCAATCCTGCCGTGGGCGGGATCGCTAAAGGACACGTTGTCCGTGAGATCGACGCGCTTGGCGGAATAATGGGTCGGATAATCGACCGAACCGGCATTCAGTTTCGGCTTCTCAATCGGTCCCGCGGCCCTGCGGTCCAGTCGCCGCGAGCCCAGGCTGACCGTGCCCTTTATCGGATCGAGATGCGGCGGGTGCTTGAAGCAACGCCCGGCCTGCACCTCCGGCAAGGCCTTGTGACTCGGCTAATTGTTGAAAATAATAGAGTTATCGGTGTGGAGCTGCAGGATACGCGACGATTTGGAGCGAAGTCCATCGTCATCGCAACCGGAACGTTTCTCAATGGCACCATTCATACCGGCAAGCGAACATTCTCGGCAGGCCGGGCTGGTGAACCGGCGTCGATCGAATTGGCGGAGAATCTAAAGATGCTCGGGTTTCCCGTTGGACGTCTCAAGACCGGAACGCCGCCGCGGCTCGACGGCCGCACGATCGATTGGGGCGCTTTTGAGCCGCAACCACCAGATAATAAGCCCGTAGCATTCTCCTTTGCCACCGAAAAGATCGAGCAGCCCCAGATCCAGTGCTTTATTGGCTATACGACCCCGGCTGTCCATGATTCTATTCGAGCCAATTTGCACAGATCGCCTCTTTATTCCGGCCAAATTCAGGGAATAGGCCCGCGTTATTGCCCGTCGATCGAAGATAAGGTCGTAAAATTCGCCGACAAAGACCGTCACCAGCTCTTTCTTGAGCCGGAAGGACATAACACTAACGAAGTCTATCTAAATGGGTTTTCGACCTCGCTCCCCTCCGAACTCCAGCTGGCTTTGCTTAGAATGATCGACGGATTCGATGCCGTGCAGATCGTTCGGCCCGGTTATGCGATCGAGTATGATTTCGTCGATCCACGTGAATTGCGGCCCACTATGGAGTCGACACGATTGGACGGTCTGTTTCTAGCCGGTCAGATAAACGGTACGACTGGATATGAAGAGGCTGCGTGTCAGGGTCTGTTAGCGGGAATAAACGCCGCATTTGCCGTCGAGGGACGGGAGCCTTTTACCATCGAGCGAGGAGAGGCGTACATTGGCGTTCTTGCCGACGATCTGATCCGGCATGGAGTCGACGAGCCGTATCGTTTATTTACTTCTCGCGCAGAGGCACGTCTAACGCTTCGGCACGATAACGCGGATTCACGCCTTTCACCCATGGGGCGTGAAGCCGGCTTGGTTGGCGATATGGACTGGGAGCGATTTAATCAGAAGCGCGATCGGATCGCGAAGCTCCGAAACATCCTTGATATGACGCGCTTTAAGCGTTCTTCGGCGGAATATGCAGGGTTATCGGAGCTTTTGGGCGCTGATCTTGGGGATTCCTTTACGTTGTCACAATTATCTCACCGACAGGGAGTCGATGCTGAACTCATTCGCCGGCTTCTTCCGGCCGAACTTCGTGAAAATGTTCGTACGGCCGAACTTGATACTGCGCTGGCTGACTCGCTATACAGCGGATATATCGAAAAGCAGAGGGTCGCGACCGAACGGGTGAACCACCATGACGCATTAAAGGTACCTGAGCGGTTCAGTTTCGCTGGGATAGGCGGTTTGTCGCATGAAATGGTCGAAAGGCTCGAAAGGGCCCGGCCACGTAACTTCGCGCAGGTACGAACCATCGCCGGCTTGACGCCGGCTGCGATCTCTACTGTACTTGTTCATCTGTCGGCTCAGAACTCCCCCGCTCGCGGCCCAATTTAAACGGATCACGGCGGCAAAATGTGGTACGTACCACATTCCGACCACCAATGTGGTACGTACCACATTCCACTTTTCGAAAACCGCTTTCGAATATGTTAACGTTGAATTTCTGCTCGGCAGATCAATTGCGCCAATAATTTATGGGTAAAATCATTGCCATTGCCAATCAAAAAGGCGGTGTAGGCAAGACGACCACGGCGGTAAATCTCGCAGCGGCGCTCGCTTCCATGGATAAAAAGGTTCTCCTCGTGGACGCCGATCCTCAGGCGAATGCTACGTCCGGCGCCGGCATTGTGCGAGCAAATTCGCGGAAATCCCTATATAATGCACTCATTTCTGGTGAATCGGTCCGCGAACTTGTGCTCTCTACGGAGCTGCCGACGTTATGGGTGCTTCCATCTGATAAGAATCTCGCTGGCGCCGAGATCGAATTGGTAGAGAGGCCCGACCGTAGTTACGCCTTAAAGACTCTGCTGGCCAGTATCAAAGACTATTTTCACTACATTCTAATCGACTGTCCGCCTTCTTTGGGCTTGCTGACGATCAACGGGTTAACGGCTGCGGACTCGCTCCTGGTGCCGATCCAGTGCGAATATTATGCTCTAGAGGGCGTGACCGAGCTTTTCGATACCCTGGCGAGGCTTAGAAGGGAACTGAATCCGAAACTTACTATTGAGGGGCTTCTGTTGACGATGTACGACGAACGTACGAATCTTTCGTCCGCCGTTTCCAAGGACCTACGCGACTTTTACGGATCTCAGGTTCTGAAAACGGTTATTCCGCGAAATGTGAGGCTAGCCGAGGCTCCCAGCTTTGGAAAACCGATATTGTTGTACGACGCCCGTTCAAAAGGAGCAGAAAGTTATATGGCGCTTGCCACGGAGATTTTAGGACATGGCTAGACAGACATTGGGCCGCGGACTGAGCGCGCTTTTAGGTGACGAAAAACCACAGACGGCAGAGGCCGGGATGCTCGAGGTCGACATAGATTTGATCGATCCGAATCCTGAGCAGCCCCGAACACATTTCGCAAATGAAAAACTGGACGAGCTTGCAGCTTCGATCCGTACAAACGGAATTGTCCAGCCGATCGTGCTCCGCCCCGCGGGCAAAAGGTATCAGATCGTTGCCGGTGAACGTCGCTGGCGCGCGGCCCAGCGGGCAGAACTTCGACGAGTTCCGGCCGTGGTCCGTGAAGTGCCGGACGATAAGCTGCTCGAGATCGCACTGGTCGAAAACATTCAGCGTCACGAGTTAAATCCAATCGAAGAGGCCAACGCGTACAGACGACTAATCGAGAACGTTGGACTTACGCAGGAAATGGTCTCTGAGCGAGTCGGAAAAGAGCGAACTTTGATAACCACGACAATGAGGTTGTTAAAGTTGACCGATGACGTTCAGCGTCTGGTCGTTGAGGGACGGCTTTCTCTTAGCCACGGCAGAGCACTGCTGCTGACCGAGGATGCAGACATTCAGCGAGTTATCGCGCACCAGGCGGCCGATAAAGGCTTGTCGGTTCGTGATACGGAAAAAGCAGTCAAGCATTTGGTAAAAGAACGGTCGCAACCAGAATCTTACGTGCCCTCTGAGCCGAAAATTGATGCAAATGTTCGAACCGCCGAAACCAAGCTGATGCGGAAACTGAGCACGAACGTCAAGATCGTTCCCGGAAAAAAAGGTACTAGCGGCCGGATCGAGATCGAATATTACGGAACTGACGACCTCGATCGGTTGTACCAGATCTTGATAGCCGCTTGATGTTTGACGGTAACCTATTGAAACTAAAGGAGATAATGCCTTGATGCGAAAGCGATTGACGCAGATGGTATCGTGCGCGGGTTGAGTGGCCAAGCTCGCCCCAAGCGATCTTGCTCAAGTTTTGAGTAAGCTGCCATTACAAAACAACGACAACGTGATCGTTGGATTTGATAAATCCGACGATGCTGGTGTTTTTCGCCTCACGGACGAGATCGCCCTCGTGCAGACTGTTGATTTTTTTACTCCTGTCGCCGACGACCCATTTACTTATGGCCGGATCGCGGCCGTCAATTCACTCAATGATGTATACGCGATGGGCGGCACGCCGCTTTCGGCCTTATCGATCGTATGCTATCCGCAAAAGGGAGATTGGGACGTACTTGGCGAGATACTTGCTGGCGGCCAATCAGCTCTAAACGCCGAGAATGTGGTTGTTATCGGCGGCCACTCCGTGGACGACCAGGAGATGAAATTCGGATATGCCGTTACTGGCACGATCCATCCTGATAAAGTGATCACCAATGCTGGGGCCAGGCCCGGAGACGTTCTCGTACTGACCAAACCTATCGGCACGGGTGCGATCAACACGGCGGTGAAACAGGGCCAAGCCTCGCAGTCGACGGTCGATGCCGCGATCGCGGCAATGACTACATCCGCATCGGCTGCATCTAAAGCAATGTTACTTGCATCAGCACATGCATGTACGGATGTTACGGGATTTGGACTATTAGGGCACGCATACGAAGTGGCAAAGGCTAGCAATGTGACGTTAACCATTGATTCTAAAGAGGTTCCGCTGCTGCCAGACGTTATTTATCTGATTTCGCAGGGCATGCTCACACGCGGTGACCGTAACAATCGTGTGTACGTCGGCGATACTGTTAGAATTGCTGATAGCGTAAGCGGCGAGATGCAAAGCGCGTTGTTTGACCCACAGACGGCTGGCGGTTTGCTTATCAGTCTGGCTGAGTCAGAGGTGACAGGATTCCTCGCGAGTATCGGCGATTCACGTGTCATCGGAACCGTCTCAGCAGCGGGCGAACGGCTGATAGAGGTAACGTAAAGTGTTTTTGTTCATTTTTGAATCGATAGGGACTTCGGAGCTGATGTTGATCGCTCTGGTTGCCCTCATATTTCTCGGTCCGCGCAAAATGCCCGAGTACGCTAAAAAGATCGGTAAATTGATGAACGAATTTCGCAGTACGACCAATGAATTCAAGGAAACGTGGGAACGTGAGGTAAACTTCGACGAAGAGGTAAAAGCGTTTCGAACCGATGATGAGGCGGCTCCAGCCCCTGTGGCGAGGATCGAAGCCATTGCCGGCCCGTCGTCTCACGACGGTAATTCGGATGCGATCTCGGCCCCTTCGATCACGGAAGTGGATCCTGCCGTTTTCAAACCGCAAAATCCTGCTGACATTGACGGCCCACGAACGACTGCGGCCGATCCGGACACCGCGGACGACATTAATGACAAGAAAAACTGGCTCTAGCCAACCCCGATGGACGAAAAGGAAACGGAATTAGGGCCCGAACGCGGCGGACATATGTCCTTTTTGGAACATCTGGACGAGCTGCGCAAGCGGCTTGTGCGGTGTGCCGTTATCTTGGTAATAGCCTTTGGTATATGTTTTTACTATTCCGAAGGCATTTACAATTTTCTCAGCGTTCCGATACGACAGGCTCTCAACGATGCGTCGCGACGCAACGTACCGGTCAGCGGGCTGCATGGCGACGAGGGCGTGACACCCATCGGCAATCTTAAAGAGGGTGACAGCGGCCGATACATTTTTGACGAAGCTGCAAACCTCGGGCCGGCGCTGATCTCGCCGGGCACATCGGTCAGCGCCGTGGTCGAGCGCGACGACGCAGGAAATATTGGCCTATTTACGACCGAACCTCTGTTGACCAACAACGCCATCGTCCCGAAGGGTGTTCGGCTTCCAGTGCCGTTCAACGAAACGGCGATCAGCCAGCCAAATGCCGACGAACGGATGACCGTCACGACCGCGATCGAACCGTACATGATCTACGTGACGGTATCGTTCTACGCTGCCATCGCATTCTCAATTCCGTTGTTTCTCTGGCAGATCTGGATGTTCATCTCGCCCGCATTGTACAAGCACGAGCGTGCATATATCACCCCATTCGTCGGCCTTTCGTCCGTGTCTTTCGTCGGCGGAGCTGCGTTCGCCTATTACGTTCTATTTCCGCCGGCCGCAAGCTATCTATTAGGAGTGGGGCACGAGTTTAAGCTTTTGCTAAAGGCCAACGACTATCTCGATTTCATCACGATCGTGATGCTCGCAATGGGCCTTATCTTCCAGATGCCTGCAATAACCTATGTACTCGCCAGGATCGGTCTGGTGACGGCGGGGCTCATGGTCAGAACGTGGAAGGTCTCGCTGATCGTCATCCTGATCGTGGCCGCCGTCGTCTCGCCCACCAATGACATCCCGAACATGCTTCTATTTGCGGCCCCGATGATCGTTTTATACATTGTGTCGATAATGATCGCATGGCTCTTCGGCAAAAAACGTGAGACCGACGCTGAGGTCGCGGCGGATGCAACCTAAAAGCCTCTTTTTCGCATCTTGAACTAATACGGATATCTGTCTAGAATCGTAAGAGCAAAAATGGACAAAAGTTTAAGGTTCGGCCCGGTTAGAAGGAGTAGCAGTGTTATGTCATTAGTGAGAAGTACAGGTAAGTTCGCTTTGGCCCTGATTTTATTGGCCTTTGCGGCTTTCGTCGCGGCAGCTCAGACGCCCGACAAGTCCAAACCGAGCATCGATCCCAACGATAAGCCGCGCAACTTCAAACCCGAGTTGAAAGAGGCATACAAAAAGTGGATCAACAATGACGTCGCTTACATTATTACTAAAGAGGAACGAAAAGCCTTTATGTCCCTCACGACGGACGAGGAGCGTGAGAACTTTATCGAGAATTTCTGGCGACGCCGCGATCCGAATCCCGACACCGAGGAAAACGAATACCGTGAGGAATATTATGAACGGATCGCCTATGCCAACGAGCACTACGCTTCGGGCATTCCTGGGTGGAAAACGGACCGCGGAAGAACGTATATTGCGTGGGGCAAGCCGGACTCGGTAGAATCTCATCCGTCGGGCGGTTCCTACGACCGTCCCAGTTATGAGGGCGGTGGCTCGACGACGACGTATCCGTTTGAAACGTGGTTCTACAGACATCTCGACGGGATCGGTGACGGAATTGAGATCGAATTTGTCGACCCGACCGGTACTGGCGAATACCGTATTGCTCGCGACGCTAACGAAAAGGATGCGTTGGCGACCGTGCCGGGAGCTGGGTTGACAACCAACGAACAGCTCGGGCTTTCGGATAAGAGCGATCGTATCAGCGGTCAGATGGGTGCCAACGGCTCCAATTATCAACGTGAGCAGGATTCACCTTTCCGACGTTTAGAGATCATTAACGGGCTTCAATCGCCGCCGGCCGTAAAGTTCAGTGATCTCCAAAGTTCGCTGACCGATTCTCCGGTCGTCGACAATAATCCGCTCGCATTTGACCTCCGCGTCGATTTCTTCCGACAATCTGACGACCGCGTGATCACCGCCTTTACGATCCAGACCACTAATAAGGAGCTTAAGTTCGAAGATAGCGGTGGTCTTCAGACTGCAAAAATGAATATCTTTGCCCGCATCACGGCAGTCTCTGGTAAGCGTTCTGGTATTTTCGAAGATTCGGTCGTCACGAACGCAACCGCAAGCGAGCTTGCCGAAATGAAGGACCGAAAGGCGGTCTATCAAAAGGCAATGGCCCTCGCCCCGGGCACTTATAAGGTGGACGTCGTCGTACGTGATGTCGTTACCGGAAACAAGGGCATAGTTAACATGGGATTTACGGTCCCGAAGTATGATGAGAAGAAATTATCAACGTCGTCCCTAATTCTGACATCGACATTGCGAAATACCACTGATCGCGACATCGGACAGATGTTCGTTGTAGGAAATGCGAAGGTCGTTCCCAACCTGAGCGGCGCTTACAAAAGAGGTCAGGAAGTCGGTCTTTATCTTCAGGTATATAATGCCGACATTGATCAGACGACATTGCGGCCTTCGGTGGACGTATCTTACATATTGACGAAAGGTGGCAAAGAGGTTCTTCGGCAACCGGAGAACTGGGAAGGCATGAGCGACTCGGGCCAGCGTCTAACATTGGCCAGACTGCTCCCAACCGCTGCCATGCCGCTCGGTGATTACGAGATCAAAGTCGAGATCAAGGACCGCGTTACCGGACAAGTTGTCGAGAATAAGGGTAAATTTACGATCACTGACTAATTGACTACAAATTGATCACAAGGGTTGGACTGGCACGATATTATTGGCCAGTCCAACCTTTTTTGGCGTCCGAACATCTGTGCAGTCGTACGCCCGAACGTTTTGAAACTTAGTTTTTCAGCCCACAAGGGCGTTCGGTCTGGGATTCTGATTCAGGAGAGATATGTACCTAATTAAATTCATTCAGAGATCCTTACTGATCGGATCTTTTGCAGTTATCGCCACTATTCCCGCCTGGTGCCAGACGACGCAGGCGACGCCCGTTTCACCGGAGCCACCGAATAAGCCGCGAAACGCCAGGACGGAGCCCGACACCGCTTTCAAACGCTGGTTAAATCAGGATGCGGTATACATAATCACGCCTTCGGAAAGGAAAGCGTTTGAGCTGCTTAAAACCGATCAGGAACGTGAGAATTTTATCGATACCTTCTGGCGGATTCGGGATCCCGACCCTGAAACTGAGGTAAACGAGTATCGTGAGGCGTACTACGAACGAATGGCGTACGTTAATGAACATTTCTCTTCAGGAATACCTGGCTGGAAAACGGATCGTGGGCGTATCTATCTGATGTGGGGAAAGCCGGATTCGATAGAGTCTCATCCCTCGGGCGGATCGTATGACCGGCCCAGTTATGAAGGCGGAGGCTCAACCACCACTTATCCGTTCGAAACCTGGTTCTACCGGCATATGGACGGGCCTGGTGATGGCGTCGAGATAGAATTCGTGGACCCGACCGGAACGGGCGAATACCGGCTCGCTCGCAGTCCCGACGAAAAGAATGCGCTCGCCGCCGGCTCAGGCCTTGGACGCACGACAGACCGGTCCGGCGATAGCAGCGGCTATCAACGCCAACAAGACACGCCGCTCGCATGGATCGCCCGCCTTTCAAGGTTAGACTCGCCTCCGACAGCTAAATTCACGGACCTCTTTCGCGTGTCGACAGACGGGCCTGTGATCGACAACGCTCCGCTTTCGGCCGATGTCAGGGTAGATTTTTTCAAGCAATCCGACGAACGCGTAATTACCGCTTTTACTATTCAGGCTGATAACAAAGATCTGACATTTGATACGACTGGCGGGGTGGCCAAAGCAACCATGAACGTTTTCGGCAGGATAACTGCTGTTTCGAATAAACGTGGAGGCATATTTGAGGATTCCGTAGCGTCGACCTCGACGGTGCCGGAACTAACGGATGCCCGGTCCCGTCGTTCGATCTATCAAAAGACGGTCGCGTTGCCGCCGGGCATCTATAAGATCGAGGTTATCGTCCGCGACCTGGTTTCGGGCAATCGAGGGTATGTCAGCGTCGGTTTCACGGTTCCAAAATATGATGCGGAGACGCTGTCTGCCTCTTCGCTCATTCTTGCGTCCACTCTCCGATCTTCTACGGCTTCCGACACCGGAACTCAATTTGTGATCGGCGAAACCAAGGTTGTACCCAATCTCGGGGGAGTCTACCAACAGGGGCAAGACATTGGTATCTATCTCCAGGTCTACAATACACAGGTTGACCAAACGACGCTGCGGCCGGCCGTTGATGTCGACTACGTGCTGACCAAAGACGGAAAAGAAGTGCGTCGACAAGCCGAGGACTGGAAAGGGCTTAGCGATTCGGGTCAGCGTTTGACGCTGGCAAAGATCCTCTCCTCTAACGGTCTTGTGCCGGGCGAATATCAAGTAAAGGTGTTGATCCACGATCGAGTACGCGACACGACGATCGAAAGCAAAGGGAACTTTGAACTGATCAAATAACGATCAATGCCGGCGTTCTATCTCGAAAATGGGAGCGCTCTTGCCCTCGCTTGAAGCGTATATCGCATTTCCGTCGGGGCTGTAGCAAGCAGATTCGCCAACCTTGCGGCGGCCCAGATCGACCACCTCCGGCTGCTGTTTCCAGATCTCGTCGAAATTCGCCGCTCCCTCGGGCAGTGTGAATTCGTAGCCTGCGGAATAGTCCGCTATGATCACACGACGTCCGTCGGGCGAGATATCGCCGCCTGTGACAAAACCGTTTGGGACTGCGGGCATTGAGACCTCAGCTATCTTTTCGGCTGTAACGATCTGATTGCTGTCGAACTTGGTCCCGAGTCGATATACACCGGCTGGGCCGTTCGAGCGCTTGGTCATTACGTAGATCTCGGCGGTTTTGGGGTCGACGAGCAGCGTTTCGGCGTCGTGACCGCCGTCTGGATAGGTAAATCGAAGTACTTCGGCAGTTTCAGACTGAGAAGGCTTGCTCCTGACGGATTCGGCATCTGCGGCGGTCACACGCGGCTCCCGCACTCGATAAATGGCGTGTTCTGAACGCTTTGCGTCGTTATCGCCTATCTCGCCGATATAGATAAAGCATTTTCCCGCCGCGTCCTTAAAGCCCGAAATATCCTCCCAGTCGATATTGTTAGCTCCGGGCACTGCCCACGTTCCGAGTTTTGCACCGGACCTGTTCATTGCGTAGATAAATGCATCGTCACCTGAATCATTGTGGGTCCAAAATACATCAGGCTGGCATTTTGAGGCTGTAAGCCCGCTGCTCTCGACGATCTCTGGGTCGGCAATCGTTCCGACGATCTTGGGCGGCAGGTAGCTTGCGTTTTTGGTTGTCCCGGTGTTGCCCGACGGACCAAAAGAACACGCCGAAAATATGCCTGCGGCTGCCAATAGAAATATGACAAACCTCCAAATTTTAGTTATAGTCTTCTTCGTCATATTTCTTTTATACTTAATCATTACGAGCGTAAACGGCAATGGGTTCTACACTTTTCCTAAGATGTCCGAATCCGCTCTGCTGATGGAAAATAATGATCGTCGGTACTGAATGGCTGGTCGAAGCATCCGGATGCAACGCGGATGTCTTGCGGGATGAAGCGGTCATTCGCGCCGTTTTTTCGTCGGTAATGGACGACCTCGGACTTAGCTCGGTCGGCTCTGTCTGGCATAAGTTCGCCGGCGAAGGCGGCGTGACCGGCCTTGTTGCGTTGACGGAATCCCACCTCGCTTGTCACACATATCCCGAACACGGGACTGCAACATTTAATCTATATTGCTGCCGAACACGGCCCGCATGGGACTGGGACCGCGAACTTCGCGAGCGGCTTAGCGCCGAAAATGTAATGATAACGCGCATCGAAAGGGGCGAGCACGAGACCCATATTAAATTCGACACCGCCGGAGGGGACGTATGAGCACACTTCAGGCAAATTGTCCCTCATGCGGCGGCCCGATCGAGTTTAAGGCAGGTTCGACAATCGTCGTCATTTGTCCGTTCTGCCGATCGGCCGTGTCCCGGACGGACCGGGCCCTCACCGACCTGGGCAAGATCGCCGAGATCGTCGATTCCGAATCTCCACTAAAGCTCGGGCTCAAGGGGACTTTCAGGGACACCAGATTCGAATTGACCGGCCGGGCGCAGCTCCGGCATGAGCTAGGCGGATCGTGGGACGAATGGTACGCAACATTCTCGAATGGCTGGGTCGGCTGGCTGGCTGAGGCGCAGGGAAAATTCTATCTAACATTCTATCAGCCAATGCCGCAGGGCACGGTTTTGCCGACATTCGAGGGACTGCAGCTGGGCCAGGTCGTCACCGAGATCCCCAACCCGACGCCGCTAATGGTCCAGGAGCGCGGGAGCGGAACATATGCCGCCGCCGAAGGCGAGATCCCGTACAAACTAACGCCCGGCGAAGTGTTTCAATTCGCGGACCTTGCCGGCAAGAATAATGCGTTTGCCACGATCGATTACAGCATGACGCCGCCATGGGTGTTCGTTGGCACGCAGGTAACCCTTGCCGACATCGGCCTTGGCGATGCCCGCCCAGTTCAGCGAGAGGCACGCAGCACTACTGTTGCCGCTATGGGCTGTCCCAACTGCGGCGGCCCGCTCGCTCTAATTGCCCCTGACAAGGCCGAGCGCGTCACATGCCCAAACTGTAATTCGCTGCTCGACGTCAACCAAGGCAAACTCTCGTACCTCAAAACCCTTAATCCGCCGCCTGATCAGCCGGACTTTGTGGCTCCGATCGGTGCCGAAGGCACGTTTGCCGACAACGTCAAATACAAGATAATCGGTGCAGTCGTCCGCAGCGTCACGTTCGACGGAATCAAGTATTTTTGGCACGAATACCTGCTCTATAATCCGATGATCGGCTTTCGATGGCTTGTTCATTCCGATAATCATTGGAACTTTGTCGAACCGATTAACCCGGCTGAGGTCGAGCAGATAGGTTCGATCGGTGCGGGCCAGACAGTCCGTTACAACGGCAGCACGTACAAGATATTTCAGGACGCTCCGGCAACGGTCGAATACGTCAAGGGCGAATTTTACTGGCGTGTCGAGCAGGGCGAGACAGTTCGGGCGGTCGATTATGTTTCGCCGCCTTTAATGCTGTCGCAAGAAATATCGCAGAATGAGATCAACTGGTCGCTGGGCACTTACATGACCAACGACGAGATCAGCAAGATATTCGGCGTCCCGGACCTGCCCAAACCTTGGGGCATCGCACCAAATCAGCCGTTCACAGGCAGGTTCTATTATACCTGGGGCTTTTTGCCGCTCCTCGCGTTGCTTGTGGTGGCGATCTTTATGGTGCCGATCACCGGATTTACTAAAACAGTTTTGAGCCAGGCGATCGTTCTGCCGCCGATGATCAACGCGACGACCTCACAGGCCGTTTTCAGCCAGCCCTTCGATATCAAGCCAAACAGCAATGTTCGGATCACCGCCGGTGCACAGGTCGATAATTCGTGGGCGGACCTCGACGTCGATCTCGTTAACGACCAAAGCCAGGAAGTCGAATCGGTAAACGTGCCCGTCGAATATTACAGCGGCGTCGATGACGGCGAATCCTGGTCCGAGGGCGGTAAGTCGACGGACGCAAGTCTCTCGTCCCTGCCCGGCGGCAAGTACACGCTGCGGGTCGAGGGCACGTGGGAAAAATGGCAGACGCCGATGCCGGTCACCATAAAGGTCGAGCAGAACGTAAATCGCGGAGTCAATTTCTGCTTCTCGTTCATACTGCTGCTGATAGTTCCGCTACTCGGGCTTTTGCGTAAGATCTCGTTCGAAGCGGGCCGGTGGAAGGATAGTATGTTCAAGTCGACGGGCGGTTCGAGCAGCTCGGACGACTCTGACGATTAGTGCGATGATCAGGAGCTGTAAATGCTGAAGAAACTTTATATGGTGTTTGGGTTTGGCGTACTTGTGTTGTATGCGACCTCGTCTTGGTTCGGTGTCGAACTTGCTAATTCAGGCAGCCATTCGCGTCTTGGTGTACCGTTCATCTATACGGGATTTCGTGGAGGAAAATAATGATAAATCTTGCATCAATTGCCCCGACTTTCGGGCTGATCGTCAAACTTGATGAGATCTGGAGTGTGATCGAGGCAACGGTCATATTCGTCGCCATCGGACTGATCGTTTTTGCGATCGCGTTTTTGATCGTGGTGCTCGTCGCCCCGTTCTCAGTCAAAAAAGAGATCGAGGAAGACCAGAATATAAGTCTCGCGGTGATCATTGGTTCGCTGATCATCGGCATCGCAATGATCATCGCCGCCGCAATACAAGGAAATTAGCTGAAAGGGTAGAGGCGTCAAGGATGAAGGATAAAGTTCGAGCTTTTCTTTATCCCTTGTCCTTTATCCATTATCTCTTTCAATGAAACGCGCTCCATTACTCTTTCTAAACGTTTTTGTTATCGCCACCTGCGGCCTCATATACGAGTTGCTTGCCGGAACTCTCTCAAGCTACGTCCTCGGCGACTCGGTAACCCAATTTTCGATAATCATCGGCATTTATCTGTTCGCTATGGGTGTCGGCTCGTGGCTGTCGCGATTCGTCGATAAGAATGTCGCTGAAAAATTTGTCGAGATCGAGCTTGCGGTCGCGGTCGTCGGCGGTTTTTCGGCACCGCTGCTGTTCCTGACGTTCGCCCACCTTTCATATTTCAGCGTGGTCCTCTACGGCATTGTTTTCGTCATCGGCACACTTGTCGGGCTCGAGATCCCACTGTTGATGCGGATCCTGCAGGACGAACTCGATTTCAAAGACCTCATCTCACGTGTTCTTGCCTTCGACTATATTGGGGCGCTTGTCGCGTCGCTGTTATTTCCCTTATTTCTCGTCCCGAAGCTAGGCCTTAACCGTACGTCTCTGCTCTTCGGCATGCTGAACGCCGGCATTGGGATCTGGGGAACGTGGCTGCTCGGGCCGCTTATCACAAAGAGCGTGACGATAATGCGGGTCCAGGGATTTGTCATACTTGTCCTGCTCGCGATCGGATTTATCAAGGCCGACCGGTTGACCACGATGGCCGAAGACGCGCTGTTTGCCGACAACATAATTTACGCCAAAAGCTCACCCTATCAACGGATCGTCGTCACTAAGGGCAAGACCGGTTACGCTCTTTTCCTGAACGGAAACCTCCAGTTCAATTCGTTTGACGAGTATCGCTATCACGAGGCTCTTGTCCACCCGGCGTTCGCGGCATTCAACGGAACACCAAAACGCGTTCTCGTGCTCGGCGGCGGCGACGGCCTCGCCCTCCGCGAGATCGAAAAATATCCTTCGGTCGAGTTTATCCAGATCGTCGATCTCGATCCCGATATGACGCATATTTCGTACGCCGTGCCGGCCTTAGGCGAATTAAATAAACATTCGTTCGACGATCCGCGGGTCCATCTCACCAACGGTGACGCCTTTGTTTGGCTCGATAGCCACGATACCGAACCCTTTGATATTGCGATCGTGGATTTTCCCGATCCGAACAACTTTGCGTTAGGCAAGCTTTATACGACGCGTTTCTATAATTTGCTCAAAAAAAAACTCAAGCCTGACTCTGCAGTCGTTATTCAAACAACGTCCCCGCTGGTTGCCCGAAAATCGTTCTGGTGTATCGTCAAGACGCTTGAAACCGTCGGATTTACTGTCAGGCCATACCAAACTACCGTACCTAGTTTCGGCATTTGGGGCTATGCGCTTGCCAAGCTGCAACCCTTCGATCCGCCAACAAAACCGCCGCCAAACCTCGAACTCCGGTTTCTCAACGACAATTCGTTCGCGTCCATGTTCGAATTTTCCAACGACACTTCTCGCCCGGACGAAGAGATCGAGGTCAACCGTTTGGACAATCAGGCCCTCGTTCGCTACTACGAGGCTGAATGGCGGAAGTTTGAGCAGTAAACGTAAACAGGGATAAGAGGGATACAGGAGATGCGAGAAAAGGCCATGCTTTATGAAGACGTTACCGCTAAGGAGCATTACGCATAGGTTCTCAATTATCTGAAAACAACCGGCATCGAGGTCGGAATGGTTGTGAATTTTGGCAATCCGAGGCTGCAGTATTGACGATTCGAAAACCGATTCGATCAAAAACTGAACATGAATGACGCTCTTCGAGACCTCATAAATTAGATTACTTTCATCCTCTTTATCCCTGTTGATAATGCCCGAATGAATCTTTCCAGACGAGAACTATTGACCTTATTTCTCGGGGCACCGTTAGCGTTTTCCGCTTGCAGCTCCGCGGAGTCGAGCGCGTTTCCCGAGGGTGAGATCATCGGCCAATCGGCGGGACTTGGGCATATCCTGCGGGAAAACCGAACGTTCGAAGTTTCTGCGGATAAATGGCAGTCAAAAAAGGTGGCGATCGTGGGAGCTGGTATCGCAGGTTTGACAGCGGCATGGGATTTTAAGCGAAAGAACTTCGACGATTTTGTTGTCCTCGAACTCGAAAAGGAACCTGGCGGCACCGCACGGAGCGGTCGTGGCGATCCTGTCGGATATCCCTGGGGAGCGCATTATTTGCCGGTGCCGTTCCAGGAAAATACCGATCTTATCCCACTGCTCGAAGAAATGGACCTCCTCGACGGCCGCGACGCTCAGGGCGAACTCGTCGTAAAGGAACAGTATCTGTGCCGCGAGCCGGAGGAGCGTGTTTTCTATAAGGGCCGTTGGTATGAGGGCCTGTACCTAACCGTCGGAGCGAGTGAGGACGACAAGCGTCAGTTCGCCGAGTTTCAGCGGCAGATCGACGGATGGGTAAACTGGCGCGACGCGCGTGGGAGGCGTGCATTCGCAGTTCCGCTTGAGACATGTTCGGACGATGTGCAGGTCACGTCACTCGACCGTATCTCGTTCGCCGACTGGCTTCGGCAGAACGGCTTTACGTCGGAACGCCTTTTCTGGTACTGCGATTACGCGACCCGAGACGATTACGGCCTGAAACTGGCTCAAGCCTCGGCGTGGGTCGGCCTTTACTATTTCTGTGCCCGCGTGCGCAAGAGCGGTGTCGAATCGCAGCCGTTCATCACCGTTCCCGAGGGAAACGGTCAATTCGTCAACCACTTTATGTCGAAGGTTGGCGATAATGTCCGCCGCTCGCAAATGGTCGTTTCGGTCGTGCCGACCGAAAATGGCGTCGACGTAATTGTCCTTGATGGGACCGAACTGCGGGGCATACATTGCGAAAGGGTGATCTATGCATCGCCGATCTTTACTGCTCCCTGGGTGATCCGCGGATTTCGCGAATCGCCGCCATTTTCGGCCGCCGAGTTTCAGCATAACGCGTGGTTCGTCGCTAACCTATTTCTGAAAGACCGTCCAAAACCGCGATTTACCAAGGACTTTCCGCTCTCGTGGGACAATGTTCTCTATGAAAGCCCTTCGCTGGGCTACGTAACCGCGACGCACCAAAAGGGCATCGACTACGGCCCCACGATACTGACCTATTACTACCCGATGTGTGCGGAACCGAACGGCCGGACGACGCTATTCAATTACGACTGGCGCCAGCTTGCCGATGTATGCCTCACCGATCTCGCGCGAGCGCATCCTGATATCTATGAACTCACGACACGTCTCGATGTGATGCGTTGGGGCCACGCGATGATCAGCCCACGGCCAAATTTTATCTGGAGCGGCATCCGCGAACAGGTCGTCAAACCGTACCGCAATATCCATTTCGCCCATACCGACCTCAGCGGCGTGGCGCTGTTCGAAGAAGCGTTTTATCATGGATTGCGTGCGGCAAAAGAGATATTAGCCGCGGCGAAGCAGAGACGCTGAGAAATGCAAGAGGTAACAGGACAAAATCCGAGGAGCAGTACCGATCTTTCTGCGTCTCTGCATCTCGGCGGTTCAAATCTCTGGTTGTTCTCACGTGAGATCGATCTGACCGTGTTTCTCGGCAGCGCAGTTTTGTCGTTGGCTCTTCTCGTCGTCGGCTGGCAGTTCGGCGTGCTCAACAGTGAGTCGCCGGAGTGGACGTGGGTCGGAGCGGTGCTGTTCATCGATGTCGCTCACGTTTGGTCGACGAGTTTTCGGGTTTATTTCGACAAAGCGGAGTTCAAACGGCGGATTTGGCTTTATACGCTTGTGCCGATCTTTGGGTACGCTCTCGGCGTCGCGTTGTATTCCGAAGGTGAACTTACGTTTTGGAAGGTGCTTGCCGCGATCGCGGTTTTTCATTTTGTCCGGCAGCAGTACGGCTGGGTCAATCTTTACCGGCGAAAACTGCGGGAAACGGCAAGGTGGACGTGGTGGATCGACACCGCGGCGGTGTACCTCGCGTCGGTTTATCCGCTCGCTTTCTGGATGACGCGTCTGCCGCGAAATTTCGAATGGTTCGTCAAAGATGATTTTGTTTCGATCCCGACATTCGTCGAGACGGTGCTCTTTCCCGTCTACGTCATCGCCCTGACCGCCTATTTTGCTAAGTCCATTTATCTTTATTCCACGACCGGTTTCGTGAACATCGGTAAGGACATCGTCGTGGCGACCACCGCCGTTTGCTGGTATGTTGGCATAGTCTGGTTCAATTCGGATTACGCGTTCACGGTCACTAACGTCATTATCCACGGCGTACCATATTTCGCATTGATATACGTGTACGCAAAGATGCGCCGACGATCGACGGGGCCGGTTTATCGAACCCTGTCATCAAACTGGCTCGTTTTTCTCGCGACGCTCTGGGCGATCGCGTATTTCGAAGAGCTATTCTGGAATCGGGGCGTGTGGCACGAGCGACAATGGCTGTTTGGCGGAGATTGGGACATCGGAACGTGGAAAATGTACCTCGTCCCGCTCCTGGCTGTACCGCAGCTGACGCATTACGTGCTAGATGGCTTCGTCTGGCGGCGTAAGAATAACCCTGATCTTAAACTTTTCTGAGAGTGTTAACAGGAATGCAACGGATAAGAAGGATGGTAAATTTGAAGATGAACTTATCGCGCTGATCGCGGTTACCCTTGTTGTTATTGATACCAATGAGATCGAGACTTTCTGAAATATTTGCTTACGCACGCGTTTGGATGATATGCGCAGTACTGTTGTGCATTTTAGCGTCGGCGTCGTGCAAACGGTCTGGGAACTCGAGCGGTATCGACATCCTCGGGCCTGCCGACGAGACCGCAGAGGCGGCCAAACTTGTCGCCTCCGCCAACGAAGACCTGACCAAGATCAAGGTGCTCTATGACGCGAACGAAGGTGACGGGGCCAAACTCGGCAAACGCGAGCAGCTTAAGGCCGCGATGGAGAAAAATGACACCGTTGCAGCCAAAAAGATCGCTGACGACGTCGTCTACCTGATCAACGACGGAGCTTCGTCGGGAAACGACGCCGTCGACAAACTTCAAAAAGCGCAGGAAATGCAGATAAACGACGACTATCGCGAGTATCTGCGTTTGAAAGAAGAATCGCTCAAGCTCGAGTTGCAGGCGTTCGAAGAATACCGCCAGGCCGCCCGCACCCTCCGCGACAACTACGACCCCAAGAACGGCACTCTTCGCGAAAAGGTCAAAGACGAGTTCAAGACCCGCAGCGAAAACTACCGGGCCATCATGGAAAAAGCCCGCGACTACAGTAAACGCGCAAATATGGTCGCCAAAGAGGCGTTACAAAAACAGGGTAGCTAGCAGTCGGCCAAATATCAAAAAGCCGGGAGCTCGTGTCGAGTCCCGGCTATACTACAAGATTTAAGGCAGCCGGCTACAGCACGCGTCCGGGCATTGCCATGATGGCTGTCGGAACCGCTGGTGCTGCCGGAGCTGTCGGCTCGGTTTGCCCGAATACTTTCACTCTGCCGGGCATCGGCGTAGCTGGCATCATACCGTTTTCGTCATTCGTTTGAAAAACAAAGCCATTGCCCTTGGATATCTCAGGCGTGACGCTGATGTTTTGGCGTCGGCCGT